>JAKIVW010000147.1 GCA_022750355.1 Thermoplasmata archaeon
GGCCCCGAAGAATTTCACGTCATTCTCCTCGACAATGGCCGCAGCGAGCTGCTCGCGGACGTGGAGCAGCGCGACGTGCTGCAGTGCATTCGCTGCGGCGCCTGTCTGAATGCGTGTCCGGTTTTTCGCAGCGTCGGCGGTCACACGTACGGCACCACATACCCCCATCCGGTAGGGCTGGTCGAGTTCGCCTCGGTCACGACGATCGACGGATTGGAGAATGAGTTGGCCACGTAGGAGAACGACCCGCTGGTGTTGACGACGGACGTGTTCGCTACGTAGACGTTCCACGTCCAACTGTGATTGGTCGGCAGGCCGGCTTCCGTGAACGTGATCGGGAACAACTCCAGGAAACTTACCGGGATGGTGACAGCGGCGTTGTTTACGACGACGTCCGGCACCGAGCGATTGAATCGGTACGTGGTGCTCCCGGGGACCACGGAGTTCGGAATAGTCACGTCGGGTACGGCGTACGACCATCCGTTGCCGGGGACGCTGTCAATTTCATACAGGGTCAAGAGAGAACCTGTGGTCGTCGCGTTCAAGCCCCGCAACGAAACGCTCCACGGAGTCCCGGTCGGGAGTCCCGTTTCGTTGAAGTTGATCGCGTACCCCGGCTCAAAGACGGCGACTTCCTCGATCGCGTCGGTCGGGGTCAGGGAGAGGGTGAGGTTGTATCCGGAAAAGCTCCCGCTTCCATTCACCGAACCGTGGCGACCTTCGCTGCGGCCATACCACGTGTAAAATGCGAAACTGGCGTTCGGAAGGACCCGCAGGAGGAACGTCGTGTCGTTGTCCCACCAGTACGGTATCGGAATTTGGGGGCCGCCGTTCGGGTCGAAGGCGGTGACCGCACCGCGCGTGGTATTCCACGTGATGTTCATCCACCATTGCTGGGTGAAGCCGAACGTGATGTTCAGGGGGGCCGTGCCGACGGTCGTTACTGTGGGGACCTTCGGGACCAACCGCTCTTCCGGGATGAGCGCGGACCCGTTCATCGGAACCAGCACCGGGGGCCCCGAGGTCGGGTAACTTCCCGAGGGGAGGAGGAGGGTCAGTGTCGACTGGTTGGTCGCGGTGCGCGTGCCGTTCACATCGAGGAACCAGTGCGGGGTCGGACCGGTCGCACTCAGGTTGAGCCCGGATTCGGAGAAGTTCACGGGATAGGCGGGCGCGGTGTAGGTTTCGAAGAGGACGAGCGACTGGGGCGCCACGGATACGGTCGCCGGAAGTCCGGTGGTTACCGTCCCCACGACGGGTCCGGGGGTGGCGGGAGCCGAGGTGTCGTAGAGTCCGCCGTAGATCGAGGGGCCGGGTGCGACCGTGATGGTCGTGTCGACCCCCGCCCAGGTCCAGTTCAGGACGGGCATGGCCGAGTTGAAGGCGGCGGCCCGTTCGGCCGGCGGGATCGAGGCCGCGTTGGTGAGGAAATTCGTGCTGAAATCGATCGTGTCGTTGAGGGCGGTATTCACGACCAAGAGGTCATGCCGGTCGCTGTCATTGCGATTGATCGTGACGATCGCCTCGAGGTTGGCGTTGCTGGTGTTGACGGGGAATGCGTTGGTCCCCAGGTGGTTCAGGATCTGGCTCGAAAGCGTGTAGGACGGACGGGCTCCGCCGCTCAGGTTGAACCACGCATTGTTGGTGCCGAAGACCGTTCCGTAGAGGTCGACGCTCGCGAGCTCGCTCCCGGGGAACTCGAGCTCCTGGATCGCCTCGTCGGCCGCCCCCAGCGCCCCCGGAAAACCCGGGCTGTAGGGCGCGTACCCATCGTGCGAGAGGGCGGTGCCGATTTCCGTGATGAACAGCCGGCCGTCGGTCGCGACGCATACCCCCGCCATTCGGGTGAGGCAGATGCCGTTGATCGCCTCGTTCGTTCGATCCCACGAGGAGGTGAGGTTCCCCTGGGCGAGCGCCCCGTAGAACTGGCTCAAGGTGGGCTTGACCGTCGCGTTCGCGTCGCCCCCCGGGTAGACGTGGATGGCGGTCCCTGCCAGGTTTGCCTGGGAGCCGTTCGCTGCGGTGTCGTTGTAGATGGCATCCACCCACAGAGCCGAGAGTCCCGAGACTCCTGTGCCGAGGCCGGGAAGGCCGACAATCTGGATCTGGGGGTCGACCAGCGTCATGTTTTGGATGTACTGTTCGACCTCGGCGGCATAGCCCGAGGGGCCGGTCATGAGGGTGTTCGTCTCTGACCACTCGGACCACGGCAGCTTCCACTGCGTCCAGAGGCCCGGTTCGTTGCCGATCTCCCAGAAGGCGGGGTCGATCCCCCAGCCCGCGATATTGGTGCCGGTGTACGGGTCAAAACACAGGCCCGTCGTAGGCGTGTTGGCGCAGGTCACGATCTGGGTGGCCAGGACGGGATCATCGATCTCGCCCGGCACCTGGAGGATCGGGGTGCAACCGATCGAGCGGCACCAGGCGGCAAATTGGGTGATGTTGGTCGTGACGTTCGACCAAACAGGCCCCTTCTTGTAGAACCCGACCGTGGTGTCGTTGAACGGGTTCAACTTGTCACCCGCGGTCCCTCCGGGCCAAAGGATCGTACGGTCGGGGGTGGCGTTGACCAGGTCGGCCTCGTTCGGCAGGAGGTTCGCACGAGGGGACAGCGTCGTGCCCCAGAGCGTGCTCGAGGCATTGTGGCCGGGCTGCAGAACGAGCGTGGTCGTGATGGTGGTGCCCGGGAGGAGCGGTGGGGCGCCCGAGGGCCCGGTCGCGAGTCCTACGCCCACCAGAAAGGCGGGCAGCGTTAGGAGCAACACCACGCCGACTGCGAGAGCGACCCCGAACCTTGGAAAACGCATGTTCGGTGGGACCCGGAAGCCGTCCGGCTGGGCCAATGGGCCTATTAGGCCTTCCGAGCCAGTCCCTCCCTCCACAGTATTGTGAGAGGGGCTACCGGACGCGGTTCCAAGGTCCGGCCCCACTCGTCCCCCCTCCCCCCAGAACGTGGGGGAGCCTCATCCTACCTGGAGGCCCGCGCGGGCGCCGGCTGGGTTCGGGGCCCCGTCAGTTGAACCATCTGCTCGTCCTGCGCCGAAGCGCTGTGAGCAGGAAGTACATGCTCGCGGCCGCGATACCTAGGGCCAGGGCCGCCGACGTCGCCGACATCAAAAGGGCCGTGACCGGTGCGGGTCCGGGCCCGACCGGGAGGATCGCGACGGTGATCACTACCGGTTGACCTTGAACCGACACGTTTCCCCCGCCCGGGGAGGCGTAGTATCCGTCCGGAGAAACGACGTCGAATGTGTAGACCCGGTTGGGCTGGTACGTCCCGTTGTCGTAGGTGCTGTTCGTGACGTGGAACGTGACCGACGAGAGGGTCGTCGACTGGTTGAAGTCCGAGAGCCGGATCTGAACCTGCTCGCCTCTCGGTAGCCCGTTGACCTCGAACGTGACTCCAAACGTCGCGAGAACGAACTGCACCTCGACCGTCGCTCCTTCTCCCGTAAGGTCGAGGGTTCCAGCCCCGGGAATCGGGACGAAATCCGGCGGGCCAAAGATCGTGTAGGGATACGACCCGTTCAGGAGCCGGTCGGTCACCCATCCGCCGGAGCTCGCGAGCAAGGACTTCCCGGCGAGGAGGACCGACCAGTTGAGTCCGGGCCCCAACCCGGTTTCGTTCCAGATGACCCGGTTCTGCGGAGTGAAATCGACCGCCACGGAAAGATTCGCTCCGGCTACGGTGAAGAACAGCGGCGAGGCGAGGACGTAGCCTCCCGCAGACCCCGCGCTGAATCCGTAGGCTGCGGAAAGTTCTCGGAGGGGGAGCTGCGCCGGAGTGGTCCCGGATTCCGTGACACCGCGTACCGCCACCGACCACTGCTGACCGGCCGGCAGTCCGGCCTCGGCGAACGTGACGGTGTACTCTATCCCGGAAGGGTCGAGTTGGGTGTAGTTCACGGGAAGGATGATGGCGGCGCTTCCGACGACCAGGGTCCGTTGCCACCAGGCACCCTGCCCCGGCGTGATCAGCTGGTAGCCGGTGACGTTGCCGGCCTGGTCGGCCCAGGTGCCCGGGATCTCGTAGAATTCGATCGTCCCGGTCGTCGAGCGCTGCTCGACCCCGCGCACCGTCACGGTCCACAGAGTCCCCGGCGCGAGGCCGACTTCCGCGAACGTGACCGCGGTGGCTGGTAGGAAGTCCGCGCTCTCCTCGACGGGGCCCGTCGGGAGGAGGTTGGCGACGA
>JAKIVW010000148.1 GCA_022750355.1 Thermoplasmata archaeon
GGAGGACCCGTCCCGGGAAATTCCACTTGGAGTGCGACGTACGAAGTCCCCGGAACTACTCTGCTGACGCTCCGGATGACCGATTCGGGAGGAGGGGTACTCTCGGCAACCGGAGCCGTCCATGCGCTCCCGCCGGTGCCCCCCTCTTCGCTCGGGGTTCGCCTCAATGCGACCCGCTTCTCGGGAGATGCCCCCTTCACCGTTTCCGCACGGGCCACGGTGACCGGGGGTCAGGCGCCGTACACACTCTCTTGGCAGAACGATTCGTCCTCGCCGTTCGCGCCCGGCGGACTGGTATGGAATGCAACCTACTCGACTGCAGGGACCTATCCGCTGACCGTCTCCGTCCGCGACAGGGCGGGAAACGTTTCGGAGGCCGTAGCGACGGTCTTCGTCGCCTTCCCCTTCTCCGTGTCCCTCAATGAAAGCGCCCGCGCGGGAGTGGCCCCCTTCGACGTGAGCGTTCGAGCCGTACTGACCGGGGGAGGACCGCCCTACTCAATTTCCTGGCAAGACGAGTCCGGAGGGGCGTTCCAATCCGGTGGCGACTATTGGAATGTGACCTACCCTCTCGCGGGCAACTATTCGCTCACGGTTTCCGCGAGCGACGGCAACGGCGAAGTGGGCAGTGCCGCGATGACCATCCACGTACTGCCGGCCCCCGCTCCGAGCTCCGGTAGCCAATCCGTCCTTCCGTTTTGGGCGCTTGCCACGATCGTCGTGGTAGTGGCGTTCGTCCTTGCTGCGGGAATCGCCGTGGGATGGCGCCGCCGAACGGGATCCACCCCCGCAGAAGTTCCAACCCTGACCGGGACTCCGTTGGTCACCACCTTCTCCGGGGCCCCCGCCCCCGAACTCACTCCGAGCGCTGACCTCCCCGAGGTCCCCGAGGTGGCGGATGCAGCGCCGGGCACATTGAGCCGTTCAACACCGGATCCGGTGGAGACGGGGCCCCCGAGCGCACCCTCCCCTACGCTCTCCACCCGCATCCTGCTCCACCTGTTCAGCTTGGGACCGATCGGGCCGACCCATCTGGCTCCCGTCGGAAGGACCCAAGAAGGGATCGCTGCCGTACTCGGAAAACAGCAAGGGAGCTTCGCACGGGTCCTGTTGCGCATGGAAGAGTCCGGACTCATCGGGCGAGAACTTCGTCATGTGACGGGAAAAACTCGCCGAATGCAAGTCTATTACCTCACCGATCGAGGTTTCGAGTTTGCCCGAGAACTTCGACAGAGTGCCTCGAAACCGGGCTCGCCGAACCGCTCCCCCCTCGTTAGAAAGTAGACCCTGGCGGCAGGTTCGTTTTCGTTTCCCGGGGGCCGGGCGGGAATCGAATCATAAACGCCGCATCTATGCGGTGAGGCTCTTTAACTGGGGAAGCCTTTCCGAACTCTGTGACGCAGGCCCACAACCCTCGAGCGTATCGCGCGCCGGGGACCTTGTTTTCCACGGAGGCTCCGCCGAATCATTGTATCGCGGGGAGTTCGGCGTTCGTCCTGGCGGTAGTTGCGTTCGCCCTGGTTGGATTCCTCGGACTTCCCGGGTCCTCCATCGCCGCGGCCCCCCCTGCGGGGTTCCATGCCCCCACTTTGTCCGTTCGAACCCTGAACGGCTCCTCAAGCTTCTCCTCGCCGTGGACTCAACTTGCTCCGCCCGGCAGTCCTCCGGGGCTGGCAGTGGGCTCGGCGTTCGCCTTCGATCCTATCGACGGGTATGACGTCCTGTTCGGGGGCTGCATCGCGGGCGACTTCTGGTACGCCGCGTGCACGCCGTCCAATGAGACATGGACGTTCGCGAACGGCACGTGGACGGAGCTGTTCCCGGCCGTGAGCCCTCCGGCCCGGTTCTACAGCTCCATGACCTGGGACGGAAGCTCGGAAGGCGGAGCGGTCCTCCTGTTCGGGGGGAACAGCACGACCTCCTTCCTGAACGACACTTGGACGTTCCTTCATGGCAGTTGGACCCAGGTCTTCTCCACGGTATCGCCGGCAGCCCGCTCTGCGGCGAGCCTCGCCTACGACCCGGTGACGGGAAGTTCGATCCTTTTCGGCGGGGGCGACTATCGAACCCTCACTTCGGCGGCCACCGAATCGTACGCGGGCGCCGACTACGGCGATACGTGGTCGTTCGCCGGTGGGCAGTGGACACAGCTGTTCCCGACAACCTCGCCCGGGGCACGGGACTCGGCGATGATGGCCTTCGATGCCGCGACCCAGAGCGTCGTGCTGTTCGGTGGCTTCAACTGGTCGATCTACAACACCGCGGACACCTGGACCTTCGCCAACGGTACTTGGACCCAGGTCGTGGGCGCCTCCGGTCCGGAGGGGCGGAACAACGGCGCTCTCGCCTTCGACGCCAACCTCGGTGGGTTGGTCCTCTTTGGCGGTCACGACGGTTGGAACTTCCTCGCGGATACGTGGCTCTACGTCAACTCCACATGGACGCCGATCGGCGGGTCCGGGGGCGCTCCCGCCGCCCGTTGGGGCGCGGGGATGGCTCAAAACTCCTCGGGTTGCCTGATCCTCTACGGCGGCTTCGTCGCCAGTTCCACCAACCCGGCGACCGGTTCGTACTTCAACGACACTTTTTCCTTCTGCCCGACCGCTCCGACGGGTGTGGGAAACGGAACCGGTAACTCCACGGGGAACTCGACGGGAGGCTCCGGCGGTGGAACCGGGAATTCCACTGGCAATTCTACCGGTAACTCTACAGGTAATGCCACCGGTAATTCTACAGGTAATGCCACCGGTAATTCGACCGGGAACGGTACGGGCTCGGGCACCGGAAGCGGAACGAACGGCTCCGGGAGCGGAACAGGGTCGGGCGGCAACGGTTCGACCAACTCCTCCGCCCCCCTTCCGGGCCGGGGAATGAGTCCCGGGCCGAGTACCGCGCCAAACTCTCAGCCTTTGACTCAGGGCTCCGGACCTGGTTCAAGCCTCCTTGGCGGCCTACCACTGGTCGCTTGGGCCGGCCTGCTTCTGGTGGCCGGGATCGGGATCGGGTTCATGCTGAACCGGCGTGGGCGCACTCCCCCTGCCACGTGAACTCGCCGGCTACCTCCCCCCTGGGGGGGCCTCGCATGAGGGCCCGTCCACCCCCCCGCAAGCCGATATGAACGGTGCGTGCAGTGGTCGGAAGTGGCTGGGTCATCGCACCCGAAGACGGCCCCCGATTCGTCACCCGCGCGAACGGGTCACATCGACCACCGGGGCCGCTACCACGACCGGGGGAAGATCTCCGCATGGAACGTCGGCGCCTACGTAGTCCTGCTGATCGTCATCCTGGTGATCTTCCGAGAGGGTTCCGTTCAGTTCTGGGTCCCCTACGCCCTGATCGCCCTGGTGCTCTTCCTGTTGGTCCGGTATCTCTCCACCCGGTACATGATCGACGACCAGTATCTGCACGCCCAGCGCCTGCTGGGGGGCCGTCGAATGGCGCTCGAAGACGTCCGCCAGATCGACTACGCGAGCATCCGGGACCTGAGTCCGATCGGGTTCTTCGGCTCGTGGGGGTGGCGGGGCCGGATGTGGAGCCCGCGCATCGGCTCGTTCGATTCCATCTACACGGACACGTTCGGGTTGCTCGTCTCGCCGGCTGACTACCCGTTGTTCTTCTCACCGTCCGACCCGGCTGGGTTCGCGCGGGAGCTCTCTCGCCGGGTCCGCTCGTTCTCCGGACCGCTCGCGGTGGACGTCGGTGACCCGTCCGCGGCCAGTGCGGCCATCGTACCGTCGTTCTAGGCCGGCGGGGTGCCCGGTGCGGCGGGCGGCGGAGGCGGCGTCCCCGACTCAGGGTTCGGGTCTTCCGACGGGTGGGCCTGTGACTTGGCCCGGCGGACCGCCGCGGCTTTCATGATCCGACCCGCGATCCCGAAAACGACCGCGAAGACAAGGATCACCAGGATGATGAGAATGAGCGTCTGCTCGAGGGACGAGAAATCGATGTAGCCGAACTGCTGCGCGATCAGGACCAGGACCAGCCCCAGGATCCCTCCACTGGCCGCCCCCGAGACTCCACCTGCCATGCTACTGAACTCCCTGTTTCGGTGGGGTATCCAGACCGAGCTGCTTCCGCGCGACCCGGACGCTGCCGAGGGCCGCGATCTGATAGATCTCGAAGAGGCCGATCAGGATCAGGGCCACGTTGATGACCGTGAGGTGGTTGGGCGCCTGGAT
>JAKIVW010000025.1:0-8674 GCA_022750355.1 Thermoplasmata archaeon
TGGTGGGGTCGGCCCCACCCGCTCCGGGCCGTGGGGAATCTCCCTGCGAACCGTTCCGGAAAACATACACACCGAACCCGAGCGTCTCCTTTCCCCATCGTAGGTAGGCTCGCCGCCACCGCCGGATTCGACGGAGCATCTCGGGAACGTCGGGATCCTCCGGGGTTTCCCGCGCGTAACTCTCGATCCCGTCGAGATAGTCCCTCTCGAATTCGTCCCACTCCTCGGCCGAACTGGTCCAGTGGTCGACGAGCGTCAGCCCCAGTGTTTCTCCGATTCGGACATTGCCGAGATCGTCGGTGAGCTCGTCCGCAGGTGCGCCGAGGACCTCCAAATACTCGGGAGCGGGAGGCTGTCTCCAGAATCCTTCTCCGACCACGATCCAGCCGTCGGGCACCGTCCAACCCCCCAGGGCGCGCAGGGTCGGGGCCAGGCCGCCGAAGGCGTGGGTCGCCCCCAAGCAAACCGCCAGGTGGTACGCCGGCTGCGGGGTCGGCTGGGTCCTCGCGTCCGCACATCGGAAGAGCAAGGACCCCCGCTTCGGTCCGGGCGCGACGTGGCGAGACGCATACCGGATCGCACCCTCGGAAATATCGATCCCTTCCCCGAGCACCGTTCGTCGTTCGGCGAGTCGAAAGAGGAACGCTCCTTTCCCGCAACCCACGTCCACGACGCGAGCGCCGGGGGGCGGATCGCAGCGCGAGATGATCCGGTCCAACGAGTCGACCCGGAGCGGATTGTTGATCTCCCGCCCACGGAGAGCGACCGCTCCGAATTTTCCCGGATCCATGTTCTCCTCGAGGCCCCCACTCGATTAGTGGTTTGGCCGGACCCGGGACCTTCGCGTTCGCGGGGGACGGTCGAAATCTGCGGTCAGTCCGGCGGGGGAGCACGACCGCCGAGGGCACCCTTTTGTAACCACCGTCGGTTCCGACGGTGCCTTGATCGATCACGTGAACGCCGTCGTGCTTCCGGTCCGAGACCTCGAGAAATGCGCGGCGTTCTATCGCGATACCCTCGGGTTCGCGGTGAATTTCCAAGATGCGGAAAGCGCCTTCTTCTCGATCGACGGTAAGAAGGGCGGCCTGGTCCTCGGTCTGATCACGGTAGCCAACGTCGCCGAGTTGATCTCGGAAGCCCAAGTTCGACCGAAGGAGGACACGATCCACCGTACCTTCTATGCGGTCTTCGTCGAGGATGTCGACCGGGAGTACGAGGCGTTGCGGGCCAAGGGGGTCCATTTTGTGAAACCCCCGACCACCCACCCCTGGGGCCAGAGGATCGCCTATTTTGAGGATCCCGAGGGAAATCTTTGGGAGATCTCCCACTTCATGAAGAAGTAGGCGCCGATCGGAACTCCTGAGAACAATCCACTCGTGGAGGGTGCGGGGGATCGATCCGTTCGAGGGATTTCCCCCGGAGATACCGGCCCGGTCGGTATCGGCCGACGCGCGGTTGGAACACCGCCGGCGGTCATCGGCCGGTCGGACACGTCGCCGGTTCTGTGGCCCGGGTCGAGAAAGGGAAAACAGCCGCGGGAGGGATTTGAACCCTCGACCTGCTCCTTACCAAGGAGCCGCTCTACCAGCTGAGCCACCGCGGCGTCAGTCCCGACCCGACCCGTCGTCCCTTTTCCGCTTTCCGCTCGCCCGGCTGGCTGCTTCCGGGGTGGCCCCGTTCCCCCAGGGGAATCCTTCCGAGCTCTCGGCCCAACCCGAACGGTCGTGCGAAGGGGCCTTTCCCTTCTCCAGAAACGCCTGCATCCCCTCTCGCTGGTCCCGGGTCCCGAACAACCGAGCCCAGAGGTCAAGTTCGTACGCGAGGTCCGCATCGATCCCGGGGTCGCTCGCTCGAAGGACCTCGTACTTCGCGGCCGCGAGGGCCAGCGGGGGTTTGCCGGACAATTCCGCCGCGAAGGCGAGCGCCGTGGGGAGCAGCTGTTCGCGGCTGACCACCTGATCGACCCAGCCCTGCGCTTGGGCGTCCGTCGCCGTGACCGACTGGCCCGTGTAGATCCACCGGCGAGCCCGCGCCGCTCCGATGCGCCGGGGAAGCCGCTGGGATCCGCCCCAGCCGGGCGTGACTCCCAGATTGATCTCGGGCTGCCCGAACAAGGCGTCCGGGGTCGCGATCACAAAATCACACGCGAGCGCCACTTCACACCCCCCTCCCAGGCAGACTCCGTGAACGGCGGCGATGACCGGAACCGGCAATCGTTCGATCCGCCGCGTGACCGCTTGGCCACGAGCGCCGTGGATCCGCGCTTGGTCCGGTCCCATGGACGCCATCTCGCGAATATCGGCACCCGCGGCGAACGCCTTCGCCGCGGCGCTTGCGAGCACGACCACGCGCACGGCGGGGTCCGACTCTGCTTCGTCCAGCCGCTCCAGCAGGGCCTCGAGGACGGCGCGCGAGAGGACGTTCACCGGTGGATGGTCGATCGTGAGTACCAGCGTCGTTCCCGACCGTTCCGAACGGACGAGCGCGCGCGCGGGTTCTTCCGGCATGGCGACGCTCGACCCGAGCTGGGCTATTTATGCGCGGCGGCCTGCCCGCACTCGTGAGCGTCCCTCCACCCAAGCCCCGAGCTCGGGCGGACCGACTCCCCCGCGCCGGTACGGGGGCAAGAGGGGGATGACCCGAGCGTTCGTCTCGACCTGGTTCGGGGCCTTCTTGGTCGAAGACGGCACGGTCGTCCGTGCCCTCCCTTCCCCCCTGGATCCGGTACAGTTGACGGAGCGGACGGCCCGACGTCGAGCCGGAGGCCTCACCCCCGAGGAACAGGAACTGTTGGGGGAACGGGGATCGGCCGACTGGGTGACGCGCGACCGCCGGCTGGCGGAACACGGCCTCCGATTCGACCCCTCCTCCGATGCGGCCATCGACGCCATCGCTTCGGGCATCGACCCGCTCCTCCACCGAGCCCTCCTCCTGGCCGAGGCCGAACGGGCGCTGGAGGTCGAATGGGATCCGAGCATCCATGTGCAGGAGGCGGTCCGCGCGGCCGCCGACCTCGACCGGGTCCGGAACCTGATCGGGGAGCGTCTCGGCACCTGGGTCTCCCGAGACCGGCCCGAAATCGACCCGGGCGACCACGACCGGGCGGCCCGGGAGGCGATGGCCACCCCGGTCCCTTCCCACCTCTCCCCCCGCGACCCGTCGTTGACGGACGCGCGACGCAAACTCGCCGAGCTGTTCCGGTCCGTCGAAGGGACGCGGCACGCGTTGACCCAGGCGATCGAAGCGACCGCGCCGGTCCGCGCCCCCAATGTCTCCGCGCTCCTGGGGCCGGAACTCGCGGCGCGAATGATGGCGCAGGCGGGTGGCCTGGAGCGCCTCGCCCGCTTGCCGTCCAGCACGGTCCAAGTGCTCGGCGCAGAACGGGCCTTCTTCGAACACTTGAGGGGTCGCGCACCTCCCCCACGGCACGGCCTCCTGTTCACCCACCCCGCGATCCAGTCCGCCCCGAGAGGCGAGCGGGGGAAGCTGGCCCGCGCCCTGGCCGGAAAGGTCTCGATCGCCGCCCGGCTCGATGTGGCGGGGGCTCCGATCCACCCGGAACTGCTCCGGTCGTTCGACGTGCGTCGGAGTGTTCTGAAAGCACGTCGGGGAGCGGTCCGCCGCCCGGGCCGGGAACGCCGTTCAGGCCTTCCACTTGACGGTGCAGCCCGCGACCGTTAATTCGGCCGGAGAGACCGGGGTCTGACCCAGGGCCTGTTCGATCGCTCGTTCCAGATACTTCTCGGTCACCCGATCCCGGTACTGATGATTGTTGTCGATCTTGCCTTGGAAGAGGAGCTTCCGGTCCGGCCCGAACAGCATCGGGTGGGGGGTGACGAGGGCACCGTAGGCCCGCGCCGTCGCCTGGGACTCGTCCACGAGGTAGGGGAACGGGTAGCCCTTATCCCGGGCGCGGACGACCATCGCGTCCAATCGGTCCTCGGGGTACGCCCGCGCGTCATTGGAATTGATGAGGACGAACCCGACCCCTCGGGGTCCGTACCTCCGCCCCAGGTCGATCGTCCGTCCTTCCCAGGCCTGAACGTAGGGGCAGTGATTGCACCAAAACACCACGGCCAGCAGCGGGTAGGAGTCGAAGTCGGAGAGCCGGTAGGTCTTCCCGTCGACCCCGGGGAGCTGGAAATCCGGGGCACGGTCCCCGGAATGGAGGAGGTACTCGCCCAGTTCGGCCATGGCCGACCGACGGCCGGGGGGTCTTTACTGTTTAGAGAGCGCGAACGATGCCCTTCCGGAGTGAGTCCGGGTGCCGGATGCCAGCAGCGACCGGGACCCCGGGGGGTCCTTCTCGACGGCGGTGCAGGCACAGCGGAACCTCCTGCGAGAGGGTGCCCCGGCGGTTCATGTGGCCGTCCTCGACGGGACGGTCGTGTCCGTAGGGGTGGGAGTCCCGGACGAGGTTCCGTACCTCGGTCGAGCGCGCTCGAGGGGCCTACCCGTCGTCCGGCGGTCTTCGGGCGGGACCGGTATCCTTCACCTCCCGCGTGACCTCGTCTGGGCAGTCGTCCTTCCTCGGTCGCATCGACTCGTCGGCCGAACGTACGTGCACGGGTATTCGAGGCTCGGCGCGGGCGTCGTCACTGCACTCGCAACCTACGGGCTCGCCAGCGCCTGGGTCCCGGCCCCCGGACTCTCGGAGGAGTACTGCCCGTTGGGCCCCCGCGGGTACGTGCTCGAGGTCGACGGTAGGATCGTCGGAGCCGCCGCGCAACACCTGACGGGGTCCACGCTCCTGCATCACGGGACTCTCTCCCACCGGGTCGACCGTGCCCTCGTTCGGGACGTATTCGCATTCCCCGACCCGTCGGTCGCGGACCGACTCATGGGGTTGGAAGAGAGGGGACTCGACGAAGCTCCGGACCGAGTGGCCGAGGCGGTCCGGCGGGGATTGGCCCGGGCCCTGGAGATCGAGTGACCCGGCTACTTCGGGCGCGCGGCCCACAGGGCGTTGGCCGCGGCGTCGAGGTCCGCCCGGATCTGGTTCCAGTCCGCCCGTACGAGTCGGCGACGGTCCACGACGCACTCCCCCGAAACGTACACCGACTCGATCGCGTCATCGGCCGCCGCGTACGCGAGGTGGGAGACCAGCGCCTCGGGACGGGCGGGCTGGAGGGTGGGGTGGTCCAGCCGGAAGAGGGAGAAATCGGCCGCCTTGCCGACTTCGATCGATCCGAGCCGCCCCTCGTGTCCCAGCGCGCGCGCTCCTTCAATGGTAGCGAGGTCCAGGAGTTGCTGGGCGGGAAGGACCGCCGCATCCCACCGGTGATTCTTCTGGACCAGCCCCGCGAGATGGATCTCCCGTAGCATGGACAGAGAGTTGTTCGAAGCGACGGAGTCGGTACCCAGTCCCACGGGGACGCCCGCCGCCCTCAGCTCGACGATCGGGGCGATACCGCCCGATGCGAGCTTCAGGTTGGAACTGGCACAATGGGCGATCCCGACCCCGGCGCGGGCCAGGAGGGCGATCTCGCCGCCGGTCAGCCATACCGCATGCGCCGCCACCTGTCCCGGCCCCAGGAAACCGATCTCGCCCAACCAGTCGGCCGGTCGCCTTCCGGTCTTGGCTTCGTGCTCGGAGATCTCTTTCCGGGTTTCAGACAGGTGGTAGTGCACCAGCGTCGTCTCGCGAGCGGCGAGGTCGCGGGCTCCGAGCCAGGTTTCCGGCCCGCACACATAGACGCCCTGCGGGGCCACGAGCGGGGTCACCCGAGGGTGATCCTTCCATCGGCCGATGAACGCCGCGGCGTTGTCGAGCGGCCGACCCTTTTGGGTCGTCATTTCCGGGTCGAGGACGGCCCAACCGAGGAACCCGCGCGCCCCGAGGTCCACGACCGCGCGCGCGACGGCGTCCTGAAAATAGTACAGGTCGAGGAACGAGGTCGTCCCTCCGAGGAGCATCTCCGCGATCCCGGCCCGCGCACCGGCCTCGACATCCGACTCCGTGCGGTGCGCGTCGACGGCGAACAGCGTTTCGAGGAATCCGGCGAGGTCGCGGTCGTCCGCGATGCCCCGCAGGGGGTGCATCGCCACGTGAGTGTGAAGGTTGACGAATCCGGGGACGAGTGCGAGTCCCCCCGCGTCCACCACCTCGGCCCCCTCGGTCGGAGCGTGGGGACCGACGTGGGCGAACCTCCCCTGTTCGACGCGCACGTCCGTCCGGAGCACCCGACGGCTCGCGTCCTGGGTCACCACGAGCGCGTCCCGGAACACGCGAGGGGGGGTCGGTGCCGCACCGGTCATGGCGGGCTCCGCGGGGGTGCCGACGCGAGTTCCCGCTCGACCGCCGGACTGTCGACCTGGGCGGGCGAGATCTCGGGGAGGTCCCGGAGCCCCTCTCGGGTGCGGGCCTCGATCGAGCCGAGTCCACCCAGGACTCCCTTCACCCAGGGGCGGGAAAAGACGACGACGATCGGAAGGATCGCAAGGACGGTCAGGATGACATCGACCCAGAGGCCCGGTACCCACGACGCGCTCGGCATCCCGAGGATCGTGGCGGCGGTGTTGGGGATGAGGACGACCGCGCTGACGAGGGCGAGGACCAGCGCGACGTAGGCGATCCCGAGCATCCGGATGTTGGAGGTGTTGGCGTACGCCGCGATCTGGTTGGAGACTTGGCCGAGTCGGTTCGTCGCCTCGGAAAGGCGGTTCGCCTCGGCCGCCGTGCGGAGGGCGAGGAGGTCCCGCAGGGACTGGCCCACGCCGGCCGAGTATTCTTCGAGATGCGTGAATTCCGCTTGCACGCGGGGGAGTGCCTGCTCGAGCCCGGGAAATCGTCCCCCGAACGGGCCGTCGAGTTCTTGGACCGCGACGGAGAATCGGCCGATCGACTTCCGAATGTTCCGGTGCAACCGGTTGAGTTTTCCCAACTCCCCGAGCGCGACCGTCTCCCACTCTTCTTCGATCCCGTCCACGCGTTCGCCCAGTCCCTCGAGGCGTTCGAGGTCCGAACGGGCGCCGGCCTGCAGGAGATTCACGAGCTCGGCCGTCGCCCCGGTAAGACGCAGGCTCTCGGTGAGGAGGCTGGCGGGAGGCCGAGGTCCCAATCGATGGATCCCGTCCTTGGCGACCCACAGGCCCCGCGGGATCACCCGACCTTCCGAGTCCAACGTGGTGAGCAGTACGACCGTCCCTCCGGCGCCGTGGAGCACGGCTCGGGAGGGGAGGCCGGGACCGAGGAAGCCGACGGCCTTCAGCGCGTCCGGAACCGTCGCCTCGCCGTTCGGGGATTCTGCCACGCGTGTCCGCCTAGATGTCGAGGTTGGTGACCTCGACGGCATGCTCCTGGATGTAGGCGCGACGGGGTTCCACCTCTTCGCCCATCAGGATCTGGAACAGCGCGTTCGCCCGACCGGCGTCGTCGACCGTGACGCGCAGGAGCGTACGCGCGCCGGGATGCATCGTGGTCTCCGCGAGCTGACCCGCGTTCATCTCGCCCAGTCCCTTGTACCGTTGGATCGTCACGCCCTTCATCCCGCCGTGCTCCGCGAGGACCTTGTCCCGCTCGGCGTCGGAGTAGGCATAGGCGAGACGGCTCCCCTTCTGGATCCGGTAGAGCGGGGCCTGGGCGATGTACACGTGGCCCTCGGTGATCAGCACGGGCATCTTCCGGTAGAACAGCGTCAGGAGAAGGGTGCGGATGTGCGAGCCGTCGACGTCGGCATCGGTCATCAGAATGATCTTGTGGTAGCGGAGCCGCGAGACGTCGATCTCGTCGCCGATCCCGATGCCGATCGCCGTGATCAGCGCTCGGACCTGCTCGTTCTGGAGCATCTGGTCCAGCCGCGCTTTCTCGACGTTGAGGATCTTCCCGCGCAACGGGAGGATCGCTTGGAATTCTCGGTCGCGGCCTTGCTTCGCGGTACCGCCGGCGCTGTCGCCCTCCACGATGAACAGCTCGCAAACGGCCGGATCTCGGGAGTGACAGTCGGCCAACTTCCCGGGCAGGCCGCCCCCCTCGAGCAACCCCTTCCGACGGGTCAGTTCCCGCGCTTTTCGGGCCGCCTCCCGGGCCTGGGACGCCTGGACCGCTTTCGCGATCAAGGTCTGGCCCACGGACGGGTGTTCCTCCAGGAATTCGGCGAGCTTGTCGTGAACCGCGCTCTCCACCTGTCCCTTGACCTCGGAGTTTCCGAGCCGAGCCTTCGTCTGGCCCTCGAACTGGGGCTCGAGCACCTTGATGGAAAGTACGGCGGTGAGCCCTTCTCGGACGTCCTCGCCGGTCAGGCTCTCCTTGTCGCCCTTCACGAATCCGCGTTGGCGGGCATAATCGTTCAGCGTCCGGGTCAGGGCGGCCCGGAGTCCGACAACGTGCGTGCCCCCGTCCACGGTGTTGATGTTGTTGACGAAGGCGAGAGTGGTTTCGTTGTACCCGTCATTGTACTGGAGGGCGACCTCGATGTCGGTCGTGTCCCGCTTCGCGTGCAGGTAGATCGGGGGTTTGAACAGGGCCGTCACGGCCTGGTTGATGTCCTCGACGAACTCGGCGATCCCTCCCGCGTGGTGGAACGATTCGGAGGTGCTATCGCGTTCGTCCCGGAAATTGATCATCACGCCCGGATTGAGGAAGGAGAGTTCCTTCAGGCGACGGGAGACGGTCTCCTTGTCGAAGACGACGGTCTCGAGGACCGTTCCGTCAGGCTTGAACCGAGTCTCCGTT
>JAKIVW010000025.1:8684-16230 GCA_022750355.1 Thermoplasmata archaeon
GGCGCTCCCCGTTCGTACCGTTGGAAGTACTCGTGACCGTTCCGCCGGACCCGCACCTCCAGCCAATCGGAGAGCGCGTTGACGACGTGGACACCGACGCCGTGCAGCCCGCCCGAAACCTTGTACGACTTTCGGTCGAACTTGGAACCGGCGTGGAGCACGGTCATCACGATCTCGAGCGTCGGTCGATGGTACTTCGGGTGCTCCTCGACGGGGATCCCCCGACCGTTGTCGCGGACCGAGCACGTGCCGTCCGCGTGGAGGGTTACGTCGATCTGGGTACACGCTCCCGCGAGCACTTCATCGATCGAGTTATCGACCACCTCGTTGACCAGGTGGAGCAGGCCCCGCGCATCGGTCGAGCCGATGTACATTCCGGGGCGTTTTCGGACGGCCGAAAGGCCTTCTAGAACTTGGATGGAACTCGCGTCGTACGCGAGGGGTTGCATCGTGTCCTGGGCCATTGGAAACCGTCAGTGAAAACCGACGTATTGAGACGAGCCCGGCATGCGTTATAACGCTTGGGCCGCGCGGGAAAAATGAGTCGTCCGGAGCGGTCTTTTTTCGACCCGGAACTCGGTTCCGGAAGACCGCGGAAGAGGCCCCACGTACGTGCGCCGGCCGGGCCGTCCCGGTCTCCCGTTCCCGCTGCGAGAAGCCCTAATAGCGCAGGTCCCCTGCTCGCGGCGGTGTTCATGCCCGATGAGGTGAACGAGACTCCACCGTCGGAGCCGCGGCCCCCGCCCCCGGACGACGCTCCGCCTGCCTCCCCCGACGTGGCTGAGGATTGGGCCAGTCGATACCGGTATCTCCTCGCCGACTTCGAGAATTTCCGACGTCGCACCGAGAAGAGCCGGGAGGCGGTCACCCGTCAAGCCCGCGCCGGCGTCATCCGGGAACTTCTCCCGATCTTCGAAGCCTCCCGGTCGGCTCGAGCGGCCGTTGCCCCGCTTCCAGCGACCGACCCCGTCCGCCACGGCATCGAGCTGCTCGACCGAGAGTGGTCCACGTTCCTGAAGCACGAGGGGGTCGAGCCGATCGCCGTGGTTGGGCAACCGTTCCGTCCCGACGAGGAAGAGGCGGTGGGCGAGGCGCCGATGACCCCGGAGGTCTCGGAGGGTGCCGTCACCGAGATCGTCCAGCAAGGGTACCGATTCTACGGCGGGGTCCTCCGTCCGGCCAAAGTCGTCGTCGCGCGGGCGCCCCCCGATGCCGGAACCGAAGTCATGCGGACCGAGGAGGCTCCATGACCGATTCTTCGGAGATCTCCGGGTTCTATCGCAAGTCGATCTCCGAACGTCGGGCGGTGGCCCAGCAGTGGGCCGGTCTCACGGACGAGGAGGCCCGCGCCTGGGAGTTCCCGCCGGGGATCGAGCCGACCGTGTTCGACCGAATGATCGAGAACGTGATCGGTGTAATGCCGCTCCCCCTCGGGGTCGCCACCAATTTCCGCATTAACGAGAAGGATTACCTCGTCCCGATGGCGATCGAGGAGCCCAGCGTGGTCGCCGCCGCCTCGAACGCGGCGAAGGTCGCGCGCGCCGCGGGTGGGTTTTTCGCGCAGAGCACCGACCCCGTCATGATCGGCCAGGTCCAGATCATGGACGTCCACGACCCGGCCGCCGCCCGGTTGCGGATCCTCCACCAACGGGACGCCCTGCTGAGCGCGGCCAACGCGAAGGACCCCGTGCTCGTCAAGTTTGGAGGGGGAGCGAAAGAGATCGAGGTCCGGATCCTCCCCTCGCCCCGCGGAACGATGGTCGTGGTCCATCTCCTCGTCGACGCCCGAGATGCGGGTGGGATGAATGCGGTCAACACGATGTGCGAGGCGCTCGCCCCTGAACTTGCGCGCCTCGCGGGCGGGCGTTCCGTGCTCCGGATCATTTCCAATCTCGCGGTGCACCGGCTCGCCCGGGCGCGTGCCACGTTCCGGGCCGATCAGCTCGCGACGGAGACGATGACCGGCGCGGCGGTGGTCGAAGGGATGCTCGACGCGTATGCGTTCGCCGTGGCCGACCCGTTCCGTTGCGCGACGCACAACAAGGGGATCATGAACGGGATCTCGAGCGTCGTGATCGCGACGGGAAACGACTACCGCGCGATCGAGAGCGGAGCCCACACGTTCGCGGCGTGGCAGGCGGCCCCCGCCGGAGCGGTCGTCCGACCGCTGACCACGTACGAAAAGGACCGAGAAGGAAACCTGGTGGGGACGATCGAGTTTCCCGCGCCGGTCGGATTGATCGGGGGGGCGACCGCGGTCCACCCGACCGCCAAGGCGAACGTCAAGCTCCTGCGGCTCAAGTCGGCCCGCGAGCTCGGCGAGGTGCTCGCCGCGGTGGGCCTCGCCCAGAACTTCTCCGCCCTTCGGGCCCTGGCCACCGAGGGGATCCAGCGGGGTCACATGGAACTCCACGCCCGGAATCTCGCCGTGAGTGCGGGGGCTCGCCCCGACGAGGTCGAGCGAGTGGTCGCCCGCCTCATCGCCGATCGGGCGATCCGGTTCGACCGGGCCAAAGCGATCGTCGAGGAACTTCGGGCCACCGGATGAAAGTCGGCGTCCTCGCATTGCAAGGGGACGTTCCGGAGCATCTCCGGGCGTTGAAGGGCGTCCTGCCCGAGAAGTCGCTCGTTCCGGTCCGTCACCCCGACGATGTCTCGGACCTGGACGCGCTGTTCCTGCCCGGAGGGGAGTCGACCACGATCGCCCGACTCCTCGCCGAATCGGGGCTATGGACCGCGCTCGCGCACCGGATCGCGGACGGGTTTCCCGTCTTGGGAACGTGCGCCGGCCTGATCCTGCTCGCGCGGGACCTGGCACCGAGTGGGGCCGGACGGGACCCCCCGACGTTCGGCGTACTGGACGTTCGGGTCCGACGGAACGACTACGGGACGCAGCGTGAATCGTTCGAAGGACCGGTCCGCGTCCAGGGCCTCGGCGGTCGCCCCTTCCCCGGTGTCTTCATCCGGGCTCCCCGGATCCTGGCCGTCGGCGCCGACGCTCAGCCGATCGCGTGGCGCGACGAAGAAGTGGTCGGGGTCCGTTCGGGCGCCGTCTGGGGCTTAGCGTTCCACCCGGAGCTTTCCGGCGATACCCGGGTACATCGCGCCTTCCTCCGCGCGACCGTCCGTCGCCATTAGGGCCAGAATGCGACGAGGACGAGGCCCACCAAGAGGAGACCCCCGACCAAGGCCACGGCCCACTTGGTCCTCGAGGACACGCTCTTCCAGCTTCCAAAAAAGATCGGGACAGGTCCGATGAGTACCAGACCCCCGACCTCGCCGGTGGGAGTTTCCCCTCGGAGGGGGGCGGCTCCGATGGGAGGAGCATCCGACATTTCGTGGAACGAGAAGAACGCGAAAGGGAGTGTCAGGAATCCCACGAGGAGCAGGACCACTCCGAGAAGGAACTCCGTCGAATTTCCGGAGACCACGGGGAAGATCGCGAGCAGTGCGACGGACGCACTCCCGCGCACGACCGCGTCCGCGATGAGGGCGATGCCGATCCCTAGGATGAGGGCCGGGACCCACCACCGTTCCCGCATCGCATGCGCGAGGGGGCTCCCGGGACAAGAGCGTGCCGACGGTCAGTGGTACGTGTCGAAGCGGTACGGCTCGAGCGGCAATTCTCCGAGCGCCATCAGGAACTCCGGTGGGGTGAGCATCGGCTTCGCGTAGTTTGCGGCGTCGTCGAGCGCGATCCGGGGGCACGCCGTGTTGACGTACGCATCGAGGGCACGCCCTTCGAGATCCCGGGGATCGAGCCGATCGAACAGGAGGATCTCCGCCTCGCGCCCATGGGAACGCGCGCGTTCTTGGAGCGCCAGCGCCGTCGGGGAGCGGTTCTGTCCCCCGAACGTGGAGACCAGGATGCCCCACCGCCGCGCCTCCCGCGCCACGGCGACGGCCAGTTGCCGGCGCCGGATCAACCCGCCCCGGTCGATCGGGGTCTCGAGCAGCGACTGCAGCGGGTCGATCGACCAGACCGGGCGGTCGACGGCGAACGCGAGTCCCACCGGGTGGAAACGTCCGGTCCCCAGGAAGAGAAAGGCGTCGACGTCGGCCTCGACCGCCTCCGCGCCCGTGTAATTGCATCCGAGGGCTTGCGCGGCGTACGCCAGCCGCCGATCTCCCCGACCGATGCGGACGTCGTAACCGCGGCGTGTGAGGGCGTCCGCGAGCACGGGGACGAGATCGAGATGTTGAACCGAGGAGACGAGACCCAGGCGACGGGGGATCTGGGCGGCCGCCACCATCTCGGCGAGCTGGACGGGGTCGCCTCCGGACTCCCGCATCTCGACAAAGTACGTCGGGCGGGGCAGTGGGACGTTCGGGATCGGGGCGTGACCCAGCACGACCGCGATGTCGGCTCGCGGCGCTTCGTCGCGCGACGGAAAATCGCACGCCCCAAAACAGGCCCGCGTCGCGAGCACGACCGGAGTTCCCGTTTCGGTCCGAATCCGGTCGACGAGCTCGGTCGCGTTCCGGATGAGGCCGGCCGGTACTTGCAGCACGATCCGACCGGCGTGGGCCGCCCGCAACGCTTCGAAAAGCTCCTCACCGATCTTGGGGAAGACCCACGCGTCGGGGGTCGGGTGCGTCGCGTCCGCCATGCGAAGGAGCGAGTCCGGACGGGCGGCTAAGCGTTACGGGCTCGCGGTCCGAGACGGTCGAGGAGCCGGCGCACAGCCTCCCGGTTATCCTCATAGTGGAGGCGCCGGAGGGCCTCGTCCGGACGGACCCACTCCCACGCGTCGTGTTCGGCGCTGAGGCGCGGTTCGAAATTCGGGACGACCTCCACCGCGAACGCATGGAGCCTCCAGACCTCCCCGTTGGGCGCCCGGAACGGCACTTCCCAGTCGAGTGAAAATACGTCTCGGGGCGCGCGAAGGCCCGTCTCCTCCTCGAGCTCGCGTCCCAGGGCCGCGAGAAGGGTCGGATCCCCCGGGTCGACTTTGCCGCTGACCGGTACCCAGATCGAGCCGCGGTTGGCGGGCCGGCGAAAGACGAGCACGCGTACGGGCGGAGCCGAGTAGAGGTAACCCTCGACGCACTCCCGGGCGATCGGTTCGTCCGGACGCGGGGGTTCCGGTACGGGCGGTCCGGCCGCCATCGAGTCTCGGGCGGATTACCGGCGACGCGTCATGAGCTTCATGATCGCCTCGGCGGGGGCACCGTCGGATTGAAGGAGGGCCTCGATCGCCTCCGTGCGGGAGACTTGGGCCTGGTCCATCACGAGCTGGATATCCTCGTCCGGGGGACCGGCCGGCGGGACGGGTGCGGAGGTCGACGGGCCTGCGGGGTGGGCCGTCGTCGGGCTTCCCGTACCTCGGGGGCGAATCTCCGGGGTGCCGACGACCTGGTAGGTACGGACTCCCTGCACGGTCATGGCGGTGACCTCGGGCGCGATGAAGACATGGTCCTTGGTCTTCGTGCGGACGATGACCTCCTCGACCCCCGGGATCTCCTCGGTCGTCATGCCGAGGCGACGCATCATCATCTGCATCTGGCGCTGATTGTGGGGGCCCCCCGGAATCATGGGCGCTCCGGCCTACTCGTCGGCGGCGGTCGCCGAGCGGATCTTGCGCTCGAGTTCAGGGTCGACCAATTCCGTTTCGTCTTCGCCCGCCCCGCTCGACCGCCGACGGCCCTTCGTCCGGCGGGTTTCTTGGGAGCGCTGGACCTGGGATGTCAGTTCGTCCATCAACCCCGAGATACCGGCCATCAGGTTCCAGCCCGTGTGGGAGGCGTAGAAGATCCCGGTATCGGTGTGAAGGCGGGCTTCGACCGTCAGGTCCGACGTCCGGTGGGTCGAGTGGGGGCTCAGATGCAGGCTGAGGAGAATGGGCCGCACATGGTGCGCGATCCGTTTGAGCGAACCGGCGACCAGGTGGTCGATGTCGGCCAGCAGGGCGGGATCGCTGGATCCGCGGAGTCCGGTAACCTCGACATACACGTCCTCTACGCTCCCGCGACCGTGCGTGGGGGGCGTGATCCCGACCACCAGGGTCAGGAGGTCGGTCTGGGCCACGATGCGCGTGGGCCGACCGTTCTCCACCACGAAGACGCTCGAGATCTTCTCGCGGGACATGAGACGGGCCGCCTCGATCGCGTCCGAGCCCGCGGCAACGGTGAACGCCGGGGAGTGCATGATGGAACGGACCTCGACATCCAACGCGGACCCGCGCGTCCGGACGTCCAACTTGCCGCCGACCGTCGGGCGCCACAGTACTGAGCCGAGATCCTCGATCCCGACCGCGCCGACGAGCAAGCCCTTCTTGTCGACGACCGGCAGGGCGTGCTCCTCGAGCAGACGGATCTGGCCGAACAGGTGTCGGACGGTGTCGTTCTCTCGGACAAAGTAGGAGGCGGAGCGACCGATCTTTTCCACCGGTGCGTGGGCCAGTCCCACGAGTCCCGGCAGCGCGCGCACCAGGTCCGTCCGGCTGATGACGCCGAGGAGCTCGCCTTTGCGACCGACGACCGGGGCGGCTCGCAGGCCGGTCGCCAGAAGCTCCGCCGCCACTTCCGGTAGGGTGGACCCCGGCGTCACGAGCGGTGGGACGACCAGCAGGTGGCCCACCTTCGTCGCCACCGAACGACTCGACCGCCGGGCGATCGTTTCGAAGGTGATCATCCCCAGGAGCCGGCGACCCTGGAGGATCGGGATCTCGTGAATCGCCCGGCTGCGCATGAGACCGAGGGCGCGGGAGATCGGTGCGTCGTGGGGAAGCGTCACGGGACGGGCGGTCATCAATTCCCCAGCGAGCGGCCATGTAACGGGCATGTTCGTGCCATCCGGGCCGGAGGCTTTAGCCACTACGGGTCGAGATGCAGGTGTTCAGGGGAGCGAGCGCGCCATCTGGTAGCCGTTCTCCCCGTCGGAGTAGTACCCCTTCAGCAGGTCCACGACCGAGTACTGGTACCGAGCATAGAACCGGATCGCGGTCGCGTTGGAGACCCGGACCTCGAGCGTGGCCCGTCGAAACCCACGGGCTCGGCTCCGGTCCAGGAACGTCGACATGAGCAGGTTTCCGATCCCGATCTCCCGATGGTGGCGATCGACGGCGAACATGAGGACCCGCGCTTCCCGGTCGACCTGGGAGACCCCCAGGAGGAAGCCGACCGGAACCTCGTCCGGATCGGAGGCCACCAGAAATCCGTCCGGCCACTCGGCGCTCAACGAAGGGTACAATCCGGGGTCGTAGTGTTCCAGGAGGGCATCCGCGACGATCGCGGAGATGAAGGGAACGTCGCTGGGGCGGAACCCCCGTAGGGTGACCGGCGGGCGATCCTCCGGCATCGGCACGGATCGCGGGGAGGGCGCGGTGTCAGCGATACATCTCACCCGGCCCTTCCGGTTCGGCGGTACGCATCGCCGTCATCGAGTCGCGGGTCTGGCGCAAGGTCCGCCGGACCCCTTCTTCGATCTCGCGCGCCTTCTCCCGGAGCGGCTTCGTGTCGAGCGCGAGGAGCGGCACGAGGGGATTGAGGGTCTCGATCACCTTGGCGGCCGCGCGGGCGTCGGGGTAATCCTTGTGCGCCTGGG
>JAKIVW010000149.1 GCA_022750355.1 Thermoplasmata archaeon
CGGGGATCCTGTCAGAGGTCGTTGAACGGACGCTCGTAGCTCCGTTCAACGACCTCGAGGCTACGCGGGAGATCGCCCGGTCGCACAAGAACGATCTCGCGGCGATAATCGCCGAGCCAATCCCGATGAACATGGGTTTCATTCTCCCCGACCCGGAGTTCTTTCCGGGACTTCGGGAGCTCTGCAACGAGTTGGGGGCTCTGTTGATTTTCGATGAGATCAAGACGGGCGCGAAGTACCCCCACGGGGGAGCCGGTCGGGTGGGGGTTCAACCGGATCTGATGACGGTCGGCAAATCCATCGCCTGCGGAGTTCCGCTCTCCGCCGTGGCCGCGAAACCGGGGATCCTTGATGCGGTTGGACCACGGAAAGTGGCCCACGCCGGCACGTACAACTCCAACCCGCTCGCCATGGCCGCTTGTCTCGCCTCGCTCGATCACGTCCTGACCGATGCGGCGCTCGAGCGATCGACCGATCTTTGTTCTGCGCTCGCCGACGGGTATCGGAAGATCTTCGAGACCGCCAACGTCACGGCCACCGTCGCAGCGGATGGCGTCTCGGGGACAGTGTTCTACTCCGACCACCCGATCCGAAACTGGAGAGATTTCCTCACGGTGGATGGGGACCGCTCCATGTTGTACTACTATCTCTGCCTCAACCGGGGACTGATTCCGTCAGGGACCGGGCCCGACGAACAGTGGACGATCTCCGTCCAGCACACGGCCCAAGACGTGCATCGGCACCTCGGGATTCTCGCCGAAGTCGCCGGCCAGCTCGCGGGAACTCCCGGAACCGGCGACATCGAAGAGTCGGTCTGAAGGAGCCGACTTCACTCGCGTCGAGGGCGTCGACGACGGCGATCCGAACTGTCATCGTCGTCGTCCCGCGGCGGACGTCGGCGGTATGAGCTGCCACCAGTACGGGGGGGACCTCCTCGATCCCCTCCACGGGAGTACCCACCACCGCCGCCACCGAACCTGGGCCGGAAGCCGCCTGCACCCGGACGCCGGAATGGGGGTCGGCCTCCCCCCCGTTCTCCTCCCTCGCGCCGAGGGGGAAGGGTGAACCGGTTTCCGCATTGGGCGCATTCGCCGGTCACCATCCCATCTGGGCCGGTCGAAAACTGAAGCGCGCCACCGCACTCCCGACACGGCCGGCTGGGCGGCCGTTCGCGGTCGAAACCTCCCCGCTCCTCGGTAATCGGTTCAAATCGACGGGGACGGCGGGGTGCCCCCCGCTCGACGGGGGCGGTAGCGAGTGAGTAGCTGAAATGGGAACCGCAGCCCGAACAGACCGCGTCCAGGGTCGTGTCCGATGCGGCGCGGATGACCATGGATTCCCCGCAACTGCTGCAGGCAGGACCGGCGGGGGCGCTCGACTCCTCGGCCGCTCCAGTGGCTGCGATGCGGGCGTCGGGTATCGCGGGCAGCCCTTCTAGAATCGTAAAGGCATGGCCGCAGCCGGAGCAGTCGCCGTGTAGCACACGTGCCGTGGCGGCATTAAATTCGACAGTCGCGCCACAGTCGGGGCAGTTATTGGGCATAGGACACCGAGGGATTGAAGCCTCCCACCCCTCATTAAGTGGCCTCCTCCGCGTCGTAGCGGCACACGGGGTCGGTGCCCCAGATCGGTGGATGTCGGCGGTGGAGGTGATGCCTACCCCGCCTCGGTGGCACTCCGGAGCCCGGAGGAGAGCGAGTGGAGCCGCGACATACTTAGACCCCCACTTGGTCGATCCCTCGTGGGACAAGCACGCACTCCGGGCCGAGTCTCCACCTGGCCGCCGCGGAGCGCAGTGCGAAGATGACCGCGATCGCTTCGACCGCGGTCGCCGTCGTGGCCTCACGACATCGCGAGCTTCGCCACCGCCGAAACCGTCGAGCGGTAATCTCCCTCGGGGCGCTGGCAGTCGTGCTGACGGTAGGCACCCTGGGGTTCCACGCAGTCGCTGGAACGGGTCCCGTCGAGTCGTTCTACTTCGAAAGCATGCTGGCGACGGGCCAAGGTCCCCCATTGTTCCTCAACGGTGCGACCGCCCAGCTGTTTGCGTCCGCCATGGCATTCCTTTCCGTCGGGACGGTCGTGACCACCCTCGTCCTCAATCTTGGGCCGATCTTTGCCCGATTGTGGCGAGAGGGTGTCGAGCTCGCTGAACGGGAGGTCCGGAAGTTGGAAGGCGAGCTCGAGGAAGATATTCGGGGCGCCAAACGTAAGGGATAATGGACCCATCACGAAGATCGGTTTTTCGCCAATCCCTCATCGGCGGATTCGGCAGTCGTCTGTCCGGCGGCGGACGGAGCGGCCGAGCGCTTCCTGGGGGCAATACTCGTCCCAGATCACGGGACCCGTGGGCCGATGACAGAAACCACGCCTTCAAGTAGCAGAACCTTGCATAACAGTGCCCACCTCGGACGGCGAGTCCGGCAGTCCATGGCAGGGCAGTTGGCAGTTCACGTCCATTGCCTCCGAGCCGCCCGCGCCCTGAGTTCGGCTAGGTCCGAACGATGCAAGATTACGTAGCCGCGTTCTACGGGGGATACGACCAGATCGCCGGTGTTCGTCTCAGCCGCCTCAATATCCCGTGGATGGCCCTGGCGCTCGCAGTGGCCGCCGTCGTACTCGTGGTATTGGTGGCGGCCGACGTTTCGGCGCTCGAAGACCGACCGCCGATTGTCCAGGTCACATCCATAAGCTGGTATGCCGAGGGATATCTCCTCGTAGCGGGGGCGGGTTTCACAATTCACGGATCCTCATCCTTTCAAATTCCACTTCAGTGCAGCGGGTTTTGCCTTCCCTGGAACGGCGCGACAGTGAACTCCCCCTTTCAACTCCTCAACTTCAGCGTGCAGTATCACTCGGTTCAGTACACGAACGTTACCATTCGCGCGCCGAGCAGTAGCTACGATGGCCCCCTCTCGATTACGTTGGAACTCCCATGACAGGAGGTCCGAGTCCCCCGAATATTTGGAGCCGCCCGAGGGCCAGACTTCGAGGTTGTCGAATCCTGCCCGGCACCGGCACTTGAGTTGGCCCGACACCACCGAGTCGACACAGTCGCCATCTCGATTGGAGTGGTCCTAGGCGTCGTGGTAGCCCTCGCAGGCTTGGTGGGGATTCTAGATACGCTCGAACATACGGTGTGCGTCCATCAGGACCTGCTCGCGTCAGAGACAAACCGCTGGCTCGCAAGTGTGTTTGTTAATTCACCGTACTGGGGTAAGGCCGCCGGATTCGGATCGCTCGCGTATTTCCTGGGTCAGCGATACTTTTTCGGAGCGGGAACGTCGGCCCAGAACGGAACCGTCGGTACGATCCTTTTCCAAGGAGTCGACGCCGACCTGTATTCCGTCCACAACTCTACTCGTCCGGGGCCCGGAACCAACCAAATCTGCAACAGTCCCTACGCGATGGAATTCTCGTCGGCTCACTACTACGGCGTTGGATCCGATTCAGTGCCCATCGCTTCGAACCTGACGGATTCCAGAGAATCGCAGAACATCTCGATTTTTCATCTACCAACGGATCTCTCAAGTGTGGTGTACTTCAACAACAGTTTCACCAGCTCGAACCGTGCGGAAATCTCTACATGTGGTGGCGGCACTCAGGCAATCCGGGTCCGCGCTAATCACCTCACCCTGGGGATTCCGTTCAGCGTCGAAAATCGAATGGTGACGATAACTTACACATTCCCGGTTTCAGAGAATTGCACATACCGGTTCCCGGCCGACTTCGGCGCCTGGGCGGTCGATAACCTCTCCCGACCCGGGGGTCCCGGGGGCGGGTGGGCGTTCGACTTTCTCGGGTCATGCGCCGGGTGAAAAATATCCACACGGATCGACCGACACGCTCTGAAAGTGAAGTTGTCCCCGAGGCAGGTCGGGGCCGGAGCCGGCTGACGAGAAAACTCCCCGGATCCCTTCCCGCCGAATTGAATCTCTGTGAAATCTGGTGAAGCCAGAGCGTGGACAAACTGTCCAGGTTCAATGGTCATTGAACATTACGAATCTCTATGTAAATTTCCGAACGTGTATCGGGCGAGTGCGACGTTTCAT
>JAKIVW010000026.1:0-4773 GCA_022750355.1 Thermoplasmata archaeon
AGCAGTTCCAGCGACTCCAACAGGAGCTCGGAAGCATCCAGCAGCAACGGCTTCAGATCGACCTGCGGGTCCGGGAACTAGGCCACACGCTCGACGAATTGAAGACCCTGACCGACGAGTCGGTCGTCTACCGACCGATCGGAGGTCTTCTGGTCCGCGCCAAGAACAAGAAGGAGGTCGAGGACCTCCTGACCGAGGACAAGGAGACGCTCGAAGTACGATTGAAGGCGATCGAGCGGCAGGAAAATCACCTGAAAGAGCGTTACACGACGATGCAGCAGGAGTTGACCCAGGCGCTGCAAGCCCAGGGTCTCTCGGCGGGCGCTCCGCCGGAATGATCCTGACCTTGCGCTAGGCGCGCCGGTGGACCAGGCGCTCGCCGATCTCTCGGAGGAGGGGTTTCCCGGCCTTCGGGATCTGTCGGCTCGAGTCCAGCCGCGCGTACGCCCGTCGAAGGAGCTGGGCGATCCGTTCTTCGGAGTAGGCGAGGCTTCCGGTCGTTCGGATCACCTCGCGGGCTCGTTCGACGTCCTCCGGAGCCGCTTGGGTGTGACCCAGGACGCGTTCGAGGCGTGAACGGTCCTCGGCCGACCCCTTCTGCCAGGCTCGGACGACGAGGAGAGTGCGCTTTCCCTCGGGCAAATCATTCGGACTCTTCCCGGATTCGTCCGCGTCGAATCCGGCGCCGAGGACATCATCTCGAAGTTGGAAGGCGACTCCGATGTCCGTCCCGACGGCCTCGAGGTCGGTAAGACGGGTCGCCCGGGCGCCCCCGAGCAAGGCCCCGATCCGAAGCGGCGATACGACGGTGTAAATCGCCGATTTGAGTCGGTGGACGTCCAGGACATCCCGTTCGCTGACCTCCCCCGGAGGAAGGGTTCCGTTCCGGATGTCGAGCAACTGTCCGTACGCCGTCAGGCGGGTCATGCGAACGTACTCTGTGAGGGCCGAAAGTCGGGCCCCGGGCGTCCCGGTCGTCCCGAGAATGGATTCAACCGTGAACGGTTCTTCGAGGTCCCCGAGGGTGATGCCGATCCCGACCCCGTACTCCTCGCTGGAACCCTCGCGACCCAGTTTTCGGTGCTCGACCGCGAGAAGTCGATGGACCGCGGGACCTCCCCGCCGCTCCTCCGCGTGATCGATGATATCGTCGTGGATCAACATCCAGCTTTGGAAATGCTCGAGCGCGGCCGCCGCCGCGAGCACCGGTTGGGGAGCACGTCCGGTCGCGATATGGTACCCGGCCAGGACGAGGATGGCCCGGAACCGTTTGCCTCCGCGCAACGTGAATTCACGGTTGACCTCCACGAAGCCGCGGAGCGACGGGGGAGCCTCGCGACGGGCGCGCGCGTAGTCTTTCCGGAGCTCGCTTTCCAGGGCAGGGAGGTACCGGTAGAGCGCGGCGAGGTTCACGGCGAACTGCCGCTTGACGGCCATCATATTTAACACACCCGGCGTTGCGAACCTTCGATGGCGACCACGTCCTTCGTCGAACTGGCCAGTGGCCTGCTCGAGGCGATGGGACAACGTCTGGATTCGGCTCGGCCGGTCCCCGAGGGATTGACCATCCGGACGGGGGACGGGTTTCTGTATGCTTTCCTCGAGAATCCGGACCTGGTGTCCTTGGACACGATCCGCCGACTGTTTGGGGACGGGGACGAGATCCCGACCCACCTGGTGGTGCTGACACCGGGGCGGCTTCCTCTCGCGATCTCGGCGGAAGTGCTCCGGCGGGGCGGGACGGTGGTCGAAGGGAACCGCTTCCACGAGCTCGCCCGTCAGCTCGGCCTCGAAGCGTTCTTGGGGGAGGAACCGAGAGCCATCCCTGCGCGCCCCCGACGTCTTCTTCCCAGCGCCCAGCAGCTCGACCAAGTGATGGGCCGGGCACGGACCTGGCTGGATTGGGGCGTGCCGGCGCTCGCGTTACGGTTCTACCGCCAAGCCTCGAGCCTGAAGCCCGAGTACGTCCCCGCGAAGATCGGGGTCGGTCGGGCCCTGCTCGGCCTGGGTCTGGTCGACGACGCAGATCGAGCGTTTCGGGAGGTTCTCTCAAGCCGACCCGACGACCTGGACGCTCGGTTGGGCCTGGCTGCAGGGTACGGCGCTCGAGCTCGGCCCAAGGACGAGATCGAAGTTTACCGGGCACTGCTGGCGGAGGACCAAGCGCGCTTGGAGGTTCGGGCGCATCTTGTCGCAGCACTGGTGGACCTGAACGATTGGGCAGGCGCCCGCGTCGAGATCGAGGCGCTCCTGGCCCGGACGCCGGAAGATGCCCAACTTCGATTCCTGTTAGGGGCGGCCAAGACCAAGTTGGGGTTGGAAAAACAGGGGGAGAAGGAACGAGAAGAGGCACGCGTCCTCGGACTCTCCTTTGACCGAGAAGTGATTCTCTGCCAACACTTGGGCCTCCCCTCGCCCGCGCCCCGACCTGGCCCGGAACTCCTCCCGACCCCGACACCGAACGTCCGGAAGAAGCCGGCCGTATCCAGACCAAAAACCCCCGTCAAGAAAACTCCGAAGCCGCTCGCCAAAAAGGTTCGCCCCACCGCCCGGCACCCGGTTCCCTCCCGCAAACGTAAGTAAGCCCGCCGACGGTCGAAACGCGAGGGGCGACGTTGCGCGTTGTCTCGGTACTTCCCAGCGCCACCGAAATCGTGTCCGCCCTCGGACACGGGGCGGAGCTGGTCGGCCGCAGCTCGGAATGCGATTACCCAGCCTCGGTGCTCTCGCTTCCGGTCGTGATGGCCCCCCGGACTTGGGATTCGACCTCGTCGTCCGGCCAGATCGACGCGCGCGTGACGGCGGCCCGATCGCGGGGGGAGAGCTTGTACACATTGGACGCCGAACGTCTCCGCCAGCTCCAGCCCGACGTGCTGCTGACCCAGGATCTGTGCGGGGTCTGTTCGGTCACCGGCCCGGAGGTGGAGCAAGCGTGCGAAAGCGCAGGGATCCACCCGACCGTGGTCTCATTGACCCCACGGACGCTCGACGACGTTTGGACTTCAATCGAAGTGATCGCCTCGGCGTTGAATGATCCTTCCTCGGGAACAAAGTTGGCAGGCCGTTTGCGGACGGATTCCGTGCCGACGAACGGAGGTGGAACCCCTCGCGTCGCAGTACTCGAATGGCTTGACCCACCCCTCCTCGCGGGCCTCTGGACTCCAGAGATGGTGATCGCTGCGGGCGGAGTGCCGGTCGGAACAGAGGGCGGTTCCCCTGGGGTGCGCACGCAGTGGGGTGATCTGCAGCAGGCTCAACCCGACCTGGTCGTGGTGAGTCCCTGCAGTTTCTCGGTCGCCCGTACTCGACAGGAACTCGCCGATCCGGTGATTCGATCCGGGCTCGCGGGTTTGACGCCGAAGTTGGGAATCTTCGTGGTCGATGAAGCGTACTTCAGTCGGCCCGGACCGCGGCTCGGGCACGGGATCTCGCTCCTGCGACATCTCATCTCCCAGGAATCGTGGCAGCCTCCCATGCCCGTCCGTGCTCTGGATCAGTTGGAGGTATCGGCATGAGCGGTGGGAGAACCTACGCCTACACCTATACTCCCACGGTCACCTCACGCGCCCCCCCCGCCTCTGGCCGGGTGACCACGTCGGCCAGGGAGCTTCGAGACCTGTCGCTGGCCTTTGTCGTCCTCACTCTCGACCTCGTGCTGGTTCTCGCCGGAGGGGCCGCGGGCCTGATGGGTCTGGGACTGGGTGGGTTCCTACTCCAATTCGTCGCGGTGTCGGCCGCGGCGGCGCTGACCGGATTCGTCGCGCACGAAATGGCCCACAAGGTCTCCGCGCAGCGTCGGGGGTACTGGGCCGAGTTCCGAGCGACTCCGGTTTGGCTCGTGCTCTCGCTGGTCGTCGCTGCGGCATCGGGATTCCTCTTCGCCGCCCCGGGCGCCACGGTTATCGGGGGGATGGGGAGCCGCGAGGACTGGGGCCGGACCGCGCTCGCGGGACCTGTCACGAACATCGGTTTCTCGGCTGCCTTTTACGCGGGGGCCGTGGTACTGCTGGACCTCGGGTCGGTGGAAGCCGTATGGTTGCTGTTCTTGGCGTTCATCAACGGTTGGTTCGCAACCTTCAACCTGATCCCGTTCGGGCCACTGGATGGTCGAAAGGTCCTCTCGTGGAACGCGTTCGTCTGGGTTGGTTCGCTCCTGCTCGCCGGAGGGATGGCCGCCCTCGGCGGTCTTGCGCTCTATTACGGGTTCCTTCCGTTCAACGGTTGAGGCCGACGCATGTCGCGACCGGAAGTCCGGGAATTGGGAGAGGGGCGACTCCTCCTCGACCTCGATTTCCGTGATACCGAGGGTCTCGTCGCGTCCTACCTGCTTCCCTCGGACGACGGATGGACGCTCATCGAGACCGGGCCGACGACCTGCCGAGCGGCTCTGTTGAGCGGTTTACGCATGGCGGGAGTGACGCCCGAGGAGATCCGGCGCGTGCTCGTGACCCACATCCATCTCGACCACGCGGGCGGAGTCGGAGCCCTCGCGGACGCCCTCCCCCGGGCCCAATTTTACGCCCATGAGCTTGGGGTCCCGCACCTCGTCGACCCCTCGCGCCTCATCGCGAGCGCCCGACGCGCGTGGGGAGCCGCGGCGGATCCTCTCTGGGGCACGATCCTCCCCGTCCCCGCGCCCCGGATCGAACCGCTTCACGGAGGTGAGCGATTTCCGCTCGTCGGAGGGGAGCTGGAGGTGATTGCCACCCCCGGTCACGCCAAGCACCACCTCGCGTTCTTCGACACCCGGCTTCGGGGCCTGTTCACCGGCGA
>JAKIVW010000026.1:4783-14236 GCA_022750355.1 Thermoplasmata archaeon
TTGGAGCGGAGCCCCCACCTTCGGCCGGCCGTTCCGCCACCGGACCTCGATCTCGACCTGCTCTTCGCGAGTGTCGAGACCATGCGGAAGAAGGACCCCCGCTTCGTTCTATTCAGTCATTTCGGCCCAAGCCCGGATGGTGCATCGGACCTGGACGGGTATCGGGCGATCGTGACCGACTGGAAGGATGTGGCGCTCGCGGCCGCCCGGGAGAACCCCGACTCGGAGTACGTGGCCCGCCGCCTCGAGGAGCACGACGCGATCACCTTGCGGACGGAGGGCGTTTCCCCGTCCGAGGCCGAACGCGAGTCACTGGTCTCCGGGTACGACCTAGCGGCGAAAGGATTTCTCCGGTATTTTGACACGCACGGGGAGATTCCGTCGAGGGCCCCCTGACGACGCTCGCGCCTCCGGCCCGGCGGCAGGCCGCCGCGGCGCTCCTGTTGGCGCGTTCGGTGTACGCGTTCAACTGGTACAACGTCGGGGCGGTACTCCCGCTCGTCGGGAGCGCGCTGGGTGCGACGACCCCCCAACTGGGAATCGTCCTGGGCTCCTTTCTGGCCGGAGCCGGCCTCTTCCAACTGCCGGCCGGTTTTGCCGCCCTGCGTTGGGGAAATCGGGCGGTCGCCATCGCAGCGTTGGTGATCATGGGCGTATTCTGCCTCGCCTCTGCCTTTTCGCCGAACTGGGTCGTGCTTGCCCTGTTGCGATTCGGGGCGGGGGCCGGGGCCGCCTGCTTTTTCGCGCCGGCTCTCGGGTTGGTGGCGTCGTACTACCCCGTCGGGTCTCGGGGACCGGTGGTGGGTCTCTACAATGCCGGATTCAGCTTGGGGTCCGGGGTAGGGTTGTTCGCCGGTGCTTTCCTCGGCGCGGCCCTCGGCTGGGGTTGGGCCCTCGCGATCGGTGGGCTCGCGCTGCTCGGTTTCGCGCTCTTGGCCCCGGTCGTACTACCCAAATCCGAATCGCTGCCCGCCCATCGCTCCCTCCGAGAACTTTGGCAGGCGAGTCGACCGGTCCTCGTTTCTCGCGACCTGTGGGCGCTGTCGCTCTCCTTCATGGGATTGTGGACCAGTTTCTATGTGGCCGCCCAGTACTTCGTTCAGTACGCGCACACCGTCCACCCGGCCTGGAGTCTGGCCCTCGCCGCCGGGTTACCGACCCTCATGATCGCGGTCGAGGTCGTGGGAGGGCCCCTCGGAGGTTGGCTCGCCGAACGGCGGGGGGACATGCGGGTCCTCCTCGGAGGTTTCGGGGCGGCCGCCGGAATCGCGGTTCTCCTAATCCCGTTCTCCAGTCTGGAAGAGCTCGTCGGCCTGTTCGCAGTGCTCGGGTTCTTGGACGGGGCCACGTTCGCGGTGCTCTACCTGCTTCCGACCTACCTGCCCGAGACACGGGGAGAGGGGCTGTCGCTGGGCCTCGGCCTACTGAACGCGATCCAAATCTTCGCGGGCAGCGCGCTGGCCATTGCGTTCGCGTACGTGGCGACCTACGCGGGCTACACGGAAGCGTGGGTTTTGGCAGGGGCGTTCGGGCTCGCGACGCTCCCCCTGCTCTGGTTCGTGACCGGGCACCGGTACGTACCGCCGGACCCGGTCACGAATGCTTCGGGGCCGGCGGTTCCTCCGATGGGTCGAGCAACGTGACCAAATTGGTCGGGCGCCCGTCGACGGGGAAACCCAACGTCAGCACGATCGGACCCAGCTCGGCCAGACCCTCCGTGCGGGCCAATTCGATCGCCTGGTGTCGGAGCTCCATGATCTTGCCCTGGGTAGGTGAGGGACGAGCCTCGACCCCACGGACCAGCGCGAGCCGCCGTCGGACGAGCGAGCGGCGAGTGAGAGCGACGACGGGGCAGGCCGGGCGCAGGGCGGCGATCAGACGCGCGGTGTGACCCGTATGTGTCGGAGTAACGATCACGCTCGCGTGAACGGCTTCCGCGAGGGTCACGGCCGCCGCCGCGACGGCCCGTTCCGGTGCCGAGGTCGGGTCGGAGGGAAAGGCGCGGACCAGTTCGCGGGTTCGCCGCGGGTCGAAGGCACTTTCGGTCGCCCGCGCGATGCGGTCGAGCCATTGGATCGCTTCGACCGGAAAGTGGCCCACGGTGCTCTCCTCGCTCAACATGATCGCATCCGCGCCGTCCAGCACCGCGTTCGCGACGTCGGTCGCCTCGGCCCGGGTCGGTCGGGGGCTGTTCACCATACTGAGAAGGACCTGGGTCGCTACGATCGCAAATCGCCCGGCGGCGTTCGCTCGGCCGATGAGGTCCTTCTGCTCGAGAGGGAGCTTCTCCAGGGCCACCTCGATGCCGAGGTCGCCGCGCGCAATCATGATTCCGTCCGCATCGGCCAGGATCCCATCGATCGATTTCAGCGCTTCCGCCCGCTCGATCTTGGCGATGAGACCCACCTCCTTCCCGTCCGGCTGCTTGTCGAGCCACCGCCGGGCCGAGACGAGGTCGACCGAGTCGCGGACGAAGGACAGGGCAAGAAAATCGATCCCCTCCGCGAGGGCGACCTCCGCTCGCTTCCGGTCGGAGGCGTCGAATGCGCCGGTGGTCAATCGGGCATGCGGGAGATAAGCGCCGGCCCGCGACCGGACGATCCCTCCGTTCACGACTCGGGCCTCGATCGAATTCGGTCCGGCGGAGGTCACTCGAAGCTCGACGCTCCCGTCCCCGAGAAGGATGGGATCGCCCGCCTTGGCGGCGCCGCGGAAGGACGGCAGCTCGAGCCGGACCCGGCGTCCATCTCCGGGAGCGGATTCCGAGTCAAAGCTCCAGCCATCACCCACCACTAGGCGAATCTGGTCATTGGTGATCTCACCCAGCCGGAGCTTCGGGCCGGGGACGTCGGCAACAATGGCTACTTCACGCGCGGCTTGTCGGGCGGCCACGTGCATCGTCCGAAGGTAAGCTTGATGATCCCCCGTCGACCCGTGCGCGAGATTCAGCCTCAGGCCGTCGGCACCCGCGGTGATCAGGGCGATCATCTGGTCGGGGGTCTTGGTGGCTGGACCGACAGTAGCCAGGATCTTCGTTCGCCGCATCGGTGAGCCATCCCGAGTAAGCACATATTGGGGCCCACACATTGCGGGTATTCGCCACGAGCCGGCCGAGCCCTTTGAACCCAACTCGGTGACCGCATCGTCCGCCCTTGGGACCGAAGTTGGCGAGGCGCGTTTTTCCGGCTCGGTCGCAGACTCTTTAGCGGAGACCGCTCGTGGTCCGACCGAAGCCCCGTGGTGTAGTGGCCAAGCATGCTGGCCTTTGGAGCCGGCGACAGCGGTTCGAATCCGCTCGGGGCTAGATCTCCCTCGGCCCGGCTTGCCCTCGCCGAGACCGCTCCAAGCCGGCTTGGACCGGCCTTCGATCCAGGCTCGGGGTACTACTCCCGAATCATGGGCGAGTCCGGACGAGCGAGACTACCGGGGGCACCCGCACGCCGAGCGCCCCGCGGGCGTGGCTACGCACGGCTCTTTGAAGCGTGGGACCCGATGTTCGCGGACACCGTCGACCCGACCCGCTACCACCGCATGGACGCCGTAGTCCGCATTCTCAGCGAGCACCGCCGTGAACGATGCACGGTCCTCGAACTCGGAAGCGGACCCGGTACCCTGGCCTCCCGTGTCATGCTCCAGTTCCCCGGCGCTAGGGTGGTCGCCTTGGACTCCGACCCCGTGCTTCTCAAGATCGGGAGGGAAGCCCTCCGTGACTCGCGGGCTCGGGTGAGCTGGGTCCTCGCGGACCTGCGAGAGCCGAACTGGCGGGCGGCCCTCCCGGTGCTGAGGTTCGATGCGGTGATCAGCTCCCTTTCGTTGCACTGGCTCGAGGAAGACGACATACAAGGTGTCTATCGGGGTGCCCACGCGCTTCTTCGACCGTCCGGACTTCTGGTGAACCCAGATTTCCTGCCCCGGGACCGTCCTCGATCGGGCGATGAATCCGAGGGAACGGGAGACTGGACGGACCGCCCGGGGGGACGGACATCGACCGGCGTTCGGGCATTCAAGCAAGAGTGGACGAAGTGGTGGGGGACCGTGCAGGCCCATCCGACGTTGCGACCCGCGCTTCGTGACCGTTCACTGCGGATGCCCGGGTCCATCCCGCCGAGGCGGACGTCCGGCCCCAAGCGACCGGGGTCCCTCGAGTTTCACATTCACGCCCTGAAGGCGGCCGGCTTCCGCAGGATCGAGGTTCGCTGGGAGGAAGGTAACTTTCGGGCCGTGGTCGGACGACCCTAGCGGAGCGGCCGATCTCGCTGAAGATGGGTTCCCCACGATCGTAACGCCGCCCGGACCCCCTCCGTGCGCTGCCTCGAACCGAGGCGGGGCTATCCTGAGGGCCGGAGGAGCGTCGGGCGGGTGACCGGCGGCGGACCCGTTGCGCGTGCCTACCCTTGAACTTGGCAACCCTCATATATCCGTATTACACATGTGTATTACATGAACGAAATTGAGGTCGTCGGACCTGTTCGGAGGATGGGGAACAGCCTGGCCGTGGTAATCCCGTCCAAGGACGCGAAGCGCGCGCACATTTCCGAGGGCGTCCCGGTGCGTGCGCGCGTTTCGGTTGACGTCCCCAAAGCGTTCGGCCTGCTGAAGGGCGTCGCCGAGGGATCGTTCGATCGCCGGAAGGAGAAGCAGTGGCGTGACCGCCTCTAAGGTCCTATTTGACACATGGGCTTGGTGGGAGGTGCTGCAGGGTAGCGAGGTGGGCGCAGCACTCCAGCGGCGGTACCTCGATGCCCCGGGGGTCCAGGTTCTGACCTCCGCTATCAGCCTCGGCGAACTTTCGGCCAAGCTCTCTTCCCAGGGGTCAGAGGAGTCGATTCCACCCACCGTCAGCAGTATCCGGCGCGCCAGCGCAGTCCTGGACCTGACCGGAGAGCTCGCCGTCGAAGCGGGAATCCTGCGCACGCGACTGCGGAAGCGTTCAAAGTCCGCGAGTCTCGCCGATGGAATCGTACTCGCAACGGCAAGGCAGAACGGCGCGCGGCTCGTCTCCAACGATCGAGCATTCACCGGGGAGAACGACGTCACATCCCGGTGACTCCGCCCCTGGGAAGACGGATGTCGGACGCTAGGGGCCCCCGCCGGGCATGTCTAGGGTTCTGCGCGAGCCCCTTGGCCCTGTCCCTGGAATCCGGCAATCAGGCGTAGCCGAGCGCCCTATCGGCGCCGGATTTAAGTGCGCTCCGTTGGAAGGTCGAACGTCAGCAGTGTATCCCCGTCGTGCTACAACAGCAGGCGAATCCGCTCGGGGCTATGGTCCGAATCTGCCAGGGGCTATGCGGTGCGTTCCTCTGAACTGGATACAGGAAACCGCGGGAAGAGTGACTGCCCGATGCGGTTACGGTCGAACTTGAATCGCCGCCCGTCGTAGGCGTGCAAATCGGGCCGGATAACCTCGGGCATTTGGAATGGCATGGTGTAGGCCGCGAAACACGCTTTCCGGTAGATAGCCAAAACCGGTAATTTCCTCCAGCCCAGTACCAAATCGTGCCTCAATCTCGAATCCCCTTTTTCGAAAAATCGATTCGGTGGTCGCGGCTGAAAGTTGCTCACCTTCGCCCATGCACTCCACCCTTCCCCCGTTTCTGTCTCCTTCATTCCGATTGGGGGTCGACCCTGGCGCGATTCGCAAGCGGTTCCAGAGTGCGTATTGCACGGTTCGGATAGACGGTCGCGGGTAGTACGAAAGGACAACGATTCCATCCGGTCGAAGCACTCTTCGGACTTCAGTTAGGAGGACCTCCGGTCGGGGTGAAAGGTGGAAGACTCGAATGAGAACAACAGCAGAAAAGGAGCCGGCGGCAAAAGGCAATCGGTGGCCGTCACCGACCACCCAAGCCGCATTTCCGGACATGTCTCGGCCGGCCCGGGCCCTTCGGAGAAATTCCAAACCTGAATCTAATGCCACGATGCGCCCCGAGACTTTCTCCAGGAAGTCGAGCAGCCGTCCGGTCCCCGAACCTATCTCGAGCAGGTCTCGGCAATCGGCTCGGGTTAGCAGGTCCGATACTATCTGGAGTTCAAGCCTAGTGGTCCGATCAGAGGGCGGAACCCCGAGAACGTACGGCATTCCTTATCCTCAGCGGGAAAGGACGAATCTGAGGCATAGCCTTGCCCCCGATTGACCAGGGTCCCATCGGAAGCTCAACCGACCCCCGCCGATCACCGTTCGAGGGGTGTATTCGCCCCTCTTTCGGGCCGAATCCGCTTGAGGCTACGGTTCAAATCCGACCGTGTTATCCCTTTGCCCGCCCCGCTTCCAGTAAGAACTGCGAAGATTCAGGTTCGGGGCCCTCGGCAATGAGTCCCTCGCCCTCGAAGCGCGCCGGAAACCCGGCCCGGTCAATGAGCGGTAGTTTCAAAGCCTAACGCGGAAGTCCTCATCGGCGAAAGCATGCAAGTCTCGTTTGGGTACACGGGCATTCGTGTAAAGGACCTGGAAGCATCGGTCAAATTCTACACAAGCGTTCTAGGTATGAAAGAGGTGGATCGATTCACGCAGGCCACGACGCAAGGGAGGGTCGTGCTCCTGGCCATGGAGGGGAGCGGCCACTTGTTGGAGCTGAACTATTACCCCCCGGGAAACCGGTTCGACACGAAGTATGAAATTGGCGAGGGGTTGGATCACCTAGGATTCGAGGTGAAGGACCTCGATGCCGTCCTCGCGGAGGCGAAGAAGGCAGGGTACCCCGCAAAGCTTGAGCTGCAAGACCCGGCGCATCGCTGGGCGTACATTCAGGACCCGAACGGCATCTGGGTCGAGTTCTTCGTCCCGCCCGGCTGACAGTCGGCGGCGGGGCAGGGGTCAACCAGCTCCTATCCTGGGCAGGCGAAAAGTCCGCCCAACTATGAGCCTGTCCTGAAAGTCGAAGATTGATGTACCGCACCCACTCACGACAGCGGGAGCCTCTGGGGGAGGGTCCCCGGAGGCCGGTCTTTCCGTAGGGGTCATTTGGGACCCCACAGCCGGTAGCGTAGCCTCATTCTTCTGCAACAGCACGCGAATCCGCTCGAGGCTTGGTTTCGAATCCGTTTGGGGGGCTCGATCTCACCGGCCGCCTTTTGGCTGGAGCGTTCCGCGGTCGGTTCTTGGACGACCGAACGCTCGGGTCCGTTCTGGTCCGAAGCGGAGGTGCGGCCCGCGGAGCAGGATGTCGGTCAATCGCGCGTAGCCCGACCTACCACCCATTCGCTCGTCGTCGGTGGGCGGGGTGGTTCCAGGGTACGACGGCGAACGTTTTGGGCCGTCGATTCGCCCAACGCTGTGAGACGGTAGACCTTCATGTGCCGGTCGGCATCTGCCACGTACCGGCGCTCCACGGTGACGACATCCCCCGCCAGAAGGCGATGGAGCACCTTGACGAGGGACCCCTGCCGCACGTCGAGGGCGGCAACCATCCCCTGCTGGGTGAAATCCAGTCGGGCCACCTGGTTCGGGCCGAGATGCTCCAGCCGAGAAAGGTGGAGGATCACCCGAGCCGCTAGTCCGATCCCCTCGCTGGGCGTTCCTTGGAGCGTCGACAATTTCCTACTCCGTAAAACCCGGTCGAGCTTTAGGGGCTTTGGAAAGTGCCAGAGGGGCTCCCGCAGAACTCCGTCTTCCGCCGAGTTCGGGGCGTCGGCGGTTCAGGGGTGCGTCGCCCAACCTGGACCGGAATCCGGAAGCAGGGACCGGATCGCACGCAAGAGGATGCATGCGAAGCCGACCTCTAGCGAGGAGGCGGGACTCGGATCTCCGACCCGTCTCGGTTGAGTTCCTCCACCCAACGTTGCGCTTCTGACCTCCAGCGGCGGAGTTGGTACTGACGGTACCCCCAACCGGCTCCTACGAGCCCGACCAAGAGCGTGATGACGAGGACGCCGGTTGTGAGCCAGGGCAAGAAGAGTGCAGCCGCCGCCCCGGGAGTCTCGGCAGAGAACGTGGCCGCAATCCCATACTCGCCGGCTCCGTGAATGGTGAGACTGGCATCGGAGAGGGTCAGCCGGTACCCCCCGGGCCCGGAGGCCGAGAGCGAGTACGTTCCGTCGGAGAGCCAGAGGGTGATCGACGGTCCGGTCGATCGACTCGATACCGTGGCTTGGTCGGCCCGGTCGGTCGCGGTCACGGTCCAAAGGGATCCCGACGGGAGACCAGACTCCGAGAAGTTCACCGGGTAGGAGCCGTTCGAGAAAGTGATCCCAACCACGAGGGACGCGCCGTCGACGACGAGCGGACTGGAGAAGTTCGCCGAAAAGCTACCGACGGAAGGGACGAGGAGGGAGTATGACCCGTTCGGTTCGCTGAATAGAATGGTGTTCGCCCCGGAGGTGGAGGTGGCCCCGTTGAGATTGGCACTCCAGGTCGTGTCGCTCGGGAGCCCGACCTCCTGGAGCGAAACTCCGTACGTGGTCGGTGGGGGGGGAGAATTCGGTGCGTCGAACGAGACATTGACCCTGACCTCCTCCGCGAAGAGCTCCACGGTCCCGGAAACCGGAGTCGAGGCGTACCCCGCCACGGGGCCAACCGAGTACGAATACACTCCGGGAGCCTCTGTGAAATTGAGCATCGTCGTCGCCGAACTTTGCGTCGTTCCGTTCAGGGTTATCGACCACGATGTCCCCGAAGGAAGTCCCGATTCCGTGAAGGTGACCGCCGAGGAGGGTGCGGGGACGAATGAAAGGATCGAAAGGGTTCCCCCATCGAAGTTGCTGACGTAAATGTCTCCGCCACTTGAATCATAGGTCAGATCCGAGGGGGTGATTCCGACGGCAACCGACCCCACGAACGTGTTCGTTGCGCCGCTCACCAGGCTGACACTATTGGATCCGTAGTTCGCGATCAGAATTTCTTTCTGAACACTATCATAGGTCAGCGCATCCGGGTAGCTGCCGACGGCGACGGTCGAAACGACGGTGTTGGTCGTGCCATTGATCACACTCACGTTGTTGGAAGCGTAGTTCGCCACGAACACCTGCTGGGAGTCATTATCGTAGGTCAAGCCCCACGGGTAGTCCCCCACGGGAATGGTCGCCACCCGAACCAAGGTGGAGGCATTGATCACGGTCACATTGTTCGAGTCGTAGTTGGTGACAAAGGCCTCCCCCGCCCCCGAGTCATAGACGACCCCGAGGGCCGGCGACCCGACCGAAAAGTTCGCCACCACCGAGTTTGTCGAGTCGTTGATCACACTCACGTTGGCCGAGTTGAAATTGGTGACAAACAGTTCTCCTTGGCGGGCGTCGTACGCGATACTCCACGGGTAGCTTCCGACCGAAATATTGGCCACGGTCTGGCTCGTCGTGGCATTGATCACACTGACATTCGAGGAGCCGTAGTTTGTGACAAAGATCTCGCCTTTCCCCCTGTCGTAGGCGAAAGCGGCCGGATGTATTCCGGAAGGCGTAGTGGACGCCATGGTATTGGTGGAGGTGTTCAGAACGCCAAGGTCATTCGCGTAGTAGTTC
>JAKIVW010000026.1:14246-16083 GCA_022750355.1 Thermoplasmata archaeon
AATCCGGTCTCGCCCACCCTCGGATGCGACCGCGTAAGGAAAGCTTCCGACGACCACCGTCGCCACGACTGCGTTCGAGCTGTCATTGATCACACTCGCATTATTCGATCCCCCATTGATCGATAGGATCTCGCCTCGGCCACTGTCGTAGACGACCGCGACGGGTCCAGTCCCGACATTGACGACACCGATGACGTGATTTGTGGAGTCGCGGATCACACTGATGTTGTTCTGACCTGGGAGAGCGACAAAGACCTCTCCCTGTCCACGGTCGTATGCCAGCCCCATCGGCTCACCTTCGGTCGGGATGGTGGCGGTGACCGTGTTCGAAGTGGCGTTGATCACGCTCAGGTTGTTCGAACCCGCATTGGCAACGAAGACCTCGCCACGGGCGCCATCGAACGTGAGGGCGAAAGGAACGGTCCCCGTCGGAACCGTGGCCACCACTGAATTCGTGGTGTCGTTGATCACGCTGACATTGTCCTCCGCGTCATCGGTCACGAACATCTCCCCTAGGCCTGGGTCGTACGCCAACCCGTTGGGGTAGCTCCCGACCGAGATGGTCGCCGCGATCGAATCCGAGATGTCGCTGATCACAGTTACGTTCGCGGAGCCGGTATTGGCGACGAAAACCTCGGCTCGGGCGGGGTCGTAGGCGACGCCACTGGGTTGGACCCCTACGGCCAGTGTCGCCACCACGGCGTTGGTGCTGTCGTTGATCACACTCACGTTGTTCGAACTCTTGTCGGTAACAAAGATCTCCCCCCGGGCGGCGTCGTACGCGGCTCCGTAGGGATATCCATTCACCGGGATCGTCGCGACCACGGTGTCGTTGACATCGCGGATCACGCTCACATGGCTCGAGCCTTCGTCGGTGACATAGATCTCCCCTCGGCCGCTGTCGTAGGCCGAGCCGACCACCGAAATGCCGTTGCCGGGGAGAAAGTTTCCGGGAACCAGCGTATTGTTGAAGAGAACGAGGGTATCGACCACCGTTGGAGACAGCGGGGCGGAGGCTGACTGGTGACCGTGAGGGGCAACGGGTCCGAAGCTTCGGTCGGGGGGCGGTGAGAATACTGAATGCTGGTTCGGGGGGCTCGCGGAGGTCGCGAACCCTTGAGTCGTTGAAATCGGGACGAGCAGCAGGAATGCGGTCACCGTGAGGATTACCGCCGCAGGGGTGGCCCGACGAAATCGGGATCCCGCCTCCCAGCGCTCGGACTGGTGAGAATCCAGTGGGGTGATACGTCCCGGTCTCGGTTCGTCGAGCATCGAGAGCCCTCGACCGACTCGGAAGTTATGAAGCGGTTCGGAAATACTTCCGAATTATTCCAACTTTGGTAGCTGAACGGCTCGGTCCTTAGAACCGGCACCTGGGTCGGACATCCGCGGTAGGTTTCTCCTGTGGTCTGGCAGGAGTCACGTGAGGGAGGTGCATCGCGGGCGGGGGTTCTCGAGAGGAGGACACGCGCTGCTCTTCCCAGGCGAGGGTGCGATTCGGGCAGGGAAGAGAACGGAACACCCTCACCGCAGTTCGGGGATCGCTCCGCTCGATCGGCCGGGAGCACACCGACCCTAACGCGGGGGACGAGCCTCGTGGGAAGGGATTCACGCGGAAGAAGTTGATCTGCCCGCCGGCAGGCGGCGACCCGCTGAGAGCGCTTTGCGAACCACTCGGATATTCACATCGTTCCGGAAAGTTCGGACCTCCAAGGTGGATCCTTCGGCTCGCAGGGCCGCCAGGAATGCCTCGGCGGCCATGCCCGGCCCGTCCCTCCATTTTGAGACGAACAACACACTTCCCTCCAGACTCGGAATGGCTAGGCCGTCGGTAACC
>JAKIVW010000150.1 GCA_022750355.1 Thermoplasmata archaeon
CTCTTCAAGAGCCTCGCGCGTGAACTGGATCGTGGAAAACATGGCTGAAGGCAACGGGGATTGGCTGCGCGCCCGAGGGATCGGGCGTGAGCGATTCGCCGGCTACGTCGGGGACTACCTCGCGAGCGTCGGTTACTCCATCGAGCGTTCCGAGGGGACCGAACCGGTCGAGAGCCGCATCTCTTGCCAACTTCAGAAAATGAATCCGGCCCTCCCCCCGGCCGCCAGCGCCCTTCAATTCCGGCTCTACCCGACCAGCGGAGGGGCGGCCCTCGTGTGGGAGGCCCCCACCGAGGTCCCGGACGACCAGCGCTCCCGGATGGACCGCTTCGTCCGCGAGATGGAAGGCCATCTCACTCGCGCCGTCGCTACGGAAAGTCATGCGACCGCGAAGGTCGTCCGACCGGCCGACCCCCACCTGCCCTGGAACGGGAACGGGCGGGCGAACTCCGAAAGCGCAACGGCACCTTTATAATCGGAACCTGGGTCCCCCGCCCGCTCCATGACAGCGTCCGCCTATCGGTACATGGCCCGCTCGTTCCAGGAAACCCTGGGGGACGAAGGGTCGGAACGCCGTCACGAGCGCTTGCTCACCTGGCGGCGGGAGAACACGGTCACCCGTCTCGAGCGCCCCACGCGCCTGGACCGCGCCCGCGCGATCGGTTTCCGGGCGAAGGGCGGCTTTGTCATCGTTCGCGTCCGAGTCCGCCGCGGGGGCCAGCGCAAGCGGGCGATCATCGCCGGCCGCCGCCCGAAGCACAAGGGAATCAACAAGATGACCCTCGCCAAGAGCCTCCGCTGGATCGCCGAGGAGCGGGCGCAAAAGCACTACCCCAACCTCGAGGTCCTGAACTCCTACTGGGTCGGGGAGGACGGGAAGCAGAAGTTTTTCGAGATCATCCTGATCGACCCGTCCAACCCCGAGATCCTAGCCGACTCCAAGCTCGCGTGGATCGCCGCCCCGAACCAGAAGGGCCGTGTCTATCGCGGTCTGACGAGCGCGGGGAAGGAAGGCCGCGGCCTGCGCTGGAAGGGCAAGGGAGCGGAGCGGTTCCGCCCGTCGTACGCCGCCAACCGACGGGACACCCGGCGAACCCAGTACAAGGCTATTCCCTGAGTTCGTCCGACGGTTCGACCGGGCCGAGCAACGCTTCCAACAGGTCGCCCTGCTTCTCGGCCAAGCGCCGAGCCCAACCGTACAATCCTTCCACATGGACGAGTTCCCCTCGCAGGACGTGGGCGAGGCGGCGGCGGGTCAGTAGGTCCAACTCGAGTCGTTCCGCCTCGAGGAACTCGGAAAGTCGGTGGGCGAGGTGCCCGCCCTCGGTGTCCCAATCGGTCAGCACGACGACCCGCCGACTCCGCCGTACGAGTTCCTGCGCCGTCTGGGCTAGCGTCCGGCCTCCGTGCAGAATGAAGATCGTCGCCGGGATCCCGAGTCGCGCGATGGACCGGCGGTCCCGTTCCCCCTCTACCACGACGAGCGTCCCCGGCGCCTCGCATTCGACCCGGAACTTTTGCCATAGGTCGACGAACTCCGCGAGCGACGCGGCGGCGTCCGTCCCTTTCGTCATCGGTGTCGAGGCCCCGGGACCCGGCACTGCGATCCCCAGGACGGGGCGTCGGACACCGCACACCTCCTATAGTCCTTCGGCGGTGAGGGCGCTCCCTAGGTGACCCATGCCCGATCACTTCTCCCTCCTGCTCGAGTGGCGACGCAGCGAGGCCGCGACCCGAAGTCTCGCCAAGATCCCCCCCGACTTTTACAGCAACACCGCCGCGTACCTCGCCGACGTGCGGCGCTCGTACGAGGTCGACCTCCGGGAGAATCCGTCCGGTCGGAAAGGCGAGATCTCTCGACAGACCTACCAGCGCGCGGGGCAGGTCGCGCGCGACATCGTGGAAGCACGCACGCAGAAGATCCTCACTTTCGCATTTCAGGCGAGCATTGGGGGCGCGCGCGATCTCCTCAACTCCCTGCCCGAGGAGCGCGAGGTGTACGATCGGGTCCTCCAGACCCTGTTCGACCACCGACGCACGGCGGCGCCGTACCTGGAAACTCCGACCGGGCCCAGTCTTCCCGCGGCCGTGTCGGTCCCGAGCATCCCCGCCCTCCCGGCGGCGACCCCCGGGGTGAGCCGGACGGGGAATACGGCCGCGCCCGCTCGGATCGCCGCCCCCGTATACGTGCGGATCCTCCAGGACGGTCGCCCGATCGAGGTCGGGAGCGAGACGATCGACCTGCGCAAGGAGGACGTCCTCTCCCTGCCGCCCGAAACGGCCCAACTCCTCGTGCAGGCCAAGGTCGCGGAAATGGTCGAGCCGGGTTCGGCTCATTCCAACGTCACGTAGGGATTCGGAAGCCGGCGGCCCGCCCGACCGGGGCCCACTCGAGGATCCGGAATCGTTCGAACCCGAAGAGCAGGTTCTTGACCGAAAGGCGAAGTCGCACTTCCGCCTCCGAAGATCCGGCGCGCGCCAACGCTTCTTCGAAAAGGCGCGGGAATCCCCAGGCGCCCAGCGTCTCCGCCTGGGATCGGTCGCCGATCGGTTCGAGACCGGCGGCCCGGGCCACGGAGCGAAGTCGGCTCCAGTTGACGAAGGTCGACAGGTCCGTCTCGCCCGGGTCGGCCAACGGGTCGGCACCCGATCGATGATGGCGAACGGTGGCCAGCGTTCCGTCCGGGTGAGCCTGGAGCAGCTCGTCCTCGTCCATCCCATAGTCGTCCAGCAGCCAGACCCCGGCGACGAGATGGTCGGCGATTTCGCGGACGAGTCCCTCGGCGGCCGGGGAGAACTCGAAGACGGTGCCGTCGGGCGGTGCGGTCGGCAGCGGCGGCCCGGAGACCGGGTCGGCCGGAGGACCCTGGTCCGCTCGGATCCCCGAGGGGCCGAACCGCACTCCGAGTTCGCGCCACGCGGACCCGTCCCAGCGTAGCCGCCGGACAGGAAGTGCGTCCAACAGTTCGTTGGTCACGATGACGCCCTCGAAGGGGCCGAGGGCGGCGACCGATTCCGCGGTCGAGACCCGGAGACCGAACGGCCGGGCGGCTTCTCGAACGCGAAGGAGGGCGGCGCTTCGGAGCGGGGTCGACCGTTCGACGAGGACGATTCGTACGTCCTGGCCCGGGTCCAGCTGAGGCCCGAGTCGTGCGACGATCCCGGCGAGCAACGTCCCGTCCCCGGGTCCGATCTCGACCAACGTGAACGGGCGCTCAGGACCCAGCTGGACTCGGACGCCCAGGATCCGCTCGGCAAACGATGCGGCGAACAGCGGGTGGACCTGGGGCGCGGTGTAGAAGTCTCCCGTCGGGCCAAACGGGGAGCGAGGTCGTGAGTAGTACCCCAGACCTTCGGCGTAGAGCACGAGCTCCATCCAACGGTCGAACGAGAGGAACCCCTCCGGGTCGGCCTGCGCCCGGGCCTGCTGGAGAAGCCGACCGACGCGGTCTCCCGAGACGCTCTCGAGGGACGCCGGGTCGTCCATCGGTCGGAGAACGAAGCGTCAGCCGATGTAGCCGACGTCTTCCCGGGACGGGGTCGGCCCGGGGCCGGGGGAGTCGGAACCGCGCTGCTCCGCTTCGTGGATCTTGGTGGCGATCCGGTCGATCTCCTGCGCCTTGGATTCGAGAGCCGCGAAATCCAATTCCAGGTGAAGGACCTTGCACAGTACTTTCAGCACCGCTTCGGCGCTGCGCGGGTCGACGAAATAGCCGCTGGTCTCGCCCATGAGGCAAACCCCCTCCATCCCGAACGTCCGTCCGAGTCCGAGGAACAGCCCGCTCGCACCGATGAGACCGCCGCCGGGGTCGTTCCGGGAGAAGATGACGCCGAACTTCTTCATCGTCTCGACCCGCTGGGCCGTCGTGGCGGCTCCGAGGACTCGGGGCGCTTCGACTACCTTGCCTTGGGCGAAGCCGGCGAGGGTGAACACGTCCTTGACTCCGAGGGCCGAACAGTACTTGAGCACCCGCTCCGTGATCTCATACTGGCCCTCGGGAGAGATCCCCTGGTAGTC
>JAKIVW010000151.1 GCA_022750355.1 Thermoplasmata archaeon
CTTCCAGCCGCTCACCCCCGAGTTCGTGGCGCCGATCCTGGCCGAGGAGCGTCCCGAGGGGATCCTCGTCTCGTTCGGAGGCCAGACCGCGCTGAACTGCGGTGTCCAACTGGCCGAGAAAGGGTCGCTTCGGTCTTCGGGCACTCGGGTGCTCGGCACGCCCCTCTGGGCGATCAAGGCGACCGAGGACCGTCAGAAATTCGTCCGCGTCATGGCGAAGGCCCGCGTTCCGACCCTGCCGAGCAAGGCGGTGTACGCGCTGGACGCCGCGCGCGAAGCGGCCAAGGAGCTCGGTTTCCCGGTGATGGTGCGGGTCGCCTACACCTTGGGGGGCAAGGGCGGCGGGGTCGCCCACACGTGGGACGAACTCACCGAGGTGGTGACCCGGGGCCTGCGCGCGAGCCCGGTCGGACAGGTCCTGCTCGAGCGGTACGTCGGGGCGTGGAAACAGCTGGAGTACGAGGTCGTCCGGGACGCGCGGGGAAACGCGCTCACCGTCTGCAACATGGAGAACGTGCTCAGCATGCGCGTCCACACCGGAGACAACATCGTCATCGCCCCCAGCCAGACCCTCACCGATCACGAGTATCAGATGCTTCGGCAGGCGGCGCTCCGCGCGGTCGAGGCGTGCGGGATCATCGGGGAGTGCAACATCCAGTTCTGCCTCAACCCGGCCAGCGAGGAGTACTACGCGATCGAGATCAACGCGCGGCTGTCCCGGTCGAGCGCGCTCGCCAGCAAGGCGACCGGGTATCCCCTCGCCTATGTCGCGGCCAAGTTGTCCCTCGGGTACACGCTCCCCGAGCTGAAGAACCGGATCACGGGCGTCACGACCGCGTGCTTCGAACCGTCGCTCGACTATGTGGTCGTCAAGCTCCCGCGGTGGGATCTCGACAAGTTCGAACGCGCCGACCGACGCCTCGGCCCGGCGATGAAGTCGGTCGGCGAGGTCATGGGGATCGGGGCGTCGTTCCCCGAGGCGCTGTCGAAGGCAGTCCGGATGAGCGACCCGCGCGCCGACCTCGTTCCTCCCGCCGAGATCCGGGCTCCGGCGGCGATCCTCGCGGACCTCGCGAGCCCGACGCCCGACATCCTCCTCCGGATCCTGGAGGGGCTTCGCGCCGGCATCCCCCCGGCGGACATCAGCCGCACCGCCTGGGTCGACCGCTGGTTCATCGACTGTCTCGCGGAGATCGAAGAAGTGCACCGGGACCTCTCGGCCGGCTCCGAAGGGGCATTCCCTCCGAACCTAGTTCGTCGGGCGAAGGAACTGGGGCTCTCGGACCGCGCGATCGGCCGGGCAGCCCGCCTCGATGAAGAGGACGTGCGCCGCCGCCGGCTCGAGCTCGGGATCCGCCCCCGGATCCGGATGATCGATACCCTCGCCGGGGAGTGGCCCTCCCGAACGAACTATCTGTACCTCACCTACCGGGCCGACGCGGACGATGTCGGAGCGATGCCGGACGGTTCGATCCTCGTCATCGGAGCCGGGCCGTACCGGATCGGCTCGAGCGTCGAGTTCGATTGGTCCACGATGAACCTCGCGGACGGACTTCGCGCGGAGGGAGTGCCGGGCGTCGCCGTCCTCAATTCGAACCCGGAGACCGTCTCGACCGACTACGACCGCTCCGACCGCCTCTACTTCGAGGAGATCACGCTGGAACGCGTCCGGGACATCACGGAGGCCGAGCACTTCCGCGGGGTCGTCACGTGCGTCGGGAGTCAGCTCGCCCAGAACCTCACGCCCCTCCTCCAGATGTGCGGAATCCCGGTGCTGGGTACTTCGCCGGAGTCGATCGACATGGCCGAGGACCGCGCGCGGTTTGCGGGCCTCCTCGAGCGGCTCCACATCCCGCAACCCGCCTGGCGGGCGTTCACGACGCTCGACGAGGCGAGCGGATTCGCCGACGAGGTCGGCTATCCCGTTCTCGTTCGCCCGTCGTACGTGCTCAGCGGTCAGGCGATGCGGGTCATCTGGGGTCGTCAGGACCTCGGACGGTTCCTCTCGGAAGCGACCCGCATCTCCCCGGAGCATCCGGTCGTGCTCACGCAGTTCATCGAGGGGGCGGACGAGGTCGAGCTCGATGCGATCTCGGACGGCGAGCGCGTGCTGGTCGGCGGGATTCTGGAGCACGTCGAGCGCGCCGGGATCCACTCCGGCGACGCGATCTTCTGCCTCCCGCCCCGCCATACGACTCCCGAGGTCCAGGCCCAACTCCTCGCGGCGGCCGGCCAGCTCGCGCGCACCCTCGCGATCCGGGGCCCGTTCAACGTCCAGTTCCTCGTCAAGGACCAAGCCTACCAGATCATCGAACTCAACCTGAGGGCGAGCCGATCGCTGCCGTTCCTGACCAAGGCGACGGGCGTCCCCCTCCTCCGCGAGGCGGCCCGGGCGATGCTCGGTCGACCGATCTCACGGGAAGGGGTCGCTCCGCTCCCGCCCGGTCGGTTCGGGGTGAAGGTCCCGCAGTTCTCGTTCCTCCAACTGAGTGGTTCCGACCCGCTCCTCGGGGTCGAGATGCAGTCGACCGGCGAGGTGGCCTGCTTCGGACCGACGTTCGCCGACGCCCTCGTGAAGGCGCTCGTAGCGACCGGCGTGCGCCTCATCCCCCGACGCGGATCGGCGTTCCTCTCGGTCGGCGGGCCGCGCCTCAAGGAAGAACTCCTGCCGGTGGCCCGCCGTCTTCGGGGGTTGGGGCTTCGGATCGCGGCTACCGAAGATACAGGGGCGTTCCTCCGGTCCCGCGGGATCCGGGGCGTCCGCATTCTCCACAAGGTCTCCGAACCCGACCGCCACCCGAACGTCCTCGAGGAGATCGACCGCGGCGGGATCGACCTCCTGCTCAACGTCCCGCTCTCGCTGACCCAGGAGAAGTTCGAGCGGATGCTGGAGGACGAGTACGTGCTGCGACGTCGGGCCGTCGAGCTCGGGATCCCCCTCTTCACGAGCCTCGAGGCGTTCGGGGCGTACGTCGAAGGGTTCGCCTGGCTCGAGGAACACCCGCTCACGGTCGACGCGCTCTACGGGAGCGAGGAGCCCAGTGCGGACGGAGGTCCGCCCCGGGGACCGAAGGGAATTCCGGTGGTGCCCCGTCGTAAACGACGGGGGAGCCGACGATAGGGGTCGGCGCGCGGTACCGTGTCCCTAGAGGGGGAACTTGGTGACCGAGTACTCGGGAACGACGGTCGAGGTGTCCAACACTTCGGGAATGCCCCGGATCCGGTCCGTCACGAAATCGAGCACTCGGCGCTTGTTCGAGTCGGTCGACGGGAAGTCGAGTACGACCAGGATGTCCCAGTCCCCCGTGAGGAAATGCATCTCCTTCACCTCGGGGAGCGTCTCGAGCAGCGTGCGGATGCGATCGAGGTCCCCGCCCTTGACCTTCAGATAGGCGAACGCGCGGGACCCCTTCAACTCGGCCGGCATGAGCTCGGCGAGCGACTCATCGGTGAATTGGGCCACTCCTTCGAGGCGCGGACCCTTGGGCGACGTCAGGACCGGGAAGTTCTGCACGCCCCGGAGGCGCTCGGCCACCAAGCGCTCGAGTCGCCCGACCTTTTCGACGTCGACGACCCGGATCCGGTACCCCCGGTGGGAGGCGGTCTCCTCGACCAGCGCGACGCAGCGAGCCTGGTCGTCGGAGAGGAAGAATACGGGCGAATCGCTGACGGACTCCTCGTCCGGGGCCCGGCCGGTCGACGAGGGCACCGAGCCACTGGTCGACGTCGGGGGGCGGTAAAAGGTGGTGACCGCCTTCTTGGATTGAACGTAGAGAACGAGCTCTTTCGGATCGTCGGCCATGACCGAAGGCGCGAGAGCGGCGTGGGCTACTTAACACTCTCCGGGTCGCCGGCCCCCGCCCACAAGGGCGGGGGAAAGGGTTCGGGAGGCTCTGGTTCCGAGGGGTCGGATCAGTAGCGCTTGTAGGAGTCGGAGCGCTCGCGCCCGCCTCCGCCGCCGCCACCGCCGCCGCCCCCCGTGCCGCCGCCGC
>JAKIVW010000152.1:0-380 GCA_022750355.1 Thermoplasmata archaeon
ACCGCGTCCACGGAAGATTCGTAGCCCGAGCCCAGTTCCCGTTGGTCAAGCTTCGTGATGCGGTCGTTGAGCCACTCCAGCTTCTTGAACAAGAGCGGGTCGCGAGAACTGGTCCGGAGTTGTTGGATGCGGTCGACCGGCACTCGCATCGCACGATAGTAGGCCGTGATCCAACCCCCGAACGCTTCCCACACCATCTCTTCGTCCAAGATCTTCCGTTTGGTCTGGGCACCGATCAGCTCGAAGAACGCGAGCACCTCGAGGTTTGTGATATCATCGAGTTGGTTGCTGAGGAGCCGTTCGCTGGTGACGCGACGCACGCGCCGCATCCGAGCTGAGTCGAACCGCTCCCGCAGGGTGATGACCGCGTTGGAGGAATT
>JAKIVW010000152.1:390-3676 GCA_022750355.1 Thermoplasmata archaeon
CTGCCGGGTCTGCCAATACAGGAAGCCCAGCGTCCCGACCGCCAAGATCCAGGTGGCGACCGTCGCCCATAGAGCGACGTCTTCCAAGTTGACCATACTGCTTACACTCCCGAGACCTCGGTTTCGGGGCACTTGAGACACCAAGGTAGGATAGAAAAGAATGACCCAAACCGGGGGTATAGGTCGGGCGCATTCGAGGTCTAGGGCGGTCGAACGGCCGAGGGGGCCCCCCGACCGCACGCGGAGGGAATAGGGGAGCGTTAGCGACATAGGGTCGCTCCGGTCCCGGCTCCGCGGGAAGTGCGAGGGTGCCGTTAGACCCAGCGAGTTCGGGCCGATGTCTTGTCGTAGTCTCCGACGCGGACCCCGTAGCACGCGCCGTGGCGGAATCGTGGGGCACTCCGCCAGCTACGGGGGACCATGTCGAGGGTGCCGCGATTCGGATCCTATCCGATCGCGCACTTCTATTGCGGCGCCCGGAATTTCACATTCACGACGAACGACTCGACGCTCGCCTACCTGCTTCGATTCATTCGCTTCGGCCGACCCTCGTCTTTCCCTCCATCCACCGGAGCGAGAGCAATGTGCCGTGTCTCACCGTCCACCCCCTGGGAAACACCGGTGACACCGCGGAGGTCGGGGGCCGACCGCGGGTCTTGACCCCGACCGACCCTCGGCGGATGGCCTCTGCGCTCCGGTCGCTTGCCGAACGCGGAGCTGCCATCGGTCTCTCTGCGACGTTCGAAGCGACGCATCATGGGCCAGAGCTCCAACTTCCGGCCATGTTTGTCGAGATCGGATACGGAACCGAACCTGGACCTCCCCCTTCCGCGGTCCGGGTACTTGCCGATGTCATTCCGAATCTGGACGACGCTTCCAGCGACCGCGTCGCCCTCGCGGTGGGGGGCGGACATTACGCCCCCCACTTCACGGATCTCGTGCTCAAGCGGCAGTGGGCGTTCGGACACATCATCTCACGTCACTCGCTGGCGACCCTCAATCCGGAGATGGCCCGTTCCGCCTTTGCCATGTCCGAGGGCGCCGAGGGTTGGTTGGCGGCCCGCGCGGAAGATGCGGGACACCCCGCACTGGCGGGTCTCCCGCCTCGCTATCGGGACTCGGACGGACCGAGCCGCGCGGTCGCCAAGACCGCGACTACGTCCGCTTCTGATACATGATCGCGCCCGACCGATAGACGGCGCGACCGAGGCGGACGGGCTGGGTCCCGAGGGAGCCGGGGCTCCGCTCGGCGATCATGAGGCTCTCCACGACCTGCCGGAAGAGCGCACTCTGGTTGATTTCGGGGTGCCGGTCGAGGAACTCCTCCTCTTCGGGCGTGATCGTGATGTTCTTCCTCAGCATCCCGTGAATGGGAGAGTCTGGCTTTCCGCGTCCGGCCATGGAGCCGTGAGTTACGGGGACGTATAAGTGCGTATGGGTGCGCGGCGATACGAGGGGCGGCCGGCTACGATTTCCCGAGTGGTCCGACCACCACGGTGGTCGAATGACTGCGGTCGAACGCGACTTCGGCCGCACTTCGAACCTCGGCCGGACTGAGGCCCCGGAGGACGGAAGGCCAGCTCACCCAGTGGTCCTCGGGGAGTCCGTAGTAGGCGACATCCAGTGCAAGTTCGTGGGCGTCTGAGGTGGACTCGAGTGCCAGGGCCACTTCGCCGAGGCGACTCTCGCGGACCAGGTTGAGCTCCGCCGCCGGGATCGGCTCCCTCGCGATCCGATCGACCTCCTGGCGCAACATCGGGACGACCCGGCGCCAACGATCCGCCCCGGTGCCGGCCTCCGCGGTCCAGTACCCGCCCAGTCGCATCGCGTCGAGTTGGCTCGAGGCGTGGTAGGCGAGTCCGCCCTTCGAGCGGACTCGGGTGAACAGTCGGCTGAGCAACGTCGCGCCGCCCAGCACTTCATCGGCGAGATACGCGGCCGGATAGTTCGGGTCGCTCCGTGAGATCGAGGGTCCTCCCATCCGCACGTCCACTTGGCTGCGGCCGGGAAGGTCGACCCGGACCTCCTTCGGGGCGCGCCCGACGATCCGAGGGACCGCGAGCGGCGGCGGCGACGCGCTCGGAATGTCGTCAAAGAGACGGTAGAGGAGCCGTACGAGGGGGCGGGTGCGCATGGGAGTCGTCGCGACCAAGAGGCCGCCGCTCCCCGTGAAGTGGCGAGCATGAAACTTCGCGAGATCCTCGGGGCGAAGACGACCGACCGAACGGCGGTCTCCCATTCCCGAGGTCCGGTAGGGATGATCCGGCGGAAAGATCGCGAGGTGAAGCTCCCGACTGGCCCGCGCGCCGGGTTGGGCCATCTCCCGAAGTTGCCGTTCGACGACTTGACGTCGAACCCGCTCGAGGTCCGCCGCCTCGAACCGGGGACGCATCACCGCGTCGGCGAGCACGCCGAGCAACGCCCGAGCGGAATCCAGAGGCCCCCAGACGGAAACCTCGGCCGACTCCGGATCGCACTGGGCCGTGAGGGTGCCCCCCGCCCGGTCGAGGAAACGCGCGAGTTCGATCCGGTCGCGTTTTCCGGCGCCGCTCGTCAGGAGCTGCGCCGTCACCCGGGCGATGCCCTCCCGTCCGTGCGGGTCGTACGCCCACCCGGCGGGACCGACGTAGGTCGCGGAAAAGCTCGCGGCTCCCGGAGGGGGATGTTGCCGAGCCAGCCTCAGACCGTTCGGGCCATCGGCGTACTCGATCCGGAGCGGGTCATCCGAGCTACTCATCGTCCACTCCGCTCGTCGGTTCGTACCGCACGACCACCCGGGACTCCGTCCGGAACAACTCGCGAGCCCGGTCCCGGACCTCCTCGGCCCGCACCGACAGGAGTTGAGAGAACAGACGATCTTCAAACGCCGGCGAATGGAGCACGGCGAAGTAACCGAGGCGGAAGCCGGTGCGGTGGCTGACGATGTTGGACGCATCCTCGCCGTACCTGCTCATAGCAAAGGTCTCGAACTTCTCATTGACGTTCAACCCGACGTCCCCGCCTTGTTGTTGGGTGACCGTGTCAGAATTCAGCAGGTTCTGCTCAATCTCGGTTCCAACGCGGTGAAGTTCACGTTGGAAGGCGAAGTGGTCATTCGTGTTTGCGTGCTCGAGGAACATACCGATCGAGTGAAGCTTCGCTTCGAAGTCATCGATCTGGGGCCCAACACGCCGGCGGAGTCTTTCGCGGAATCCGCTCGGTCGGCGGCCCGGTTGGTCGGCGTGCTCATCGGTGCGACGAGCCGCCAAGAGAGCCAAGAGAGCCAAGATCAGGCGATCAGGGGGGT
>JAKIVW010000152.1:3686-3987 GCA_022750355.1 Thermoplasmata archaeon
GCCTATTCCGGGCCTTCGCACAAGCCGACTCGTCCACCACTCGAAGGTTCGGAGGAACGGGTCTCGGCCTTGCGATCAGCCGGCAGCTCGTGGAGCTCATGGGCGGAGAACTTGGCCTCATTAGCGCCCCAAGCGAAGGTTCGACGTTTTGGTTCGAGTTGTCATTGTTACAAATCGAACACGCATCTTCCAACGAGATCGACGACGACTTGCCGAACCTAGTGAGTCGCCGTGCGCTGGTGGTTGACGACAACGCCACGAACCGGAGGATTCTGCATCAACAACTGCTTTCTTGGGGAGT
>JAKIVW010000027.1 GCA_022750355.1 Thermoplasmata archaeon
GACCCTTCGAGGTCCCAGGTTCGAATGGGGTATGTCATAAAGGGTTCCCTTTGCAACGCGGAAAGGTGGTTGCAAGAGGTATTGCACCCCTACTCATTCCTAAACTCAGGATTCCCATTTTTTCAAAATCCAGGGTCCCTGACGACGGGAGGTAGAGTCGATCCGAGGTACAACTCGGTGGTGGCCCGCGTGTCGATTAGTTTGAACTCGCGGAGAATACGACTTGCTCGATGACGCTTGCGCCCTTTATGGAAACGGAACCGGAGTGGGTTTCAGCAACGTAACCTTCTGGGGCATGAACCGTGTAGGCGTAAGTTCCGTTCGGATACTCGGACTGGATGGCCCCCGAGTCTGACCACTCTTCTATCCCTTGAATCGTCACCCACCACTGAACCCCAGCCGGGAGCCCAGTGGGAGAAAAAGTGAGGGCGAACAATGGCACAGAAACCGGTGTGAGTACCACCGTCACATTTACGTCGGAGCCATTTACGGGTATTGCACCCTGTGAGGGGCTCGCGACGTAGCCGCTCGGTAGGTCACAGCCGAGCCAAGGGCCGATCAAGAAGACGTATGTACCGTTCCGCGCGGACTGCCGAGAAGGGCCAGTGTCTCCAGAGCTGCATCCCAGATTCTGCGTGGACGCGTTGTATGGGAGGCCACAGATGGTTGTCAGGGAAGCCCCACAAAACTGGAAGAAGAATATCCAAGGGACTTCGCCACCAGATCCGGTGATTGCGTTGAAAGTGAGATTGTAGTAGACTTCGTTGAAATGCACTGTAGTCCATTGCTCATGTCCGTCCACTATGAACACACCGCCACGGGGTTCGGGAGTCCAGGTAAGGTTCCCCGTTGCGACCGTAAACCCATAAGTGCCATTGGGTAGCGCGAAAAGTATCGAGTCGTTGAGCGTCGAGAAGTGAAGTCCGTTGCTAAGATTTAGGTAAGCGTCCGCATCCCAGCCGCCGACGCCGCCCCCATAGTCAGTAGTGATATTGACGTGAATCTGAAAAGTCGGCTCAAACAAATTCGAAAAGTAGACCGGGTTAGATTCGGGCATCCCCACTACAGCCAAAGTGCCGGCGGAAGGCGTCGCGGCAAATCCCGCGGAGGATTGCACGTCATAATCATACGTTCCATTCGACAACTCGAAGGTAATGAGGCTCGAATTCGAAACCATCTCATGACCACCTAGTTATACGCTCCACTCTGATCCAACCGCGAGATTTTGTGCACTAAAGGTAACTTCGTAGTCGGGAGGCGGCTGACTTGGGGGCGTGGCCCTAGACGAAGGTCCCGTTTGGGGCGGATATGCTAGGTATGACCCTCCCACCAGCACTATCAAGGAAACGCCGAGGATCAGGGCGAATGGACCAAATCGACGAAAGCTGTGAGGAACCATTGCAATCAATTGGAAAACTACGACGCACGGAATCCGAGGCTCAAGGAGAGAAGCACTCGACCTGTTAACTGGTTTCCCAGCCTCGACTTAGGCAGTCCCGACGGTTTAGGTCTTTCCCGGTCGAATCTGTTCGGATGCCGTTCCGAGCGGTGCCAGACGGTTCAAGCTGAAGACTCCACCGACGAGTTGAAAGAGCGGTTACACCCAGTGATAGACAATTCACCTAGGGAAGTAGAAATGCCTTAAGTATTTCTTGAATCCTTTATGGCGTGTGACGCTCAGCGAGTCCCGCGTATCCAAAGGGTATCTCACGGTCGTTCCAAAAGGAATCCGACAGGCTGTCGAGATCAGCGAGGGAGATGTTTTGGAGTGGGAAGTGAGTGACGACACTGTCGTCATTCGGAAACGAAAACGCCGAACGATCTCCGACATCTCAGGTCTCATTTCGCACGGCGGTGACGCGGTTCAAAGCAAGCGCGACGTGCAACGGGCGGTCAGAAGTGTTCGTTGATACCTCGTACATCGTCGGATTGACCGACCGGCGGGATCAGTGGCACAAGGACGCCCTTCGCGTGGCAAACCGGGTCCCAAAGCATCCCAGTGTCACCAACCTCGTTCTGGCGGAATCAGTGACGATCGTAGGCAGTCGCTCGGGTGGGAAGTCGGCGAGGATCCTGTACGACTACTTCGTGGACGAGTGCCGACTGATTTTTGTCGATGCCATGCTTCAGGATTCGGCAATCGTCCAGCACACTCGCTTTGATGGAAAATTGTCGCTCGCGGATTGTGCTACGGTGGCTGCCATGGTCAAAGCATCCGACACCGAACTCGCTTCTTTCGACACCGACTTTGATAAAGTGGCCGGGGTGAACCGCCTCAGTTAGCCCGGACTAGCCGTCCACCTCCCTCGCAGCGTGTGGTTGCGGCTGGTTCAATTCGGATCGACGCTCGGGAGTTCTCGAGGGAACATCCGGGTCCGAATTCGGAAGTAAGCCCAGGCGAACATGATGTCGGGGAGAATCTGGGAGGTCGCGATGAGCGAGCTTTCAGTTTGGAGCGAAGTCACCGGACCCGTGTTGATCATGCCGCCTGAGGTGGCTTGAGATACTGCATTCGAAATTTGCGGAAACAGGATTGAAAACTGAACCGCCAGGACTAGCACGGTGAGGATTCCCCCTGCGATGAGCAGAACCCGGGATTGACGGTCGGCCAAAGCGAACGGGAGGATCGTGTAGGCGAATGCGCTCAGAGCGCCGGCGACGACCCCGACCAAGAACAGGATCCCTAAGTCCGACTGCAGGAGAGGGCCGATGGCGTTGAGGGATTGCTGTGGCATCGTCCCTGCAGATAGAATCGCGCTGACAAACCAAATCCCGACTCCGATTCCAATCAAGATGCCCAAGACGACACAACCGGCCCCCAGGTTCACATTGGTACGATGAACCGAGGTGAAACCATGCCGACCGAGCCACAGAAAGACGACGCCGATCAGCGCAAGGAGGCCCCCGATACCCGAGATGTAGGGAACCCAGAGCAAACTGAATGCGATGATCATCAGGAGAAGTCCGGTCGCCGTCCGATCCTGCGCTTTCGGCCGAGCATAGCGGTCGTCCTCAGTTCCGATCCAGTCCCAGGACTCACCCCCTGGAGGCGAGGAAGAGGACGGAGAGTCGGGCAGGGCGACTTGGGGGGCCCCGCACTTCGGACAAAAATTATGCGAGGCGGAAACCAACCCTCCGCAATCCGGACACTGTCGATCGCTGTTCATCGCCGACTCAACGTGGCGGGGAGAGGGTCCGTGGAGGGTTAAACCGTTCGAATTGCCCTATTCCTCTACCGTTCCCCTGCGACTTTGTGCACGCTCGAATCCCATGGCCTCTCACCCGGGGCAGGAGTTACGCTGCCTGTACGCCACATTCTGGCTCGCGCAAGCGCTCGAGTGGGTGCATTGATGCTTACAACCAGCTGGATCTACGGTACAACCTCCACTCCAAGTGACCCTCGTCCGGCCGAGCCCAAGCGCTGCTCGGGGTAGAAGACACTCCCGGCGACCCAATGGCTGTGTGACAAGCGATGCACTCTCATACCTGAAAGTCGCCGATTGGTTCTGAGGGCGGTAGGCCCGTCCGAGGGCGGAGCAGTCTTACTTATACCCTTCGGCGGCCGTTATATAGGTGGAGATCAGCATGACCCAGCTAACAGAGCAGCACGCCCGCCAGATTTTCGCCGATGTGAATACCCGAAATGTCGACAAGATTGTGGACAACTACGCAGAAGGCGCGTCGTTCCAGGTCCCGAGCCTCGATGCTCCCCTGGTCGGCAAGGAAGCCATCCGCACGTACCTGACGAGCTCCCTGACGGCGTTCCCCGACTGGTCGATGGACGTCAATCACGTCATCGTCGCCGGCCAGGAGGCCGTCGTGGTCAACTCGGTGCACGGGACCCACACCGGTCCGTACACCACGAAGGACGGTAAGTCGGTCGAGCCCACGAACAAGAAGCTCAACCAGGACCAGCTGACCCGCGTGGTTGTCAACGAGGACGGAAAGGTTTCGATGTTCCGCTCCTACGGCAACCCCTCGTCCATCAACCGAATGCTTCGCCCGCCGACGCCGGCGGTCACGACGCATACGGAAACGACCACCAGCACCCACACCCGTGGGGCGGTGCCCGCCCCGTAGAGCCTCGATCCGTAGACTCGCCGAACCCCTTACCGGCCCGGACCTCCGGGCCGGCAACCTCAGATGCCCCCGATTCGCTCGCCACCTCGAACAGGTCGACTCACGAGGTCGAGAGTTCGCGCAGCGAACCGCTCACCCTCCTGGAATAGGAGGGCGTGGAGAAATTCGTGGGAGATCGTTTCGGCAATCGACCGCTCGTCGGTGGGGTTGCTGAGTCGGTACAGGGTAATCCGATTCTCGTTGTAGTTGAACCGTGCATCCACCTGCTCCAGATTATTCGGGTCCGCCCCCGTTTCGGAAAGGAAACTACGGAGTCGCGAAACCCAGGTGGCATACTCCTTGGGCGACCCAATCACGATCGTGGGGGACCGCATTCGATTCGGCATCTCCCGGAACCTCTTTTGACTTCGGGCCGGCGCCCGTACACTAGACACCCGCCCCTCGCGACGAGTTGGTCCGGCGGGGCCCCTCCCGCGATGTCAATCCATGGTTAACCATCGCGGGCGCAGGAAACGGGGGTGATCCTCGGATCCGGTTCGACGGGTAAGAGATATTGCGGGGCGACGAGTTTTCTGACCGAACTCCATCGCGGGGGGATGCGTGGCCCCAGCGCCTCGAGCAGTTCGAGTCGGGCTACGAGTACTGAGCCGGCGCTCCTCCTAGCCCGCCTTCGCCGGGAGTTCAGTAACGCAGGTAGCGAGCGTCGAGCCGGCCCGATGCAGCGGTACATGCGGTCCGAGATGCCGTTCCACGGAGTTGCGTCGCCCGGTGTATCCGCAATTTGCAAGCGCCTCTTCGATCAGTTGGAATTCTCCACTTCGACCCGTTGGAAACGGACTACTTTGTACCTCTGGAGGCAAGCAAAATTTCGAGAGGAGCGGTATGCTTCGATCCTCCTCTCCGACGTTCGTACGGCGTCGGCGTTCCAGAATCTCTCGGCGCTCCCCATGTATGAAGAGATGATCGTGACCGGAGCCTGGTGGGACTACGTCGACACCCTGGCGGCCAACCGACTCGGTCCCATCCTTCGCCGGTCCCCGGAACCGATGGGACAAATCATGCGAAGATGGAGTCGGTCCGATGACCTCTGGAAGCGACGCAGTTCCATCATCTGCCAACTTCGGTTCGGAAATTCAACCGACCGGGCCCTCCTTTTCGATTGCATTGAGCCGTCGCTGGAATCGCGAGAATTCTTTCTTCGGAAAGCCATCGGATGGGCGTTGAGGCAGTACGCCCGAGTCCAGCCAACAGAGGTGTCGGTCTACGTCCGGAAGAATGAAACTCGACTCAGTCCGTTAAGTAGGCGGGAGGCCCTTCGGCACATCTCACCCCACCCTTAGACCGACCTTCGCCGCTTTTCCGGGTGGAATCTCCCGGAAAGAGGGTCCTCGCCGGGGCGGTGCCCGGGGGTCGAAGGGTGTGACATCGATCGGGACGCGAACGAACCCGAAATAAACCTTCCCGGAAAATCGGGTGCGATCGGCGCGCCCGCCGGGGATACGTATTAATCCCGGTAGTAAGTCCCGACCCTCGTGCCGAGGACGGTAGAGTTTCCGACCAACCAGCTCGCAGAACGACTGGGGCACGTCTCCATTTTGGGGAGTCTCTCCCAGCGGCAACTTAAAAAACTTGCCGGATGGGTCAAGATCGTCGCCTACGCGGAAGGCGAAACGATGGTCAAACGGGGAGAGGGCGGCATTGGACTTTTCTTGATCCTGGACGGAGCGGCGGAGGTGCGGCGCGGAAGTCGTGGCCTCGCTAAACTCGGGGTGGGCCAATTCTTCGGGGAGATGACACTGTTTGATGACTTGCCCCGATCCGCGGATGTAGTTGCGACGAAAGCTTCGAAGGTGGCGGTACTTTCTCGGTTTGAATTTTGGGGGTTTGCTGAGTCGGAGCCCAAGATCCTGCGGGGAGTCTTGGAAGAAATGACCCGACGCCTGCGAGAGACCAATCAGGCCCTCTCCGAGTAGGCAACCGGGACTCGCCGGGCGTGTCGCGCGCAGTATCCCTTAGATTGAACCGAGTCACCCGAGGGCCGCCCTCGTAGTTGGCCATAGCCCGTCATTTGCGGGGCCTGCGACTCACTTATCCTCGAACCCCTTCCGGTCGGCCAAGGACCGGGATCGGTCGGCTGCCATTCCCGTCCTGCGGGGAAGACAATGTCGGAGCCCGACGTGGTGCGAACGGCGTTGCGATTCGTGAACGAGATTAATCGTCACGACGTACCGGCAATGCTTTCACTCATGTCGGACGACCATGAATTTGTGGATAGCCTAGGGCATTCCCTTCGTGGCAAGGAACGCCTCCGGGAAGGCTGGACGACGTATTTCGGCTTGTTTCCGGATTATCGGATCCTGATCGAGGACCACCTCCAAATCGGGATTATCGTGGGAATGTTCGGGTCCGCCAGCGGGACGGCAGCCGTGGGAGTAGAACTTCCTCCGAGTCGCCGGTGGAAGATTCCCGCTGCGTGGAAGGCCGTGGTGCGGGACGAACGCGTGGAAAAGTGGCAAGTCTACGCGGACAACGAGCCCGCCTGGAAAGCCATGGACGTAAAACGAGTTTGACCTTCCGCTGCGCTAGGTTGACCGCTCCCCAGATTTCGGTCCGTGAAGCGAGGACCGCCGATCAGATTGAGACCGTGAAAGTCCTCTTTGCAGAGTACCGGGCTTGGCTGGTCGCTCACCGCGAAGTGACGAACTTCCCGGATTCGGTGCTGAGACGGGGCCTCGCGCTGTTTGATGCGGAGCAGTCCGGTCTGCCCGGCGACTACGTGTCCCCCAAGGGGGCTCTCTTCCTAGCGTTCGAAGGACGGACCCCGATTGGCCTCGCCGCATTGCGGTATCACAAAGGACGGACGGCAGAATTCAAGCGCCTCTACGTGCGGCCGGCGTGCCGGAGCGCCGGAGTGGGTCGGCGCCTGACGGTCCGGGCCCTACAGCGAGCGCGGCAATTGGGATATCGTCGAGTGGTCCTCGATACGCTGCCCCGGATGGTTCGGGCGATCGCCCTGTATCGGAAACTCGGTTTTCGCCGGATTGATCCGTTTTGGGATCACCCGGTGCCGACCGCCCTATTTTTCGAGCTCGATCTGAGGGAGGGGAGACAGCGCCCACCGTCGGGACTTCGTCCCTCCCGTCCAACGCGCCCTGTGAAGAAGCAATCAAGAAAATCCACGACCGTCACCTAGGCGGGCCGCTCTTGCCTGGGTCGTCCGATTGCCCGATCAGCCGTTGAGTAATCCCCGGGATCGTCTCCCGGCGGCTCGCGTGACCCGAGTGGGATGGCGATCCGACGTTGAATGGCAGTGCCCGGGCGGATGGATGCGAATCGGAGGTGGTATGGATTCCCGTTGTCGGATTGTGCGAGGACGAGGGGCGAGGTCAGGGGTTGTATCCCGAAGACGAACACCCGCCCGCTCTTGGTCTTCACGGAGATGCGACTCGACGCGATCTCCTGAAGGCTCCGGATGAGCGGGTCGGTCGGGGCGCCAATCATGATGAAGTGGGTGGCTGAGTCGGCCAGGCTCTTCCGAACCAAGGCCGGCAACGTCTCGGGGGAGTACGGAGGTGCCCCTTCGGGAAGCCCGGCGCGAAGACCATTGAGCCAGACGACCCCGAGGTTCGGCAACCCGGACGCCCGTCCCTCTTTCAGAAACTTGTACGCGTCGGGCATTCGCGTGGCCATGGGGGGTGCGTCGGCAAGCGGCCCGGAGACCATGACCTTCTTCAAGATTTCGAAATTCGGATCGGAGGCTAGGAGGCCCGAGGGGGCGAAGATCCGCACGCCGCTCACGAACTGTTCGGGAGTGACGATCGTCCGGAACGTCTCCCAGACGTCGGAGGCGGAAACACTCGGCGGGAGGATCAGGAGGATTCGTCCGCCCAGGATCATCACCTGGCTCTGGAGCGGTGAGACGAGCAATCGGACGGCTTCCACCGGTACTTCGGAATCGACTTCGAGGAGCGTACTCCTCCCGAATTGGAGACGACCGAAGTGGGTTGCGTAGTCCGCCGAGCCCGGCCAAATCCATCCCGGGCGGGAATCCGGCTCCGGGAGAGGCGCCAGGAGGCGAGTCCGGAATTCTGGCGCCATCGGCGCGATGCAGAGGTACCGCCCGCCTTCGAGCGTGTAGGGGTACCACGGGTGGTTGATTCGGACTCCCCGCATCTTTTTCAGCTGAGTCCACCGCTCCATCCGATCTTCGTTGCCGGTGACCACACACGCGACAACTCCGTCGACGAGGTAGTCGAGCTGGGTCGACTCGCTCCGTTCCACGACGAGAACCAGGTGGACTTTCCCCCTTCCCAGGAGGCCCAACATGAGCCGTTCGATCTCCTCTCGGTCGGGGGTCGGTACTTCACCTCTCCTCGGAGAACCGACGTAACGCTCGACCAAGGCATCCCACGAGTCGATCACCACCATTCCTGGATTCTCCGGCCCGATTCGAGAGAAGGCCTCGATCAGCGAATCCGGCAACCAAAGCTGTTCCATTTCCGGATCTCCCTCCGGCGCTTCGACGAGGCTGCTGGCCCCACTGAGGGTGCGTGCGCGCGACCCGATCCGAGCATCTCCGGCCAACGACTCGATGATCTCGACCGGAGGGTCCGCTCCCGAACGGAGCCAAGGGTAATCCTTCTCAATCTCGGGGGTCGTTACGCGGCTGGTGATTAGAATCCGCTTTCCGCGGAACGCGCCTAGGAGCGTTAGCCCGAGAGTGGACTTGCCCGCGCCCGGTTCGCCCCGGATCAACAGGGAGCGAGGGGGTTCTCGAAGGCTGAATTCAATCAGTTCAGGAGGAAGTCGAAGGAGCGAACTCACCGTGCGCCTCCTACATGGCCGCCAATCACTTGATTCGGGAAAGTACTATATCAACGAACGTTTGGGGAGCCCGGCCCCTCCTCTCCGGTGGGCCACCCTAAAGTTCACGGATTCGGGGAAGGGGAGTTTAAGCGGGCGCCGCCCCGCCCCCCTTTCAGGGCTCTCGAGCCCGGGCAGCCTTAGACCGAAGGGTTCGAGGGTCGAGTCGACGGCGGTGAGCGGGAGGGAAAGTCATTCTTCGGCGCCGCCGCGACGGGCTTGACCCCACGGGGCTTGTTGGACGGTCGACTATCCGTGGGAGCGGGTCGGTCTCGTACCCCATCCAGCAGGCCGGCGCCCAAGAGCTCTCGCCGAGTCTTCTGCACGGCGAGTTGGATGTCCGAGGGTCGCCGCGCGCCGGTACAGACCATCTTGCCGCTCCCGAACAGCAGGAGTACGACCTTGGGTTCGTCCAAGCGGTACACCAGCCCAGGGAACTGTTCCGGCTCGTACTCCACCCGGTCAAGACCGAGAGTGACGGCGATCGAGTTCAAGTTGATCTCGCACCCCAGGTCGGAGGTCGCGACGATGTTCTGCACCTCGATCTTCGGGTGCATGTTGATCTTTTCGCCGGCCTTCTTGATCTGGGCCGAGACGATGTGGATGGACTCCTCCACCTCGTGCATGCTCTTTCCGCCCGTGCAGACGACCTTACCGGAGCGGAACAGGAGAATAGCCGTCTTGGGCTGCTTGAGGCGATAAATGAGGCCGGGGAATTGTTCGGGTTCGTACTCGGCCCCGTCCAGCGTCAGGGCGATCGACTGTAGGTCGAGCACGTCGCTCAGGGACGTCGAAGCCACGACATTCTCGATTCGGATGCGCGCGTCCATCGTATAAATAGTATATAAGCAGATATTTAAAGAAAGCGCCCCGCCCCCGAGGGGTCGCCTTTGTGGGTGCTATCGGGTTTGCACCTTCGGCCCCCCCCGGTCCAGGTCGAAACCGAGCGGAAGCCCCGCCGCACCTCTATCGGGGGTTTCACGGGCCGACCGCCCCCGGTCCCCTACGTGGATACGAGGAGGTGGGCGAGGCCGGTGTTGGCCAATTGAATCGCTTCGCGAGAATCTGGGGAGACCCAAGTTTGCCAAGCGATCGGCCCGCCTGGCAACCCGGCGTCCGAGATCGAGAAGGGGAACCGCATCCCGTTCAATTCTGAGGCGTTCCCGCAGAATTGTCCGCCGCCCGTGCTTACCGGACCACACCAACCGCTGAAGGCGAAAGAGACCTCGTTGAAGCTGAAGTTGATCGGACTCGGGCCATACACGCTCAGCGACTCAAAGGAATAAAGTCGGAACCCGATGAGGGTGTAGCCGGTCTCTTCCTGAGCGATCGGGACTGTGAGGAGCACCAGGGTCACAACCGCGATGATAGTCACCGCGGACGTCACGAGGACGACGAATACTCGTTTTCGTCGACTCCACTTCACGACGGGGCCATACCGTCTCTCGCCAAGAACCTACTGAGGACGAGACGATTTCCTCGAACCATTCCTCCGAGACCGCGTCCGGGCTACGGAGATTTCGGGTTTGGTCGAATCGGAAGTTCGTAGTGAAGATACTCGCGATCGGGGATCCAACCCGAATCTTCGTAGAGGGTTTGGGCCGGATTGTCGACTGCCGTTGAGAGCTCGAGGTAGTGGGCGCCCTGCTCGAGACCGTAGGCGCGGGCCGCGGCGAGCAGCAGCGCCCCGACACCCTTCCGTCGAGCGCCCGCGTCCACAAAGAGGTCGTTCAACACGTAGATCGGACCGAGCGTCACTGACGTGAACGAGGGATAAAGCTGGGTGAACCCCACGGCCCTTCCGGCCTCCTCGGCGACGAAAACCACCGACTCCCGGCCGGCGAGTCGTTCCTCGAGGAATTGGCGGGCTGCCGAGCGGTCCGACTGCTGACCGTAGAACACACGGTATCCGTCAAACAAGGCGGCCAGCGAATCGAGATCTCGGTCGGCCGCCCTTCTCACCGCAATGTGGGGATCCAGGGATGGGCGTTCTTTCGTCCGACTGGGGTCTTTCGAGGCCCGACGGGGGCGGCGAACGAGTTCCCCGGCACAATTGGGGCAAACGAACGCGAGGTGACGTACGCAGGTGGGGCAGAACGTACAATCGTAAGAACACACGTACGCGGAGCGGTCGGCCGGAAGGGGGGAGTGGCATCGTTCGCACTCGATTCGGAGTTCCATGGTCGTCCCAACTCTCTTGCTGACATTAACGATTCGAGCGGGCTGGCCACCCACTCCACACCCCTCCGGGGGATGATTCCACGCAGAGGCCGCCCCGCGGACGCCCGCACTAGTTTCGGGGATTTTCAAAACCGGTCCGGGCGAGCGCCGCACCTGCTACCATCGCCTCGAGCTTGGCGTAGGCGACATCGAGGCTCCGAGTGCGGAGGCCACAGTCTGGATTCACCCAGATCTTGGACGGATCGCCCAAGTATTTGGCCGCCCGTCGGACTCGCTCGGCCACCAATTCAGGAGTTTCCAGCGTGTCCCGATGTACGTCGAGGACCCCGAGACCGACCGAGCGAGTGTCCGAGTATTCCCTGAGGAGTTTCAGGACTTCGTACCCATCGTGACCGTCGGCATCCCGATTGGCAAACTCCCACGCCCACTGCCGGCACGCCTTGGCCTCCAGGAGGGCCGGAAGGAGATCCTGGTACCGGGAGTAACAAATGTGCATCGAGAATTCCGCATCCAATCCTTGGGTCGCCTCGTTGAACCCCTCAACGACGAGGGGGGCCTCGTCGGGGTGGGTGCCCGCGGCGGGTTCATCGATTTGGATCACTCGGCAACCGTGTTCGATGAGACGCTGCAGGGTGGGGCGGAGCACTCGGCGGGCAAGATCGACCACGAACTCCTGTTGCGCCGCTCGTCGCTGAGGCCGGCCCTTCCAGCCCGGCTGTCGGGCGAGGTAGTATTCGTCGTAGCTCCAGTCGGCAAGGGTGTAGGGTCCCGTGATCGGGAGCTTGATGGCCGCCCGGGCATGCTTCTGGACGAAATCGAATTCCTCGAGATGGTAGGGCGCAGTCAAGTCGACCCGATTCACGACCGTTCCCTTTCGGTAGTACTTGGAGTCCCACGATCGGACGTGGCCCTGGAATTGGAAGCCGGTCATCTGGCGGACCGCGTACTCGTACATCTCCACCCGACGGGCCTCTCCGTCATAGACTCGGTCGAGGCCGGCGGCCTCCAGGTACGCGATCGCGAAGGCCGCCCGGAGGTTTTGAAGCGTGCCGACGTCGGGGTGGAGGAGGACCTCATCTGGAATGTGGGAGAGTCGCGAGAGGAAGTGGACGCGGGCTTCCCATTCTCGAAGCGCTTCCAGCGAGGGCTTCTGGAGGCTGCCAATTTCTTGCGTGGGGAAGAGATGAGTGTTCATCCGACACCCTCCCGAAGGAGCGTATGGCGCACATCGGAGAGGCGCAAAAGCTTCTGCTCCGCCGGTCGCGCCGGGAGTAGGTCGAGGGGCGCTCCGGGTCCGAGCCATACGCTCGCCGACGGGCGGCGTCGCAACGCCTCGCGGACCACGCCGACGGTGTCGTCCAGCGACTCTGCAAGGGTCGTGCGGGGATCGATGATCCCGAGGCCGAGACCGAGTCGCTCGGGGCCGGGCCGAAGGGTTTCGGGCTCGGTGTCGGTGAGGTCGATGCCCACGACCGAGACCGGGAGCCGGTCCAAGAGAGGGAGGGCCGGGCCCGCCCCCGCGCCGAACGTCCAGACGATGGTGGTCGCTGCGGGGACGGCGTTCGAAATCGAACGGTACGCTTGGACGACCGACTCGTCCGCGGGTGGTTCGGGAGGGTCGGTGACCAACATTGGATCGCTGAACTGGAACACGTGGAAACCGCTTCCGTGAAGTTCGCGCACTTCTTCGCCCAGGAGCCGGCCCAGCGTCAAGGCAGTCTGAAGCTCCGAGTCACCGGAGCGGTTCTCCAGGATTTTTGCGAAGGTGTACGGGCCCGGAAGAAGGACCCGAGCCACGGCCGCCCGAGACGTCAAAGGCGGAGGCAGTCGGGCGGCGAAGGCGCCCGCGGCCCGGTGCGGGGTCGAGGATAGGATCGGTTGCCGGAAAAAAGTGTTCGTCTCCAACCAGCGGGTCAGCGGCCCGACGGTAAACCCACCCCACGTCTCCGCGATGGGACGGAACAGGTCGTTCCATCGAAAATAACCAGCCGTCACGTTCGTGAAGAGACGCTCCTCCAGCGCCAGAAGTTCCGTCTCGGCCTCCACGAATGTTTTCTCCGCGAGCTCCGGCGTCGTCCGACCGCGGTCCAAGTCGCGGGTCGCCGCGATCAGTCGCTCCGGCCGGGGAAAGGGGGACGTGAGCCCGGCGAAGATAGGGGGACTGGTTGTCATTCGTCGGACCTCGGAGTCGGAGTAGGGTGATACGGGTTTCGGGGAGGGAGGAGACCGCTGAACGCGGTCAGGAGATCTCGAGCGCTGACGAGGTGTCGGGCCGAGACCTGCTCCACGCTGACCCCCAGCGGGACCGAGGATCGGCTCGTGGCCCCCACGACCTCGGTCCAGACGCTAAGCGCAAGCTCCACGGTGCGCCGCGATAGTGCTTGCTCGTCCTGAAGGAGTACTTGCTCGACCTCTTCCGGGAGGTGGGCACCGAGCCAGCGCACGAACTCGATGTCGTCTTCGTCCCCCAGAGGGGCGAAGCTCAAGATCACGGTCGCCGGAACGATGGCAGCGTCCCGGCAGAGTCGGCCATACTCTCGGATGGAGTCGATGACCCCCTCGGCATCGAACAGGAGCTGGGTCGTGAAAAATGTGACCCCGGCTTTCGTTTTCCGGAGCATCCGTGCCGCCTCGTCCGTTCGGTGCGGGATCGTGATGTTGCCGACCACCCCGCCGGCGGCTTCGAGGACGGGTACGACCGCCCGGTCCGCCTCCTCGACCGCCGGTCCGGGGTAGGGGATCTTGCTGCTGGAGCCCCCTACCAAGACCACATTCCGCACTCCTCGGCGGACGCTCCGCTCGGCCCATTCTTGGAGGGCGAGAACGCTCTCCATGTGAGCGACGACCTTGGTGACGATTCCCGGATGGCCGGTCCGACTGGTCAGGTGGACTACGTATTCGCTCGGGTCGTACGAGCGATAGCGCGGGCGCCCCTCGTGGTTTTCCTCCACCAACTCCGGAACGTAGATCGCGTCCACCCGCGGTAGTTTCATCAGGAGTCGAGCTGTTTCGTCGACTCGCTCGGCGATTCGGTGGGCGGGGCTGCGCAGCGAAGGAAGGACCGGCGCGAAAAGGAGCGGACGGTCGGCCAGGCTCTCTCGCAACGGTCGCGCCTTCATCGGTCGTCGGGGCCCAGTGGGCACGGAGGGATTTGGGTGCTGCTATAGGTGGATTGTCCGCAGGCCGCACCCGGCAAGTGGCCTCGCTCGCCAGCAAGTTCGACCGATTCGCTCGTCTCCTGGCCCCAAAGGATCCCTGTATCGGCTCGAGGTTCGCGAACGTTGTGGGGAGTAGATCTGGGTCCGCCGTTATGGCCCTCCGAACACCAGAGCCCGGGCTTCCAATGCCGGCCCAAGTGGGATTAAGGCGAGCTCATGGGTCGGGGGGCGGTCGAACATGCCGGAGAAAAACCCCAGTCCGGTCCTCGTTACCGGCGCCAGCACTGGGATCGGCCGGGCAATCGATAACTCGCTGTCGTCTAACGGTCATCCTGTCTTTGCGGGCGCGCGGAAGGAGTCCGACCTCGAGGCACTTGGGCGCCTTCCCCACGTCACCCCCGTGCTCTTGGACGTCACGCAGGACCAGGACGTCGCTCGATTGGCCGCCCAGATCCGGGACTCGAAGAAGGGCTTGTACGGCCTCGTCAACAACGCGGGAATAGGGAACGCGGGCCCGCTGGTGGAGATCTCCGTCGAGGAACTCCATCTCAGTTTTGACGTCAACGTCGACGGACTTCATCGCATGGCCCGCGGGATGTTCCCATTCCTCCGTGAATCTCGGGGACGGGTCGTCAACATCAGCTCGATCAACGGGTTCGTTCCCGAGGCGTTTTTTGGGCCCCTCTGTAATCAGCAAGTTCGCCGTCGAGGGGTGCAGCGACGCGCTTCGCCAGGAGGTATCGGACTTCGGGTCAGTTCGGTCGAGCCCGGTGCCTTCCGGAGCGACATCTTCGCGAACGCCATGGAGCACCAAGCGGACGAGCTGAGAGAGGAGTGGGGGATCTCGATCTACCGGGACCAGCTCTTGGAGTTCCTCAACGGAGTGACGGCCTCCAAGGACGCCCTCTATCGTGCCGACCTGCCGCTTCCCACTCCAGTGGTCGACGCGGTGAGCGACGCCCTATTCTCCCGTACCCGAAGGCACGGTACCTCGTCGGCTCCAAGGAGGAGGTCGATGTCACGATCAACCGGGTGTTGACCACGTTGAGGCAATTGAACGAGGGTCTACCTCACCCGTTGTCCAGAGCCGAGCTTATCGCGCGGCTTGAGAAAATTCTGAGATGAACCCGTACTCCCCGTTCGAGAGGCATCCCACAGTGCCGCCCGAAGATGCATGGACGCCACGAGCAAACGAGTGATGTGGACACGGGGGGTCCATTTCCTACAATTGGTGGATCGCTCGCAGTTTTCAACTCGGGTGGGGATGGATATGGTGATCGTACGTGTTCAGCCACCCCTGGCGGCGCCTGCATAGGTCCCGGATCCGGACCTGGAAGTCAGCCCCGACCTGTACGGGCTTTCCGGGCGCTTCCGCTCGGTCGGTGGCTAGTCCCCCGCGGCAGAAGCACCAAGTCGGCCGCTTCCTCTGCTTCCCTG
>JAKIVW010000153.1 GCA_022750355.1 Thermoplasmata archaeon
CGTCGATCTCCGCGTTGTAAGCGCGGCGTCCTCACCGCTAGACGACCGGCCCAGGGTCCGGTGCAGGGGAACTCTCGGTCATGGACGTGTCGGTCGGTCCGTGGGCACGGTGGCGTACCCGAACGGCGAGCCCGTGACCCAACTCGAGCATCAGTCTCCCCGGAAGGACCGCCTCACCGACCGCCGCGAGGGCGCCGTCCCGAAGGAGTACGACGGAGTCGCCGGGACGAATGGCGAGGTCCGCGCCTCGAACACCGGGGACGAAGAGGTCGCCCGTGAGGGGGAGCGCCGGATCGACCGACACCCAGTGGGGTGGGTCGGGGACCAGACGTCGGGCGCCGGCCACCGTGACGTGGAAGAGACCCCGTTGCTCGCGAAGGGTCGCGAGGTCGGTGTGGCCGTCCGTGAGCCGCTGGAACCACGGTCGCCCCGCGAGCCGCGCCGGTGCCACGAACAGTCGGTCGGCGCCGGCCCGGCCCATCTGGACCGCCGCGACCTCTCTCAACTCCTCTCGGACCACCGCGAGAGGTCCCCCCGACACTGGCTTTTCCCCGTTCAGGGCGGTCCCCACGGCGTCCCGCAACGCGACCAGCGCTTCGCGGGTGGTCGTGTGGTGGTCGCCCAGGGTCCAGGCGGTCGGTAGCTCCGCCGGGATCGCATCCCTCAGGAAGGCATACTCGCCCGGATCGAGGTGGACGACGACCGAGCGGTAGTGCCCGGTGGCCAGGAGATGGCGCAGGGCCTCCACGACCGCGCTCCGCTCCCGTTCCTCCCACTCGCCCGTGACGGGGATGTCGTAGTGGCGCGCGGGCGGCACGTCCTCGAGTTCCCGCGGCACGAGCCCGATCGGGGAGCTCACCGAGACGACGTGGACACGCTCGATCGGGAACAATCCCTCGATCGCCCCGTAGAACCGCCGGTGCGAGCGCGAGAGGCGGTACGGTTTCGTTCGAGAGCAGGGGACGAGCAGCAACACCGACTTCGACGGGGGCGGGGTGTACCGCGTCAGCAGGCGCTGCCGGAATCGAACCATCTCCGGCCGGCGATGGGCTTCGAGGAGGACGTACGGTTGGCTCCCCTCCCCCGTCACCGGGGTCCGCTCCTCGAGGAGACTACCCAACTCCCGATCCGCATACCGGAGCATCTCCGCCAATGCGGGCTCGGCGGGGAGTCTCGATTCCACGAGCTGACGCAACCGACCCATCCGCGCCGCGGTGCGGCACTCGGCTATCGCCCGCCGGTAGACCGCGGTCGTGTGCGCGTCCAGACCGCCGGCCGGGTGTGCCGTACAGGCGGAGCAGTCGCAGAGTCCCTCGGTTCGGGCGACCGCCGCGTCCGCCGTGCCGAGGGTCTCGTCGTAGAACTCCCCTCGCGCCGCGCCGAGGAGGCCTGCTGTCGAGTCGACCAGGTCGACCCCGAGGTAGGCGAGGAGCGGGATGCGGTGGGGGAGCGCCACCCGAGGGGCCCAGAGAACGGGGCCAGCCCCGAACGCCGCCCGGAGCTGGCGGATCCCTTCGATGAACGGAAGGCCCTCGGACCAGAGCGCGCGGGCGTTCCCCCAGATGAGGAGGTCCGGCCGAGCGGACCGGATAGATTCCGGAAGGTCGCGAGGCAACGGCGGCCGGACGAGCAGGGCGTACGGGCCGACCGGCGAAGCCCCCCCGATCGGCCCGACGACCTCGGGGGAGGGGACCGAGTACTCGAGGTCCAGCGTTCGAGTCCCGTCGGAGATCTGTAGGTGACGAAGACCGAGCGCGGTCTCGACCGAGCGGAGCGAGAGGCCCCCGTCGGGGGAGCCGGTTCCACTGTCCATCCAGCCCGGCGTGGCCAGGGGGAGCTCCCCGATCGTCGCTCCGCCGATCAGCGCGAGTCCTTCGAGACGTTCGACCGTTCGGCCCATGATCCCTCGCGACGGGCCGGTCCGGTCCCGGTCTAACCGGTTCCCGACGTTTTCGGCGTCTTCTTCCGTCCGCGGGGGGAGGCCGGAGGGGCGGGGAAGAACGCCTCCCACGACGGGATCAGGGCTTCCCGGTGGTCGGCCCCGGCTTCGGAACGGCCCCGCCGTCCGAAGAGCGGGTCGTGGGTGTCCCGGACGTCTCGGAGGAATTCCCCCGGGTTCTCGCTCGCTTTCTCGAACCCGTACAGGATGAGCTGGCGCAGGAAGCTCGACCGGCCTCGCCAGCCGATCCGTCGACGGACCGCCGGATTCAGGTGGCGCTTGGCCAGTCGCCAGACCTCGTTCGTCGTCCGGTAGTCGCGTGCGGACAGTCCAATCATTACTTGCGGCATGTCAACCCGGCGACCGAGGCGAGACGAGATTTGAGTTCGCCGCCGGGGGTCGTTCGGCTCGTTCCGCGCCCGTTCCGGCGCTGAACCGGCGATCGGGGGCGGTTGGATCCGGCGTTCCTCAGAGACCTGGTACGTGCGGGCCGAAGGGGAGGAACAGGGCGAGCACGACACCGACGCAATAGAGGCCGGCCATCTGGAAGTGACGTTGGAAAGGGATCCGGGACGAGGCCGGAGATCGAGCGAGACGAAGATCGGTCACCGCTGCCAATGCCGCCATCGCCGCGAGCGCGAGGAAGTACCACAGTCGAAGCTCGAGCGCGAAACCGAGGGCTCCTAGGAGGAGTAGCGCGACCGCGTGCAACACCGGGACGAGCCGGACCGAGGCCCGCACGCCGATCCGGTCGGGGAGCGAGTGCAGTCGAAGGGCCCGGTCGCTCTCGAGGTCGCCGAGGCTGTGGATCGTCTCGAAGGCGGTGCCCCAGGCGAGCAGGCCGAAGACCGCGAACAGGACGTAGGCGTCCAGTCGCCCCTGGACCGCGATGAACACCGCCGCGGGGACGACGGCCTCGACCAACCCCAGGAAGGGGGTCGTGAGGGCGGTGTAGCGCTTCGTGTAGCTGTACCCGAGCACGGTCGCGAGGGCCACCGGAGCCAGGAGGAATGCGAGCGGGTTCAGCAGGTACGCGGCGACGAGCAGGACTGCGCCGCTGAACGCCGTGATCGCGAGGGCCGACGCGGGCGAGCGACGTCCGGAGGGAATTGCCCGATTCCGCGTGCGCGGGTTGGCGGCGTCGAGGTCCCGGTCCGCCCAGCGGTTGAAACTGTGGCCCGCGTTGCGGGCCGAGACGAAGGCGACCACGACGAGGAACACCACCCACAGGGAGGGGATCCCGCCGGCCGCGAGCAGCAGGAACGCGAGGGCGAACGGCAGGTTCAGCCCGACGTTCTGGATCTCGAGGAATCGCCCGAGCTCGTAGAGTCGCCCGCGGGGCGTGAGGTCGGCCGTCACGGTTTCGGTCGCAGGAATCGGGCGAGCACCGGATCCTGGCGGATCGCCCGTTCGGCGGCCGCGACGGCCGACGGGTCCGAACGGATCTCCTCCGGCCAGGGTCGCGGGAAGCCGTCCTCTGGCCGTTTCCGCGTGGCGTCGATCCCCACCTTGGCCCCCAGGTTCGGTACAGGATTGGAGATGGAGAGTTGGTCGACGGGACCGTGCGAGTGTTCGAGGTCCCGCTCGGGGTCCGCCTGCAGTCCCACGCGGTAGAGGACCTCATGGAGGTCGTGGACGTCCACGTCCGCGTCGACAACGATGAGATAGCGGACGAACATCAACTGGCCGAGGCCCCACAGCGCGTGCATCACCTTGCGGGGATGGTCGGGGTACTGCTTGCGTACCGAAACGATCCCGACGTTGATGAACAGTCCCTCCATCGGGAGGTTCATGTCGACGAGCTCGGGAAGCACGAGTCGAATGACCGGCAGGAACACCCGTTCGACCGCCTTCCCGAGGACCGCATCCTCGGTGGGGGGCTTGCCGGTCACGGTGGACAGATAGATCGGTCGGTCCCGGCGCGTGACGCGCGTCACGTGAAAGACGGGG
>JAKIVW010000154.1 GCA_022750355.1 Thermoplasmata archaeon
CGCCTGCACGAGGAAGGGGGTCACCTCGACCTCCGCCCCCGGAACCGGGGCCGGTTTGAGGATCAGGGTTCCGTCGTCCGACTGGTCGAACACGATCAGGTCGCCGGGGCGAAGGTTCATCGCTTCCGCCCAAGGTTTGGGCAGCGTGACCGCGATGGAAGAGTGTCCGGCCTTGAGTACGCGGCGCTCTCGGTTCGGTGCTCCCCACGCCACGAAATACCCCTAACCTACTACGAGGTTCGTAGGTAGTAGGAACGGGGCTTTTTCAACTTTGTGTTCGTTTTAGTGGCTCTTGGGCGGCGTCCCGGGAGGAGGGGCCGGCTCGGCCGGCATCTTCGGTTCGGGGTAGCCCAGCCGCTCCGGCGGCATCTCATGCATCGCCCCTCGGCGACGGCCGACCACGAACCCGAGGACGATCGCGATCATGGTGAGGGCCACGATCGTACCCACGATGATGAATACGGCGGCGCCGGGCCCATCGTTGGCGAGGCTGATGGTGAGGTTCGACGGCAACGCCTCTCCAAACGCGATGAACCCGTACATTCCCTCTTGGAAATGGCCGGATTCGTTGCAGAAGAATTCGTACCATCCCTTGGGCGGGGATGTGAAGTTCCCGATGTAGGTCCCTGGATTGGGGGCCTGGATGTTGAAGAGCGGCGGATAGGCCTTGACGAAATTGGTGAGCTGATCCCCGGTGTAGGAACTGGGGATGACCCAGCCCTCCCGAGAGGAGATAGTGAAGGTATGCGCCTGCACGTCTCCGTCGGTGAACGTCACGGTGAGATTGGTCGTCGTGGCCACATTCCCGAGGAGATTGGGGTCGAACGCGAACCCGCTGGACGCCGTCATCGGGAGGTCGCCCCCCGTCACCTGGGCGACGGTGCCCGAGTGCGACGTCGCCTCGGAAGTGCCGATCCCAAACAGGCTCAGCAGCAGGATCAGGGTGAGCGCGACGGCGAGTGGTCCACGTCCTGGCCCCCGATATTCCATTCCGCTCCCCCGAACTTAGTGAGCGGGCGAGGACGGGGGACTCCGTTCAAACCCCCTGCGTACGTACGGGACGAACTTGGGGCGAGGGCGTTCGGGCCCTCCCCGCACGGCCCGGTACCGTCCTTCGGCACGACAGTTCGTACGCGGGCGATATGTAGGTCCTCCCCCACCGAAGGACCGGACGCGGCCGAGGGGCTGCGCACGATCGGCATCGATGGGATTCGGTTCCGCGACCTTGAGCGCATTCGCGTCCATCGGCTCGGGACCGACCAACCTGCAGGAGACGAACGGAATCGTCTGGGTCCTCCTCGGGATCAGCGTCGCGGGAGCCATCGTGACGTTCGGATTCCTCGTCTACGCGATCTGGAAGTGGCGCGACCGCGAGACGAGCCGGAGGCCCTATGGTTAACCGACTCGAGGTGGCGTGGACGTTGGCGGTCGTGGGATTGCTCGCCGGCGTCGCTGCGTACTCCACCATTCTCCTCTACCATATCGACGCCCTGCCCGCGGACCCGACCGAGTATGTCGACGTGATCGGCCACCAGTGGTATTGGGAGTTCTGCTACCCGGCGAACGGGACGTGCTTCAACTCCCAGTACGACGCGGCCACGAACACGGTGAGCGGCGGGGCTTTATGGGCCACTCCGGGAGCCGAGGTGCAGATCAACGTCACCGGATTCGAGGTCGTTCACTCGTTCAACATCCCCGCGCTCGGGATCCGCATCGACGCGATCCCCGGCCGGATCAACATGTTCGCCTTCTCGGTCCCGACCGTTCCTCCGGGGACCTCGTACCTGATCCAGTGCACGGAGTTCTGTGGCACCTTCCACGGAACGATGCGCTCGTTCCTGGAGATCGTGTAGTCCCGTACCTACGGCGGGGATTCCCGGATTTCCTGAGAAGCCTTCGGGGGATTCCGGGGTAGGGAACGTCCGGCCCGAACCCGGGCTAGTGGTGTTCGGACTCTTCGTTCGGAGCCGAAGGGAATCGGCCCGCATACGAGGCGATGAGCGCGGCGAGCACTCCGAAACCGAGGAGGACCCCGGACCCCACCAGGACCCACGATTCGACGACCGCCGTACTCGGGGCCGCGGGTTGCGGCGGGGGCGGCACTCCGACATAGAGGAATCCGGTCATCCCATTCGCGAAGTGGCCACTGACCTCGCAAATGTACTGATAGACGCCCGGACCCCCGATCGTGAAGTTCGCCCAGACGGTCATGCCCGCCCCGCCGGGGACCATGGCGTTCACGAGGGGAGGGTTCTGAACGAAGTACGCGGCGTACGTCGCGGGCGTGAGGGTCACGTTCGTCTGGCCGGCGAGGGTGAAGGTGTGGCCGAGGTTCCCGGTGTTGGTCACCAGGACATCCAGGTTGAACGGGTAGTGGGTCGAGTTCGCGACCAGAACGGCCGGGAGGAACTGGTAGCTGTCGCTCGTGTTCTCGGAGACCAAGAGTCCCGGGGCGGTCGAGGTGAGGTTGATCGTGCCGTGCATGCCGGCCTGGAACTGGTAGGGGACCACGGAAACGAACTCGAACGAGTCGAACGCGGTGGAAGCGTTGAACGCGACCGTCTGGTTCGCCTGGCCGCCCCCCGGGACGGAGACGTTCGCGAGGGAGCCGTTCTGCGCGAAGTACTGATCGAGCTGACCGGGGGTCCAGCTCGTGTTCAGCAGCACACCCGGGCGGGCGAGCAGCGTGAAGGTATGCCCGATCGCGCCCTGGTTCACGAGGTGAAATGTCACCGAGTTCCCGGCCGGCGCCGCGAGGAACTGGGGCGTGAAGCGCGGAGTGTCGGTCATGTTGACCAGGATCGTCGTGGTGTTGGTCGGGTGGGCGTATCCCACGAGAGGGGCGCTCGCGAGATGACCGAAGGCGCCGGCGGCGGCGGGCAACCCCAGGGTCGAGAGGACCAACGCGGCGACGAACCACGGGGCGGCCCGTCGGAGGGGGCGGACACGCGTTGCGGGGGCTGGGTCGTTCACACGGCTCCGGACGGTCGAGCGACTTGGACTCGCTTGATATCGGAGGTGTACGAATCCCACGAACGGTGGAGCACGAACGCGACCTCGGTCCCCATGACGAAGGCCATCGTCCCGCTGAACGCGAGCGCCGCGACGTCCGAGCCCGGGGCGGTCACGATCGCCACCTGAGCCGCGATCATCGACGCGAACGCGAGGGCCAGCCCGAGCGGGACCCGCAGGTCGGCGGGCCGGACTTCGCTCTGCGCCGCCAACCGTCGATAGAGCCCGCCGAAGACCGCCAGCATCAGGAGCGCCATCCCGACCGCCCCGACGAGGGGAGTCGCCACGACCCACGGGGCGAGGACCGCCGCGGCGGAGAGCGCCGCGAGGGACCCTCGAACGAGGCCCGAGAGGGGTAACCAGAGCAACAGCGCCACCATCACGGCGGTCATCGACCAGTCGAACCAGACGGACGAGAGACCAAGGGCCAGCGCGCCCAACAGGGTGGCGGGCGCACTTCCGCCGCCGACCGCGAACAGGATCCCCATCACGGCCTCCGACCCGACGGTGACGACGGAGAGCACGACGGGCCACAACCAGCTCGTCGCTCGGACCGACCGGTCGCGGAACACGATGAGGCTCACGAACCAGAGCCCCGCGGGCCCCATCATCATGAAGTTGAACGCGACCAGGACCCAGGTCCACGCGGTCGTCCCGTCCGGGTCGATGAACACGTAGAGGAGCGCGAGGAGGAGGAGACTGCTGCCGGCGAGGACCGCGACCCCGATCGTCATCGCCGTGAGCGGGACCGGCGCCGCCGTTCGGGGGAGGACCTGCGTGAGCACGAACACCGTCACGCCGACCATCGCGACGGCGACGACGGCGAACGGGAGGAACGCCGCCGTCACGTCGAGGGGAG
>JAKIVW010000028.1 GCA_022750355.1 Thermoplasmata archaeon
TAACGAGGACACGAGGCCCTCCGGTGGACCGGTCGCTCCCCGGGGCCACTACGCTCGGCTGTTCCGGAACCAGGGGTTCCTCCGGGTCTTCACCGCGGGGATCGGTTCGACCGCCGGTTCGGCCGTCGCGGGGATCTGTCTCATCTGGATCGTATGGACGGCCACCGGATCGGCGCTCGACATCGGCCTTCTCGGCACCGCCTTCCTCGCGTCGGCGATCGCCTTCAGTGTCTTCGGTGGAACTCTGGTCGACCGGTACGACCGGCGTCGTCTGATGATCCTGTCCGACGTCAGCCGGGCCGCGGCCGTGGCTGTGGTGGTGGTCGTCCTGTACCGATTCGGATTCGATCTCCCCGTGCTCCTGGGCGCCAATTTGGTGATGGGGGCGTTCTCGACGCTCTTCAACCCGGCCGAGCAGTCGGTCATTCCGTCGTTGCTGCCGGGGGAGCTCGTGGGGGATGCGAACGGACTCGTTCGCTCGAGCCGGTCGACCGTCCAGTTCGTCGGCGCTTCGCTCGGCGGGATCCTCATCGTGACGCTCGGTCCTCTCACCGGGGTCGGGATCAACGTGGTCACCTTCCTCCTCTCGGCGGCCCTGTTGGCGGGCATGGACGTGGAATCTCCCCGGCGCGCGGCCGCGCAGTTGGGCGGGGGAGTGCGGGCGTATTTCGCGGATTTGTCGGCGGGGTTCCGCTGGCTCTACCAAGCGAAAGGGTTCTTCCAGCTCACCCTTTCGGCCACGTTCTTCAACTTCTGCTCGAACGTCATCGGTACGTTCCTCGTGATCTTCGCTACCGTCGTCCTCCACGGGTCGGCGCTCGTCTTCGCCGCCCTGCTCGCGGTGGAAGTGGCCGGTTCCGCGATCGGGTCGGTGATGGTGAGCCGGGTCGGGGCGGAGCGGTGGGCGGGGAAGGCCTGGACGCTCCCGTATGGCGCGGTCGCCGGAGGTTTTGCGATCCTGCTCGCCCTCGTCCCTTCAGTCCCGGTCGCCCTGGTCGTTCTGTTCGCGCTCGGGGCCCTCGGAGGGTTCGCCGGGACGGCGTGGCTGACCGCCGCCCAACTGCTCGTGCCGACCGACATGCAGGGTCGGTACTTCGGGATCGACTCGTTCGGCTCGGTCGCGATCCTACCGGCCGCTCAGATCGGGGGGGCGCTGCTCATCGGGCTCTGGGGGACCCAGATGACCTACCTCGTCGTCGCGGGGGTCTGGTTGGCGACCGGCCTTGCGTTCTTGCTTCCGCGGGCCCTGTGGCGGCTCGGGTACCCGCCCGCCGTCGAGGATGCGGCTAGTTACCGTAGCGACGTTTCCGCTGCTGGTACGCCCAGATCGCCCGCAGGAACTCCGTCCGATTGAGCCCGGGCCACATCACGTCCGAGAAGTAGAGCTCGCTGTACGCGGATTGCCAAAGCAGGAAATTGGAGATCCGCTCCTCCCCGCTCGTCCGGAAGACGAGGTCGGGGTCGGGCAGGTCGGCGGTGTAAAGGTGGCGGGAGACCGCCTCGGAGTCGATCTGGTCGGGTTCGAGGGTTCCGTCTCGCACTTCCTGGGCCAGCGTTCGGATCGCCTGAAGGATCTCGTCCCGCCCGCCGTAGGCCAGGGCGACGTTGTACCGGTAGGCCGTGTAGTGTTCGGTGGCCCTCTCCGCGATATCGACCGCCTCCCGGATCCGGGCCGGTAGCATGTCCCGGTTTCCGATGACGCAGACCCGGATCTGGTTCTTGTGGACCCGCTCGTCCACGGCGATATCCCGCAACGCCTTGTCGAACAGGTCCATCAGCCCCTCGACTTCCTCCGAAGAACGGGACATGTTCTCCGTCGAGAACGCGTACACCGTGAGCACCCGGATCCCCAGTTCGAGGCACCAATCCAACAGTCGCTCGAGCGTATCGCGACCGGCCGCGTGGCCCTCCTTGACAGGCATGCCGCGCTCCCCGGCGTACCGCCGGTTCCCATCCATGATGATCGCGAGGTGGTGGGGCACCGGTTGGGATTTGACGAGCTCGAGCAGCTTGCGTTCGGTGAGCTCCCGGAAGGCATCCCCGACCACGTGCGAGAGGTACGGGGCTCCCCCGCGACGCAGTCGTTCCTCGGGAGGGTCGGCCATCGGCGTACCTAGTGCGTCGGGGGATTAAGCCGTCCCTCGCGTCGGGAGGCGCCCTGGTCGGGAATTCCGGGTCGTGGGGGACGACCCCACGTCACCTTCGAACCCGAGTCCCATGCTCGACAGACATAGATCCTAGACCACTAGACTACCAGGGCAACCCAATCGGGCTATTCGTTCCATGGTATGAACCTTGCCCCGGGGGGAGGTGATCCTCCCTCCCCCGACCTCCCGCACGCGAACGCGCCCGACGGCAGGGAGGAACGGCGTCTGCCGATGGACATTGAGTTTTATCTATCGGAAAACGAGATGCGCCGTCCCCGCAGGGGTTTCCTACGATGGTGGCGAAGACAGCTGAGGCCTGGACGGTGTCGATCTTGGCCGTCCTCGGCCTGGTGATCGCGTTGAACTCGCTCGGGGTCAGCGTCCCTGCCATGCTCGGGTCGATCGTCCACGGGGCCGAGCATTTCCTGAACCGCCCCCTGTAAGGCCCGCGCCAGCGGCCGATGCCGCCCGCCGCTTCAGCGTGCGGGCGAGGTCGTGAGGGCGAACGATTCCCCCGGGCGTGATGTAGGCCGTGACGAAGCGGGCGGGCGTCACATCGAACGCCGGGTTGCGGGCAGAGCTGGATCGGGGCATCACTCGGTGTCCCGCCATCGTCGCGACCTCCTCCGGGTCGCGCTCCTCCACGGGGATGGTGGCGCCCGTCGCCCGACTCGAGTCGAACGTGCTCCACGGAGCCGCGACGTAGAACGGAACGCCGTTCTCCCGGGCGAGGACCGCTTTCTCGTACGTCCCGATCTTGTTGGCGAAGTCCCCGTTCCGCGCGATGCGGTCGGCGCCGACAATGACGGCGTCGACCTGTCCGGTCGAAAGGAAATGGCCCGCGGCGTTGTCCGCGATCACCGCGTGGGGGATGTGCTCGCGGCCGAGCTCCCAGGCCGTCAGACGCGCCCCCTGTAGCAAGGGCCGAGTCTCATCCACCCACACGAACAGCCGGGCGCCGCGTTGACGCGCGACCCGCAGGGGGGCGAGCGCGGTTCCCCACTCGACCGTCGCAAGGGCGCCTGCATTGCAGTGCGTAAGGACCCGCCGCGACTTCGCGAACAGGGGCGCTCCCACCACCCCGATCTCGTGGCATTCGTTCACCACCTTCTTCCGGTATTCATTGGCGGCGACCTCCACATCCGTTCCTCGCTCCCACGCCGAGCGTACGATACCGATCCCGACGAACAGGTCGACCGCGGTCGGCCGAGTGGCGCCAAGCAGTCGGGCGGCGCGGGCCGGTGTGTAGCGGCCCTCGTGATGGGCGAGCACCATACCGTAGGCCGCCGCGACGCCGATCGTCGGCGCGCCGCGAACGGTCAAGGTCCGAATCGCTTCCGCCGTAGCCGCCAAGGTACGAATCCGAAGCACCCGGGTCTTCCCGGGAAGCGCGCGTTGGTCCAATACCGAAAGGACCCCTCCGGAGTACCAGAGCGCGCGAACCGGCACGAATCCCCCTAGGCATCAAAAGTGTGGAGCAGGTCGAGCCATTCGGGCGTCACGACCTTCGTCGTGCCGACCGCTTCCGACAGGGGTATCCCGGTGACGACCGAGCCGTGCAAGACCGCGACCTCGCCGAACCGGCCGGCGAGGACGAGGTCGACGGCTCCCGCACCGAGTCGCGTCGCCAGGACGCGGTCGAACAGTTCCGGCGGACCGCCCCGCTGAATGTGACCGATCTGGGCGCTACGGCTCTCAATCCCGGTGGCTTCCTGGATCCGTCGGGCCAACTCGGCGCCCACCTCTCGTTCTCGGAGCAGTTCGTGCCCGAACTCGTCCTTCGCCCCGGCGGACCCACGACGGGCTCCGAGGTCGATGCCCTCGCTCGCGACGACGAGAGCGAAACCTCGCGCCTTCGCGGCCGATCTCACCCGGTCCAACAACCAACCCTCGTCGTACGGTTCCTCGGGGACCAACGTGGCATCGGCCCCCGAGGCCAACCCTGTGGCGAGCGCCACCCATCCGGCATGACGCCCCATCACTTCGAGCACGACGGCTCGGTGGTGGCTCTCCGCGGTATCGCGCAGGCGCTCCACGGCGTCGACCGCGACCGCCACGGCGGAATGGAACCCGAAGGTCCAATCCGTCCCCGCGACGTCGTTGTCCATCGTTTTCGGCACGCCGACGACCCGACCACCGCGGCGGGCGAGTTCCCGTGCGGCCGAGAGGGTGTCGTCGCCCCCGATGGCGACGAGCGCGTCGATGTGATCGGACGCGAGGCGATCGACGACCTTCCGGGCGTCCGCCTCGTGGGCGAAAGGATTAGTGCGCGAACTCCCGAGGATCGTCCCGCCCCGGCCGATCAAGGGTCGGACCTCCGCGGGGGTCAGCGGCCGGGAGAGACCGTCCCGAACCCCCTTCCAACCGTCGAGATAGCCGACCGTCGTGTGGCCCTTTTGGTGAGCCCGCAGCACTACGGCCCGGATCGCGGGATTCAGCCCGGGGCAGTCGCCCCCGCCCGTCAGTACGCCGAACTTCACGCCGAGACCTCAAGGTACCCGCGGGGTGCGGTTGTGAGGAACTCGTAACCGTTCTTCGTCAGCACGACGTCGTCCTCGATGCGGACGCCCCCGTGACCCTGAATGTAGATCCCGGGCTCGACCGTGACGACCATGCCCTCTTCGAGGATCTCGTCCGAGGTCGGGCCGAGGCCGGGTCCGCCGTCGTGGACCGCGAGTCCGAGCGCATGGCCGAGCCCGTGATTGAACAGCCCCTTCCACTTCGTCGCGGTGATGACATCCTCGGCGGCCTGGTGGACCACCTTCCCGGCGACGCCCGGCCGGAGCACGGCGAGCGCGGCCTGCTGGGCAGCCTCGACCGTGTCGTGGACCCGCTTGAGTTCGTCATCGCGCGGTCCGAAGTGGAACGAGCGGGTGATGTCGCAGGCGTAGCGTCGGTAGTAGGCCCCGAAGTCGCAGACCATGGAAACGCCCGGCGTCAACTTCGCGTCCCCGGCGAGGTAGTGGGGCTCCGCACTGTGGGGCCCGAAGCCGACGATCGTGGAGAACGAGCGCCCGTTCGCGCCGTACTGGTTCATCCGGTATTCCATCTCCGCGGCGAGCTCGTGCTCGGTCATCCCCGCCTTCAAGAGGGACGGGATCTCCGTACCGACCCGCGAGCCGATCGCGGCGGCCTTCCGAATCTTCTCGACCTCGGACGGCTCCTTGATGGCGCGGGAGTGCCGGACACCGGCGGTCGCATCGACGAACTTGGCCGACGGGAGCAACTTCTCGAGTCGGAGGTACCAGCCGTGCGTCAGTTCCGGAAAGTTGAGACCGACGGTCGGGGTGCCCGGGAGGAGCTTGCGCAAGACCGCCTCGAGGCTGTCCGGGCCGTCCCGGTTCACAACATGGATCTTCACGTGGGGGTCGTGCTTCGCGGCGAGATGGGCCGTTTCGGCCTCGAGCGGAGAGGTCGTGACGTCGAGCGAACCGTCGGGGTGCGCCACTGCGACGGACCCCTCGAAGAGGCCGCCCGGGACCTCGAAAAGGTGGAAGAAACTCTGGTCGAGGTGGGGGTCGGTCGCGTTCGCGAGGACGACCGCATCCGGTTTCGATTCGAGGTGGGCGAAGACCTGTTCCACGCGTCGCTTCATGGCGGGGACGACATCGGCGCCGCCTTTTCATGGTTTGCGGTGCGCCGGCGGAGGTCCTTCCACGAGAGGGTCGGCTCGCGGGCGGCGCGGACCTCGTCGACCCGCTTCACGGCCAGATTCTGCGGGGCCGCGTGGAGATGTTCCGGGGTGTCGTGGACCGCCCGCTCGAACGCCGCGGCGTACTCGTCCAGATCCCTTCGGGATTCCGTTTCGGGCAGCTCGAACATGAGAGCTTCGTCGACGATGGCCGGGAAGTAAATGGTCGGCGCGTGGATCCCCTCGTCCAGGAGGCGTTTGGCGAGGTCGAGCGTCCGGACCCCGTGGGCCTTGAGAGGGGTTCCGGAGAGGAGGAACTCGTGCTTGACGAGCGTTTGGAACGGCCGGGGGAGCGACTTCCCGAGGCGCTGGGCGAGGTAGTTGGAGTTGAGGACCGCACGACGGGCGACATGTTGGAGGCCCGCCTCCCCGTGGGAGATCGCGAACGCGTACGCCCGCAGGTCGAGCCCGAAGTTCCCGTAGGAGGATTTGATCTTCCCGATCGATTTGGGCCGGTCGTAATCGAGTCGGAACTTGCGGCCGTTCTTGACGATTCGTGGGATGGGCAGGTACGGTCCGAGTTTCTCTCCGGCGCCGAGAACTCCCGCTCCCGGGCCTCCTCCTCCGTGGGGCGTGGCGAAGGTCTTGTGCAAGTTCAGGTGGGCCACATCGAACCCCATCCGACCCGGGTGGGTGATCCCGAGGATGGCGTTCAGGTTCGCGCCGTCATAGTAGAGCATGCCGCCCGCGTCGTGTACGGTTTCGGCGATCTCGAGGATCTGGGATTCGAACAGACCCGCGGTGTTCGGATTCGTCAGCATGAAGCACGCCGTGCGGTCCGAGACGGCGGCCTTCAGCGCCGCGAGGTCGACGCAGCCGTCCTTGGAGGCGATCTCGCGGGTGGTGAATCCCGCCATCGCGGCCGAAGCGGGGTTGGTCCCATGGGCGGTATCCGGCAGAAGCACCTCAGTTCGACGGTGGAGCTCGCCTCGCTCGAGGAAATAGGCGCGGACCATGAGGAGGGCCGCGTACTCGCCGTGGGCGCCGGCGGCGGGCTGCAGCGAAATCTCGGGAAGCCCGGTCACCTTGGCCAGTAGTCGTTCGAGCCGCCACAGGATCTCCAAAGCGCCTTGGACCGTGGCCTCGGGTTGGTTCGGGTGGAGTTCCGCGGCACCTTTCCGGCGAGCCAGGACCTCCGAAACTCGGGGGTTGTACTTCATCGTGCACGACCCGAGCGCGTACGGGCCCGATTCGATGCCGAAGTTCATCTGGGAAAGCCGCGTGTAGTGTCGCAGGACCTGGAGCTCCGAGAGTTCGGGCCAACGGACGCGTTCTTTTCGGCGCATCCGCTCGGGGAGCCCGGGAACGGGGGGCGCCGCCTCGGCCGGGGGGAGGGGGGCCAGGTCCCAAACCGACGGTTCGTCCCATCGGGCCTGGCGGTACGTCACGAGGCACCCCCCGCGGCCGCGGCGCGGGCCGCCCGAGCATACTTCTGAATGTCCTTCTCCGTCGTCGTGTCGGACGCGGCGACGAGGATTCGGGCCGGCGACGCGGGGACTCCCGGACGCGGGTCCGAAAGCGGAACTCCTCCCAGGATGCGCCGTCGGCGGAGCCGCTCCAGGAAGACGTCCGGGCTCACGTGCTTCAACTCGATCGTAAACTCACCGAGGTACGGCGCTTCGAATCGCGGAGCCTGCAACCCGTCCACGCCGCCCAGGGCACTCGCCAGCGTTCGCGCCTTTTCGGCGAGCGAGGTTTGGAGGGCTGCGAGGCCCCGCGGACCGACGACGCTCGCATAGACGACAAAGGCGACGGCCATGAGCGATTGATTGGTGCAAATGTTGGAAGTGGCCTTCGAACGTCGGATGTGCTGCTCCCTCGTCTGGAGGGTGAGCGCGTAGGCCGGCGCCCCTTCGGCATCGACCGTCGCCCCGACGATGCGGCCGGGCGTCAGGCGAAGGTGTTCCCGACGGCAGGCGAACAGGCCGAGGAGGGGACCCCCATACGAGGGCGCGATCCCGAATCCTTGTCCCTCGCCCACCACCACATCCGCGCCGTAGTTCCCCGGCGGTTCGAGGACCGTGAGGGCGAGCGGGTCGGCGGAGACGACGAACGGCACCTCCCCGAGGATCGACTTGAGGTCCCAGAGTCCCTCGTCGACGTGCCCGAAACCGTTCGGCACGTCGGCGAGGAGGCCGAAGACCTCCTTGGACCGGAGCGAACTCTTCACGAACTCGAGGTCCAGGTTCCCGGTCCGGGGGTCGAACGGGACCTCCTCGATGACGAGGCCCTGCCCGACCCCGTAGTTCCGGAGGACGCTCTTCTCCTCCCAGGGGAGGCTGGCCGGGATGAGGAATCGGCGACCCTCGTGCAGCCGCCGGCAGAGCAGCATCGCCTCACCGGAGGCCGTCGCGCCATCGTAGAGGGAAGCGTTGGCCGCGTCCAACCCCGAGAGCTCGACCCAGAGGCTCTGGAACTCGAACAGCGCCCGAAGCATCCCCTGGCTCGCTTCGGGTTGGTAGGGAGTGTACGACGAGTAGAATTCGCTGCGTTGGAGGATCGAATCGACGGCGGCCGGCACGTAGCGGGAGGAGATACGTCCGCCCAGGAAATTGGAGAATTTGCTGAGGGGTCGGTTCCGTTCCAGGATCTTGTCGATGTGCGCGACGACCTCGGCCTCCTCGAGCCCGGCCGCGATCCCGAGTCGTCCGATCCGAGCCTTCTTCGGAACGTCGGAAAACAGCGCCTCGACCGATGGGATTCCGAGAGCGGCCAGGAGACCGGCCTCTTCACCGGCTTCGTCCGGTATCCAACGAGCCACGCGGTTCCCCGTTGGCGGGCGAGCGGAGTCGCCCATAAATCGATTGGGTCCCGCCACCCGGCGAACCGAGGGAAAGGGTATTCGGGCGCCCGGGCTCGAGCCGCCGGGGGCCAGGATGGGTCGACGGTTGACGAACGCCCGCCGACGCCGCGGCGATCAGCCGCCGTCCCCGCCGTCCGTCGCGATCCTGGATACGGCCTTCCACCGGGCCTCCCTCGCGGACCCGCACGGGACATCGAAGGCGGAGCGCGACCGCCGCCGAGCCCAACTCAAGATCGTGCGCGCGTCGGCCACCGTGGTCCGCCACCTCCGGCTCGAGACCCGCCGGTTCCTCAAGCCGCCGCTCACGGAGTTCGACCGCGCCCTCGTGGCCGGTCGGTGGGGGGACGGTCCCCTGGACCGGTCGCTCGTGAGGGTACGGCGAGCGGAGGAACGTATCCGTAACCTCGCCCGCGATGCAGAGCGAGAGGCGCAACGGGCCCGGGGTTCGGAGGATCTGGGCGACCTGATCCGGACGTTTTACGGGCGGCTGTCCAGCCATGTCCGAGAAGTCGACCCGGACCTCGCGCGGCTGCGGGAGATCGGCGACTTCCTCACCGACCGCCCTCGACTCGACCCCGGAGCTCCGACCCTGGTCGTGGCCGGCTTTCCGAATGTCGGCAAGTCCTCGCTCGTCGCGAAGCTCTCCACCGCCCGACCCAAGGTGGCGGACTACCCCTTCACGACCCTTTCGATCGCGGTCGGGCACGCGGACCTCGGCTTCGACCGGCTCCAGGTCGTGGACACTCCCGGAGTCCTGGGCCGGAAGCGGCATGTCAACCCGGCGGAGAAGGAGGCGGAGACCGCCGTTCGCCGGGCGGCGTCGGTCGTCCTCTTCGTTATCGACCCGACCGGAACGTCGGGACACACGCCGGAGGAGCAGGAAGAGCTCCTGGGCCGCTGGAAGGCCGAATTCCCCACCCTGCCCATCATCCCGGTAGAAACCAAATGTGATCTCGCCCGACGAACCGTGGACCGAGTGCACGTCTCCGCGGTCACCGGGGAAGGGATCGAGGATCTGTTGGCTCGCATCCGGAGCGAAGTGACTCCGAAGGGCGAACTTCCGCCGATGGAGGAGTCGCTCGTGGAGGACATCCCCGACGTGGAGGACGAGGGACCGGACGAAGCGACCGCCTCCCGGCCGAAACGACCCCGCCGTCGGCAGAAGTAGGGGGCCCGAAGCGTTGCCGTGGAAGGCGACCGGGGTCGCGGCGGCCGCCTTCGTTCCGGGGACGCTCCGGGAGGTCACGGTGGGGGGTTCCGCGTTGCTCCTCGTCCGGGGAGCCGAAGAGATTCGCGCTTTGGACCCCTACTGTCCCCACGCCGGAGGGGTCTTGGCGGAGGGAACCCTCGAGGGGTCACGCCTCGCTTGCCCCGTCCACGCCGCGATCTTTGACACCGCCACCGGGGGCGTGATCGAGGACCCGTTCGGGATTTCCCCGCCGACCGGTGGGGTCGATCCCTTGACCCTGTACCCGGTACGCGTGGTCGCAGGGATGGTCGAAGTCGACCTGCCCTAACCCCGACGCCCGCTCATTCGATCGTGAAGGAGGGCCCGTTCTCGGGCAGGATTACGTCCGCGATGCCCGACAGGGCGTCCCTCAGCAGCTCGCGGCGGTCGCCGTGCATGAGCACGACGGTATCGGCCCGGGTCGACTCCGCGAATCGGACCAGGTCGGAATGGCCGGCGTGGGCGGAGAAATCGAAGCGCCCGATCTCGCAGACGGGGCGGATGGTCGTGTCGTCGACCGTCATGGTCCCTTCGTCCAGCAACTGACGCCCGTTCGACCCCTCGACCTGGAAGCCGGTCAGCAGGATGGAGGAGTTGGGGTCGCGGTAGAGCTCGCCGACGTAGTAGAGTACCGGACCGCCGTCCAGCATTCCGCCGGTCGTGACGATCACTTGTCCCTCGCGGAGCGCCTTCCGTCGCTCGCTGGGGTGCTCGATGACGTGGACTCCCTCGAGGGCGTTGCGGAATCTCCGCGAGTCCCGGAGGTACTCGGGGGCGCTGAGGTAGATCGAGTTCACGGCGCGCGCCATACCGTCGAGGTACGTCTCGAACCCCGTGGACGCGAGGGCCATCAGTACCTCCTGGGCGCGGCCGACGGCGAAGGCCGGAACGATGACCTTCCCGCCCCGGGCGACCGTCTCGGCGACCTTGTCCCGGAATCGCCGCTCGGTCTCCTTCCGGTCGGGGTGTTCCTTCCCCGCGTAGGTCGACTCCATGACGAGGACGTCGCACTCGACCGATTCGGCGCCGCCGACGAGATGCGTCGGGATCGTCTGAAGGTCGCCCGTGAACAGAACATCCTTCGCTCCCCGGTAGAGCATCATGGAGGCGCCGGGGATGTGACCGGCCGGCGTAAACTCGATCTCGATTCCGCGGTGGCGGAACGTTCCGTGCCGGTCCACGGCCGTGGCGCGCGATCCGAAGGAATGGATGTCCGCCGTGGTGAACGGAGGGTTGTATCCCTCCTGCCGAGCGATCTTGAGGGCGTCCTTGGTCAACAGGTCCGCGACCGCGAGTGTGACGGGAGTGGCGACCAACCGCGCCCGGGGGAGCCGGCTCAGGATCGGGGTCATCCCCGAATGGTCGAGATGCGCGTGGGAGAGGACGGCGACATCGATGGTCGGCGGCGCCGGTTGCGGGTAGCTGGGAGGGTCGGTGGGCGTCATGCCATAGTCGAACAGGAGCGTCCGCCCCTGGTCGCGCACGAGCATCCCGAGGGAGCCGATCTCGGAGGCGCCCCCGAGGAATTGGAAGTCCATCGGGCGCCCGAGCGGTCCCCCCAGATAACATCATGCGGCTCGACGGCGGGTGCTCCCTTCGAGATGGCCTCTTTAGGACGGCCGCCGGTCCCGAAGCTCGTGGCGCCGCCGCCCCTCCGCCCCGAGATCGAGGTGCTGTACCGAGTGAGCGTGGCCGTCCATCGTGTCTTTCGCGACGCGGCGAGCTCCCCGCACCGGGCGGAGATCGTCGCGATGGGCGCGGACGGCTCGCCGACCGAGCAGATCGACCGCTTGGCCGAATCGGAGATCCTACGGGTGCTGGACGCGGAGGGCGTCGATTGGAATCTCATCTCGGAGGAGATCGGTCACGTCGACCGCGGCGGCTCGCGCACGCTCGTCGCTGACCCGATCGACGGAAGCCACAACGTCTTCCGAAATCTCCCGTTCTCGACTGTATCCCTCGCCCTCGGGTCGACCGACCTCTCCGGCGTCGACGTCGGGCTGGTGCGGGACCTGAACTTGGGGACAACCTACTGGGCGGCCCGCGGGGAAGGGGCCTGGCGCGACGGGCGACCGCTCCACGTCCGCGCGTGGGTGCCTCGGGGGGAGGTCCTGTTCGTGAACCTGGGCGTCCACGCGAGCGAGCGGGCGAGGGAATTCGCCCATCGCGGCCGGCGGATCCGCTCCCTCGGATGCGCCACCCTCGAGTCGCTGGCCGTGGCCGGCGGCGGAGGGGACGCGTACTTCTTCGAGAACACGCCAGAGAATCGGAACCTGCGGGCGACCGACATCGCGGCCGTCTACCGGATCCTGATCGAGGCGGGCGGGGGGATGTGGGACTCGCACGGACAGGAGATCGGGAAGTTTCCCCTGACGGTGGACCAGCGGACGAGCGTGTTCGCTTGGGGAGACCGCGCCTTTGCGGAGGCCGCGATGCATGAGGGGCTAACGTGAAGATCGGACTCCAAGCGAATCCGCGCAAGCCCCGCGCCCTCGAATTCGGCCGAAGGCTGGTCGAGAAGATCGCGGGCCGCGCGGACCTCATCGTGAGCGACGAGCTTCGTGAGATCGGACCCGACCTTCCGCACTCCTCGCTTGTCGAGATGCGCCCCGATGTGGTCGTGGCCATCGGAGGGGATGGCACGTTCCTCTACACTCTCGGCCGCACGAGCGCTCCCGTCCTCCCGATCAATGCGGGGACGATCGGCGTCCTGGCCGAGGTCGCCACCGAGGCGCCCGCGGAGTTCGATGCGGCGGTCGAGCGTCTCCTCTCGGGGTTCTACCACCTGGAGGAACGGATGAAGCTCGGCGCGGACCTGGAGGGGCGGCCGCTCCCCGACGCGACCAACGAATTTGTCGTCCACGCGGCGCAGGCCGGGAAGATGGGGGTGTTCGAGGTCGCCTTTGACGGGGAGGTCGCCGGGCAGATCCGCGCGGACGGAGTCATCGTGGCGACCCCGACCGGCTCCACCGCCTACTCGCTCAGCTCGTTCGGTCCGATCGTCGACCCCGGCTTGGACGCACTGATCCTGACGGCGATCGCACCGTTCCGGGCGGAGGCCCGCGCGATCGTGGTGGAGCCCCTTCACACGCTTCGGCTGCGGAACATCCTCGCGGGCCGGGGAGCGATCACCATCGCCGACGGGCAGTCCGAGTTCCCGATGGCTCCGGACGCCGCGCTCACCGTCTATCGCTCCCCGCGCCGCGCCACGTTCGTACGGTTCGGATCGACGTTCTTCTATCGACTTCGGGGGAAGCGCATCCTTCCCTGGAGCGAGGACCTGGCGTCAGGAGGCACGGACCACGCCGATCTTCCGCCCCCACCGTAAGCGGGCTCCGGGTGGACCCCGCTTGGGGGACGCGCCGAACGAGATCACTCGTCGGGCGCTCGACTCCGCCCTCGCCAGCGCCCGAAGCGCGTATCCCAACGAATTCGGCGGAGTACTACGGGCCGATCCTCCGGGCGTCATCGCGGAGCTCATGCTCGTCCCCGGGGGCACCGCGGGGCGTCGCCATGCGAACTTCCATCTGTACATGCTGCCCGCCGACCTTTCGGTCGTCGGAACGGTACATTCCCACCCCTCGGGAGCGCTCCACCCTTCCGAGGCGGACCTCCGATTGTTCCGTAACTGGGGCCGACGCCACTTGATCCTCGGCTCCCCGTTCTCTCCCGGATCCTGGCGGGCCTACGACGGGAACGGAGCGCCGATGTCCCTCCGAGTGGTCGGAGACGGTCCGTCCGGCGGGCCCCCGGACGTGCGTCTGCCCGAGTACCGGCCGCGCGCGATCCACCGGCCCGACCGAGAGCCACCCCTCCCGGAGTTCCCGTCGGACGAGCCCTAGTGCGACGTCGACCGGCGGTGGGCGGGATCCCCCATCACGTCACGAGAACCCCGATGTGGGGTGGGGAGTCGTATCGGTGGGCCCACCGTTTCGCTACCTCGGGCAGCTTACAAGTAGGGCCGCCGGCTTCGACCGTACGCCATGACGGAAACCCCCTCGAATCTTCAGCGCGAAGCGTCTCGCAACATCGTGACCAAGTACCTCAAGGTCCGAGCGGGAGAGAACGCGATCATCGAGTCATGGAACCACACGTTGCCCATGGCCACGGCGATGGTCGACGAGGTCCGTCGTGTGGGCGGCCACGCCCTCCTGGTCCACGAGGATGAGGACGCGTGGTGGCGCGCGATGGACCGAAAGCAGAACAAACTCCTCGGCCAGTCGAGCGCCCCGGAGTGGGCGGCGCTGAAAGCCGCGGATGTGTACGTAAATTTCTGGGGTCCGGGCGACACCGACCGCATCGAGAAGGACCACAACTTCGGCGACGAACGGACGTTCGACGAAGCGCTCGCCTGGAACTGGCCCTGGTACGGGGTCGCCCAGAGGGCGGGGCTCCGCGGCGTGCGAATGACCCAGGCGTTCGTGACGGAGGGACGGGCCCGGGAGTGGGGCGTGGACCGCTCGCAGTGGGAGGAAGGCATGCTCCGGGCATCCCTCACCGACCCGGTGGGGACGGCGAAAACCGGGGCTCGGCTCGCCAAGGCGCTCTCCCACGGGAAGCGAGTGCGGATCACCCACAGTAATGGAACCGACTTGGAAGTGGCCCTGGCCGGGATCGCTCCGCGAGTGCTCGACGGGAGACCTCACCCGTATCGCAAGGGAGACTCCGCTTCTGGCATGCTGCAGCAAGTCCCCGCCGGATCCGTCGACGTGGCCCTCGACTCCAAGACCGCGGAGGGGAGCTTTCACGCGAACCGCCGCACCAATATCTGGTGGCACTGGAGCGCCGGGGGAGCGCTCGAATTCACGGACGGCAAGCTTTCCTCGTACTCCTTCGACGACGGAGAGGAAGACTTTGCGCGTCAGTACAAGCACGGCACGGCGGGCAAGGACCGCACCAGCGTTCTCAAGCTCGGTCTGAACCCGGCCGTCAAGGACGTACCCAATCTGGAGACCGTCGAGGGCGGCGGCGTTACCCTGCAGATCGGGGGGAACAAGTATCTGAAGGGTACCAACGGGTCGAATTTCTTTACTTGGTTTTCCCTCGCCGACGCCGAGATCGCGATCGATGGGTCTCCCGTCATTCGCGCCGGAAAGATCCTCTAGTGCTGCGTCCACCCTCGCGGCGAAACGCGGCGATCGGCGATCCGGCCTACTCTCGAACCGGGATCGTCGGGATCGGAAGTCGGTCGGGCATCGAGTTCGGGTCGATCATGGGTCGGGCCGGCCGCTGGGCCGGGCTCCAGAGCCCGTTGATGCGGGCGAGCGTCTCGAGGAACGCGATGAACCCACGGAAGCCGGCGCGATAGAGCCGAGTGTTCGAACCCTCCCAGTCGAAGAAGTCGTTGAGCATCGCCTTCGACTGGCGGACCCCGTGCGTCAACGCCCGCTTGAACAGTTCCTCCTGCAGCGGCGAGAGGCGGTCGCGGCGGAACCAGTCCCGCGATTTGAGGTGCCCGAGCGGGACGAAGAACATCGGGACGAGCAGGCCCTTGAAATCCCAAAGGTCGTCGATGAGGTCGATCGTCTTGGCGACATCGTCCTCCGTTTCTTGCG
>JAKIVW010000029.1:0-8152 GCA_022750355.1 Thermoplasmata archaeon
TCCTCCGAGCAAGGGAGGCGGGACCATTTGGGTCGGGGTCGACGACACGGACAGTCCGAAGGGCGGTTGCACGACCTTCGTCCTCACCGAGCTCATCGCCCTGGCCCGGCGAAACGACCTCGACCTCATCGGCGAACCGCGGCTGGTTCGACTCAACCCCAATATCCCGTGGAGAACGCGGGGGAACGCCGCCCTCTCCGCGCGCGTGGGCCACGGACGGGGCCGTCGTACTCGGCTGGGGGAGATCGAAGGCGCTCCGGTCTGGTCGTATCGACGAGGTGGGCCACTCACCCACGAGGAGCGAGCCGCCTACCTGGAGGAAGCTTGGACCTTGGTCCTCGCTGCCGCCAATGCGGGCGACGACAGCACGGACCCCGCGCTGGTCGCGACCGACCGGAGGCTGCCCGCCTCCGTGTATTGGAACGCGGTGCGTTCGGTCGTGGACGTCGCCGATGTTCGTCGGGAGTTGGAGGAGGTGGGTGCGTGGTTTCGGTCGAGCGGAAGTGAGCGGGGCCTGGTCGGCGCCGCGGCCTCCGTCGCGTGGCCCGGGCGGCGCCCGACCTGGGAGGTCATCGCGTACCGGGACCCGACCCGTTGGGGGACCCCTCGGGCGGTGGACCCGTCGAGCGTTCGCGCCGTGCAGCGAGCCTTCCCCCATCTCTTCCTGTGTTACGATGCGCGTACGCGACGTACGATGGTGGCCCCACACACTCCGTGTCCGATTCTCTTCGGCCTCCGCTCCACCGATCCCGCCTCGGCGATGCGGGCCCTGCCTCGAGTCCGGTCCGAGCCGATCGACCGGTTCGTGCAGTTTCGAACGAACCAGGGAAGCGGGGACCATCTCGCTCCGCGAGGGAGGGAGGAATGGCCTCCCCTGACGTCGGGTAGCCTGCGGGGGTCGGTCGCCTCCGCGGCGGCGGTCCTTCGGGGGGGTCACGTGCGATTCGAGGTGGCCCGGGGTTCGGGAGATCGGATCACGTGCCTGGCCTACGAGCCGACCAAGACGCTCCCTCGGGTTGCCCGTGAGCTGCTTCCCGGGGACCAGGTGCGAGTCTGGGGAAGCCGCGGCGCCGATACGTCGATCCACCTGGAGGGGATCGAGGTGGTACGGTGGGCGCGCTTCCTCTCGAGCAAGGAGGCCCCGCTCTGTCCGGCCTGCCACCGGCGGACCGAATCGACCGGCCGGCAGCGAGCGTACCGGTGCCGCGCGTGCGGTACCCGCCTCCCCCCCGAAGCCGCCCGCCCTCGGCTCCGACAGCCCGGCCTTCCGACCGGCATCTACCATCCCACCCCGTCCGCTCGGCGCCACCTGGCCATTCGAGCGCCCGAAAACTAGCTCCCCGGGGCCTCCCCAGAGTTTTTGAGGGGCTACCGACCTTCATCCTCTCTGGCTCCGGGTATGCGCGGTACGAGAATGCATCGCGACCGGGTCACGGCCATCCCCTCGACCCCCCTCGCGATTCCGATCGGAGGAGTTCTCTGACCGCGGCGCTGCTCCTGGCCTGCCCGGCGTGCGGGACGGCCGTGCCGGAGGAGGTCGAAGCCTGTCCGAAATGCCATCTCTCGACCCAACTGTTCGTGGCGGTCCGCGAGGCCGCAGGACCCCTGGGAGGCGCGGACCTCGTTTCGATCCAAACGATCGGGGAGATCCTGGCCGCCGTCGACCTTTCGGTGCCGGCCGTGCCCGGCGGTGTCCCCAGCTCCCTCGCGCGCGCCCCCCGCCTCCCGCCCCTCCGAGCGGCTCCCTCGGCGCCTCCACCGGAGGAGCCGCGCCCTTCCTTCCCCCTCTCCGACCTCCAGGACCTGCCGAGCCTACCCGCGGGCCGCTCGGAGGAAGAGCTCGACCGGAAGATCGACGAGTACTTTCAGCTGGGTCGACGACTCGAGCTCGACTTCAGCGAATTTGAGAGCCGGCACCACGCCGCAGACCTGGTCAACGACCGTGCGTCGCTCGAGACGATCGCCCGGGAGATGTTCGTCCATCTGGTGAGCGGCCTGGCCGAGGAGTTCGAGAGCGTGGTCGCCCAGCGCAACGAGCTGGCCGCGTTTGTCCCGACCCCGAGCGCGGACGTGGAGATCGATGCGATCCGACGGGCGATCTCCCAGGGGGACCTCCCGGGCGCCCAACGCCGGTTGGCCCACGTGCGGGACGAGGTCCAACGGATCGAGGAGGAGTGGGAGGTCGGCAAGATCCTGGTCACCGAAGCCGAGATGCTCGCGGCGACCGTGCACGAACTCGGCGGCGACCCCGGCCCCGCGATGGGGCCGGTCGAGGAGGGGCGCAAGATGATCCGCGTGGGCCGACGCACCGAAGGAGAACGCTTGCTGGCCCGCGGCGCCGTGGCGTTGTGGGCGGTCCTGGAGCCGCGACTGGTCGAGGACCTGCAGCGTCTGAAGCTCCGCCTCGCCGAATTGCGCGCGGCGGGGCTCGACATCCAGGTCGCGGTCGAAGAACTACGGGTCGTGATGGCCGAATTGCGACAACGCAACTACGTCGGTACCATCGTCGCGTACCGCCGTGCCCGGGCTTTCGTGGAGCAGCACCGGATCCCGGGCGAAGAGTCCGGGTCGCCGGGCGAGGTCTCCGCGCCGATCCGACCGTTCACGTCGGCGTGACCGGGGACGCTCAGCGCTTCGGCGACCACGTATAGGGGCTCGTGGGGGGCGCCGGAGGACGGCGGCGCGAATACACGTACCCCAAAGTAGCCGCCAGTCCCACCGCCACCGCGCCGAACACCCCCGCCACGATCCAGGGGAGCGTACTCGGAGCGGTTGCGTTTCCCGGGTTCGGCCCGGGCAGGAGCGTGAAGACGATGAACAGCTCGGTCGTCCCACCCCCCGCGAGGCTCACGTTGTTGTAGTACGGCAGATAGCCTGGGTCCGTCGCATAGACCGAGTGGATCCCCGCGGGGAGCGAGAGGTTGACGCTGCCCGCCGACGCGTTCGGAACGGAGACCCCGTCCACCCAGAGTTGGGCTCCCGAGGCGGGGGCGAGCGTGATGTACAGAGCGCCCGGGGCCCCTTCCTTCGAGAAGGTGAGCTGGACGGTCGCGTTCGCGGTCAGGTTCACGCTCCCGGCGGTGGGATACACCGTGTACCCGGCGGGCGGGCTGATCGTGTAGTTGTACGGTCCGGCGGCCAGGACCTGCGCGGGGAACTGGGCCACGTTCCCGAGGTCGATGAACGCACCCCACAGCGTGCTGGAGAGCGTGATCGCCCAGAAGCCACCGGCCGGGAAATTTACGGTAGAGAACGTGAGCCCGAAGAGCGGGTAGAACACGAGGGTGACCGTGAGGTTGCTGGAACCGACCACGAAGATCCCGGTGGATGGTATCCCGTACGCTCCGCCGATCGAGTCGGCGGTGTAGAAGTACTCGCCCTCGGGCCACAGTTCGGTGAGCGACGCTCCGGTGGAGGCGTTGAAGGCGAGGCCGCTCGACGTATACACCCCGACATGCCACTCGGTCCCAGCGGGGAGTCCCTCCACGGCGAACGTTACCGTGACGAGGAGCGTCGGGACGAGCGGGTGCGCGTCGCCTCCGAGCGCGATGTTGCCGCTCGCGTTGTACGGGAGGACCCAGTACGGGTCCAACGAACTGCCGTAGTTCCACCAGTAGTTCCCCCCGAGCTCATTCCCGCCCAGGATGTTCGGTCCGGCGCGCGGGGTGACGTTCCACAGCGACTCGAAGGGGAGTCGCGGGGCGAGGCCGGTGTAAGGGTCGAGCGTGGGCGAGTAGGCCGGGTGATAATCCCCGAACACGTTGTTGTAGACGACGTCGCCGCACGCGCAGCCGGGGCCTCCCGAACGGGCGTCCCCGAAGTCCGCGTCGAACAGTCCGTTGGAGCCGTGGACGCCCCCCGAGACCGATCCGGGATTGGCGGCCAGCGGGACGTATTCCAGGAACGTGTTGTTCCAGATCACGTTGTTCTCGCCCCCGTAGAAGAAGAGCGCGCCCCCGCCGGTCGTGAACGTGTTTCCGACCACCGAGCTCGACGAGGTGTTCCAGAAGACCACCGAATATTGCGGGGCACTGGCCCCGAAGTAGGCCGGTTCGAACCACCATCCGCCGATGGCGGCCCCGTTCGCGAGCGTGACGTTCGAGTCGTCGTAGAAGAACAGGCCGAGGTCGTTGGTCGCAGGGGTCCCGAACCGGACCGTATCGTTCACGAGCCACGCCGGGGTGCTCACCGTGAACGACGGGGGGGAAGCGACCACGACGTTCGCGAGGTTCTGCAGGAAGACACCCGGGAAAACGGGGAAGAAGAAGTCGTTGAACGCTCCGAACCAGGGGAAGAACGTTCCCCGCCCGTCACCCCCCTCGGCGCCGATCGGTCCAAGCTCGTTGTTCAGCAGCGTGCAACTCCCCGCGATGCAACTCGAGGAGATGTTCGCTAGGCCGGCATCGTCGAACGCCCAGAGTGGCGTGTAGACGCCCGCCCCGGCGTCGGGGAGCAGCGTGACGTTCAGGAAGTTCACCCCCGATAGGAGTGAGACGACGGAACGAGCGGGCGCATCCTCGGACGCCAGCGACCAGATCGAATACGTTCCCGGAGGCAGGTCGTAGGAACCGGCGGGCGGGGCCCAGCCGAACGAGTCGATGGAAGGGGAAGGGCCCGGCCCGATGAAGGTGAACCCGTTCTCCGGCGCCAATCGGACGTCGAGGACCGCGATGCCGCTGCTCGTCGGAGCGACCCCCCACTCCCCGGACAGGAGGGACGGTCCCTGTCCCAAATGGGCCGCGGGTCCCGGACTGCCTCGGAGCGCGGAGTCCCCATTGGGGGTCCAGGTGAACGCGAGCCCGGTCGAGGTCTCCCCGGTCTCGGCACCGGCGTCAAACGCCGCGGGCACGACGACATAGCTCTGGGTGGAGTTCGACCAGTAGTACAGATTGAGGGCGGCGGACGCGTTGAGGGCGTCGAAATTGCTACCCCCTCCGGGGCCGACGACGTCGATCTCGAAGTCGTCGGGGAGCCCCAGCGGGTCGTACGTCGCGCCGTCGGCGAGGTACTCGGCGGAGGGGAAGCTGCCCAGCGCCCCGCCGACCGTCGAGTTGAACTCGACATAATCGAACGAACCCGACCGGCTCTCGGTCGCGTTCGTGAGCGTGTAATTGAAGTAGACGACATTCCCGCCCGCCTCCCATCCCGAATCCAGAAAGAGGGAGAGGGTGAACGGATACCCCATCGAGAGGACGGGGCCGAGGGCGTAGTAAAAGGTCGTACCTACCTGAGTCCCGTTCGGTCCGTGCGCGACGATCGCGTTGCGGGAGAGGGCCCCCGAACTTCCCGAAAAGTTCCAGACGTTGTCGAGGAACGAGAGTTGGTGGGAGAAGGTGGAGTACTCCACGACGTTCTGCGTCCAGAACTGGTACGACGAGTTTCCGAAGAGGGTGACGTTGGTCAATACGGCGTTGACCTGAACCCCATAGGCGTCGGGGGCTCCGGAGTCGACGGAGAGCCCGGAGAACGCGGTAGGGGCAAACGTACCGGCGATCCGTGGGGTCGTGAGGATCGTGGGAACGATCACTCCCGATTGATTTTCGAGTCCGAGGTCTGCGATGCCCATCGGAGCGGGAACGGTCGAGTAGGTCGGCTCGACGTGCGTCGCGCCCGAGGGCCCGGAGACCCGCGCATCGAGATTGGGAAGGAAGGCATCGCGGAGGGGGACCCCGGCCGACGCAATGGCGCTGGCGAGGGTGGCGGTCCGGCTGGCGGCGGGACCCATCCCCGCGGGGGCCGGGGGACTCGACCAGTCGGGGGAAACCGGCGCGCCCGCCGACCCGGTGGTGGCACCCACGGAAGGGTCGGCGCCGCCACGGGGCGGCGGAGAGCCCTGGACTTCCGGGCTAGTCCCACCGGGAACCGGATGGCCGTTCGTGCTCGGGAGGAGCCCGACCGATCCGGCGACGACCAGAATCGTCACGAGAAGGGCCGAAGCCCCACTCGCCCAATCACGCCGCACGGAGGTTGACAGCGCGCGCGGGGTTCTTACTCCTTGGGGCGGGGGAACCCAGCGGCCCCCGGAACCCACGATCCGGCCCCGTCGTCCCGCCGCCCCCTCGGCCACCCTCCGTCCGAGCCTCCCGACATCCGCCGGGTCGCGGAGTAGATATGGGGGGACTGCCGGTCCCTCGCTCGTGCCGTTCAGCCTGTTGCGAGGGTTCCGGGACTACCCCCCACCCGAAGCCGGAGCCCGGTCGGAGATCCGCCGTCGGATGCGGGCCGCGGCCCGTCGGGCCGGTTATTCGGAGCTCGAGGGGCCCTGCGTCGAGAGCTTCGAGCTGTACCAGACCAAGAGCGGGGAGGGGATCGCCGCGGAGACGTGGCTGTTCCGGGACAAAGGGGAACGGCCCGTCGCGCTGGTGCCGGAGACCACTCCGTCGCTGGCGCGCATTTTCGTGGATCGGGCCAAGTCCGAGCCCCTACCGGTGAAATGGTTCACCGTTTCCAAGATCTGGAGGTACGAGGAACCCCAGGCGGGGCGCACTCGGGAATTCCTCCAATTCAACCTCGACCTGCTCGGCGTGCCCGGTGTCGAGGCGGAGGCGGACCTCCTCGCGACGGCCGCGCTTCTGTTGGACGAGGTGGGTGCCATCGGGCTCTACGCCTTCCGCATCAACGACCGGGCGATCGCCGAAGGGATCGGACGCTTGTTCGGGGTACAGGACATGGGCCGATTCTTCCGGGCCGTGGACCGGTATCACAAGATCCCCCCGGCCGAGTTCGAAGGGGAGGTCATCCAGGCGGGTGTCTCCCCGGCGGCCGCCGTCGAACTCGCGTCCCTGTTCGCCTCCGCGGGCGCGGGCGTGGCCCCGTCGGGGGTCGAACCGTTCCTTGCCGACCTCGAGACCCGTGGCCTGGACGAGGCGGGCCGAGCCGGGATCACCCGGATGCGGCACCTGTTCTCTCTCACCGAGAAAACCGGCCTCGCCGACCGGGTCGTGTACGACCCCACCGTCGTCCGGGGACTGGCGTACTACACGTCCACCGTGTTCGAGGCGTACGCGCGCTCGGGAGACGGACGCGCGCTGTTCGGCGGCGGCCGGTACGACCACCTGATCGAGCTGTTCGAAGGTCCTCCCACGCCGGCGGCCGGTCTCGCGATCGGGGACCAGACGCTCGAGATCCTCCTGAAGGGAGCCGGCCGATGGCCGGACGGCGAACCGCCGCTCGACACGTACGTGGTCGTCAACGATCCGGTCCGGATCCCCGAAGCGATGGAACTCGTTCAGGAGCTGCGTCGTTCGGGGGCCAGCGCCGACTGCGACCTGCTGGGTCGCTCGATGTCCCGCCAGCTCAGGGAGGCCGCACGCCGCCGGGCGCGTCGTGCGCTGATCCTGGGGTTGAAGGAGGCCGCACCGGGTGCGCTCGTCGAGCGTGATCTGACGTCGGGTGTCCAGCGGGAGATCCCGCGGGACGCGGCGGTACGACGGGCGTGATCGCCTCGAGGGAGTCGGCGTCCCACAGGAGGATCCCCGGCGGGGACTCGGCTCCGTCGACGTACCCGTACCAGTACACGACCCCACCCTCCCCGAACAACTCCGTATAGGGCGCCAGCTGGCGCCGCAGATTCTTGCGGAGCTCGACGTCGTCTCCAAAATTCGCCTTCGACTCGATCCAGGCGAGTTTCTGGCCGTTGTGGACGATCGGCTCGTCCAGGAGCGCGTCGGGGGTCTTCGCGTATTTGCCCCGAAGGTCCTTCTCGGTCCGATAGCCGATCCCGTGCTTTTCGAGCCAGGCGGCCAGTCGTTCCTCGCCCTTCCGTCCCCGTTCGCGTTGGAGTTCCATCCCTTCGGGGGAGTAGATCCGGTCGGCGGCGAGGAGTTCGTCCACCTCCTTACGGATCCGCTGGTCCGGGGCGGTCTCGGGGTGGAGGAACGTCTGCCAGACCTTCTTCCGGGGGATCCCGAGCTCGCCCAACATCTGCTGTCCCATCAGGACCGGGGGGAAGTGCCACTCCTCCGCGATGTCGCGGATGGAGCGGCCGCGCTTCCACTCGGAGATGAGCCGGGGGACCTGGCGCCGTACCACGTAGAACCGGCGGGTCGCGTCCCGGGTCACCCGGTGGGTGTGGATCACGAACAGAAGTTCGGGGTCAAAGTGTTCGGCACGGGCGAGGCGTTCGACATCGTCGTAGGTGACTAGGGCGTCG
>JAKIVW010000029.1:8162-15140 GCA_022750355.1 Thermoplasmata archaeon
TCCGAAAGATTCTCACCCGCGGGCAGGGGGGAGCCGTTGATAGAGGTTACTCTCGCCAATCCAGACCGACCGTCCGCCAGCCGATCTTGGCGACCGGAGGGGGGCGGCGCTTGTGGCGGGTGCGGGTCAGCCGGTCGGCGATCCGGAGGACGGCGGCGAGGGGGATCCCCGTCCGTTCGTGGATCTCCTCGGGGCGGCACAGCTGTTCGAGGCCGAACAGCACGCGGTCGAGGTCCGCGTACGAAGTGCCGAGTTCCTCCTCATCGGTCTGACCCTCCCAGAACCCGGCCGAAGGTGGGCGCTCCCGGATCGCGGCCGGAAGTCCGAGCTGTTCGGCCAGCGACCGGACCTGGGTCTTGTACAGGTCCCCGATCGGAAGCAGGTCGGCGCCCCCATCTCCGTACTTCGTGAAGTAGCCCTGCAGCAGCTCCGACTTGTTGCCGGTCCCGAGGACGAGTCGCTGATGGTCCCGGGCGAGGGCGAACAGGACGGTCATCCGGAGTCGGGCGACCGTGTTGCCGACCGTGATCCGGTCCGTCACCTCGGGGAGCGCGGTCCGGAACTCCTCGGTGATCCGCTCGAGGGAGACGGTGCGGTGGGAGATCCCGAGATCCTCCGCGTAGCGTTCGGTCTCGCGTCGAAGGGGCTCCGGGAAACCGTGGGAGGGCAAGAGCACCCCGAGGACGCGCTCGCGCCCCAATGCGTCCGCGGCCAGGCGGGCGCACAGCGCGCTGTCGATCCCGCCCGAAAGTCCGAGAACGACCCCCTCACCGGACGGAGGGAGGGCGTGTGCGCGCAGGAACTGGTGGATCGTCGACTCGGTGTGTTTCGGGAGGTGCGGGACGAGGTCGTTCACGCCTCGACTCCGAGCGGTTCCAGCGCGCGGCTCACTTCCCACTCGGTTCGACAGGAACAGTCGAGGTCGTCCAGGGGACCGAACTCCTGCCGGAGGGACGCCGTCTCGATCGCCTCGAGGACCCGGGCGTCGCACTCCCCGCAGTTGTGCGGTCCTCGGGGGAGTCCGCCGGCCGTCGGGAACGAAACGAGCCGGCTCTCACCCCGTCGGCTCGCTCCGACCCGGAGCGCATCGACGACCGACCAGAGCCACGGGGGCCGGTAGCGACCCCGCCGGAACAGCCACTCGACGACCGTCCCGTTCTGGATGTGCACGGGGTTCACCGACAGCGCGTTGAAATGAGGGGCCGCCTCGCCGACGGAGCGAACGACGTCCCGCAGCGACTCGGTTTCGGTGAGGTAGGGGGGCTTGAGCAGCAGGTAGGCCTTCGCCCGCAGACCGAGGGCCCGGACCCGGTCCCCGGCGGCGAGATACTCGGAAGGGGGGGCGTTCTTGTGGACATACCGCCCTAGGACGGTCGGGTCGGTCGATTCCAGCCCGAGGGCCACCTCGATCTCACCGGCGAATTCGGACTTCAAGGGTTCGAGGTTCGCCGCGACGGCGAACTCGGGCAAGGTTTCGAACAGGAGTCGACGCGCTTTTCCGGAGAACGCCGCGACGAGGCGTCGGCGACTTTCCGGGTCGACCTCCCGATCATCCAGAAAACTCCCCGACGTGTAGACCTTCACGTACGGTTCGTTCCGATAGCGAGCGACCGCGTTCGAGAGCTGTTCGGCGAGCTCCTCGGGCGTGGCCGAGCGTCCGAGCGTGTCCTTGGCGTATCCGCACATCGAGCAGCCTTTTTCGTCGGCCCAGTAGCACCCCCGGGTCCGGAGAATGAGTACGAAGGCCGAGACCTCTTCGGCCCCGATCGCCTCACGCTCGACCCACTGGTTCACATACCGTCGGGCGTCGGTCGGACCCGCGGGCTCCGGACGTCGGTCCCTGGCGACGGTCCGAGCGAGCGATTCGGGTGTCACGTCGTCCCCGGCCCGGAGCGAGGGCGGTTCCTAATATCGTACACCCCGACGGTACCGCGGGGTCCCCGTTCGGGTCAATCGTCGTCCGAATCCGGTTGTCCGGGGAGCGGATTCCAGGCATTCGGGTCGATCTCGTGGTAGTCCCGGAGCGGCCAGCTGTTCGTCATCGGGTACGCCGCCTTGGCCCAGTTCGTCGGGAACAGGAACGGGGCGCGCGCCGTCTGATTGAAGTTGAAGTAGTCGAACGGGAGCGGCGCGTTGTGGTCGCGAGCGTCGAGGTAACTATCGTTGAGAAAACGCCACTCCATGAAGTGGAGTGTCGATTCGAAATAACCGAGGCCGGAAACGACGGTGCCGGCGGGAGTGTACGGGCTGATGACGATCAGCGGAACGCGGATGGAGAGACCGAGGGAATCCAGGACCGGCGGGTTGACCCCGTCGTAGAATCCCCCGTAGTCGTCCCACGAGAGGAAGATCGCGGTCGATTTCCAATAGGACGAGGTCTCGACCGCGTCCACCAGACTGGCCACGTACTGCTGGCCCTGGGAGAGATTGCTGGGAGGATGGTCGGAATCGTTGGACTCGGGGATGATCCAGGAAATGTTGGGGAACGAGGGGCCCTTGAGGTCCGTGAAGAAGTGGGATCGACCGACCAGGTGTCCGGCTTCGAAGGAATTGTACGTCTCCGCCCGGGCCTGGAACGGATTCCACGCCGAGTAGGCGCCGGTGCCTTGGGCGTGGTTGATCGCCATTTGGTAGGTTTGGAGCGCATAATCGTAGTACTTCCATGAGACCGTTTTGGTCTGATTCGTCTGGTTGAGCAGGTCCTGGACGGTCCGCGTGCTGTTCGCCTGGTTGAGGTAGGCGTGCAACTCGAGGGGGGTGGCGAGGGTGTGCTTTGAGGCGTTGACCGACAGGGCGGGCGCCTGCCCGGCAATCATGTACCAATGGTTCGGCTCCGACCACGAGACCACGGAGGAAAAGAAATCGTCCCCGAGCCCGTACTGCTCGGCCATGTCCCAGTAGATCGGGATCTCCGAGCCGTTCCAATGCCCGAACGTCTCGTTCGTGTGCTTCTCCGCGGCGTAGAACCCGTTCATGGCGCCGCCGTCGATCGCGGTTCGGGTGGAGACGTAGGTGTGGAGCATGTCCGGGACCTTCAGCGTCGTGAAGTTGTAGGGCACGGTGCACCCGGCCGTCGGATTCGTGGGCGTGAGGGGGACACACGTCCCCGGTGGGATCCCGTTCGTCGTGTTGGGACAGTACGCGCCCCCGGTCTGACAGTAGTTCCCGAAGAAGCTGTCGTAGGCGTGATTCTCCATCATGATCACGACGATGTGCTGGATCGGGACGTTGGCGGGACCCCAACTGATGAGGGGACGTTGCTCGTCGACAAATCCGGTCCACGACGCGGGTCCGACGAGGGCGACCACCGCCACGATACCCACGATCGTCAGGACTCGCACTCTTGCCTCAGGGCATCAGGTCCGAGGGACAGAAAGTTCGCCCGCGGATCGTCTTCGACCTCTCGGGAGCCCGGTAAGGGATTCTTGGGGTTAAGGGTTCGCTCGCCGTTCCTCGAAGGGGCCCCCCGGTCGAGGGGGCTCAGGACTCTTCGAGGTCGATGGTGACGGAGTCCCCGTCCTTGAGGTGGAGCTTGTCGCGGAGGCAGTCCGCGGCGACAAACTCGACCACGTCCTTGTAGTGGGTCCGGTCGGGATGGATGAGGTGGCAGGCCCGCCCGTTCATCCGGGCCGCGAAGCACGTGGCCCCGCCGAACGTCCGTCCGCTCGCCTGGAATCCATCGATCCGAAGCCCGGACCAGTCACTGACCAGGGACGACTTGCGCAACGCTTCGGCGGTGAGGCGTACATTCAGAGTTCCGGGGTAGGGAGTATACCCTAAGCGCTCGGAGAACTGCACGAGGTAGCCGGGTTGGCTGAGGTAGTACCGACCTTCCCCGAGGCCGCTCGCCACCTTGCCGGTAAACGAGAGGCGCGAGGGGCCCTCGAAGATTCGACGATAGGAATGGTATTCGGTCCGCAGGACGGCCATCGCGGCCGGCGTCAACTGAAGGCGCTGTCGGCGTTGTCCGAGTGCCCGGGTGATCAACCCTTTGCGCTCCAGCGCCACGAGGTATCGGTCCGCCGCCTGTTGGCTCACGCCGATCCGCTCCCCGACCTCTCCCGAGGTGAGGACGACCGGGGTCGAGTCGGCACCGTCATGGGCGAGTACTTTCAGGACGGCGAGGGCCTCTCCTTTCGGTCGGGGGCGAACATTCTCGGGGGGCGGAGGACGCGCGGGCACGTTCAGTTGACCTTCGCGCTCGTTCCCTGGGGGGCGTGAAGAGTGACGACGTTCGAACCCCGCAGAACGACGCGTCCCAGATGGCGACTGACCTCGGAGGTCGTTTCGTCCGCGTTGTCCAGCACGAGGTTCAGATGTTCATCGACGCCGAGAAGCGTGCCGGTCATCTGGCGGGTGTCCTTGAGGGTCAGCGTCACCCGCTGGCCGAGGAGACGCTCGACGAGCGTGGTCGGGGTGTCCACCATCGGGGAACCGACGGGGGTGGTGGGTTTAGCCTTGTTGCCGCGGACCGTCGGGCGTCGAGGCTAAGGGGCGTCAGGCTTCCGCCATCGCGTGTCCGTCCCCACCCCGATCGCCAAGGGCTTGGACCACATCGTGGTCGACCGCTCATCGATCTCCTGGGTGGGTGGGGAAACGGGCGACCTGGTCTATCGCGGATTCGACGTCCGTGACATCGTACCGGGAATCCCGTACGAATCCGCCGTCCACCTGATCCTCCGAGGCGACCCGCCGGGCGCGGACCCGTCCCCCGAGGTGGTGGCGGCGCTCCGCCGCTATCAGACTCCCTCGCCCGCGGTCGAGAAGGTGGTGGACGCCCTGGAGCCCACCCTCCCACCGCTGGAGGCGCTTCGGACGATCCTTTCGGCGATGGGAGACGGGAGTTTCGCCTACCCTCCGACGATCGACGAGGGGTACCGTCTCATCGCCCAGACTCCCGTCCTGTTGGCCCGGTTCGTCCGGCGGGCTCGAGGTGAGAGCCCGGTCGACCCCCAGCCCACCCGGTCCCACGCCGCCAACTATCTCGCGATGCTCTCGGACGAGCGCCCGACCCCCGAACGGGTCTCCGCTCTCGAGAGCTACCTCGTGCTCCTGGCCGACCACGGCATGAACGCCTCGACCTTCGCGCTCCGGACCGCGATCTCGACCCAGTCGGACCTCGCGAGTGCGGCGACGGCCGCGCTCGCAGTCCTCAAAGGGCCGGTGCACGGTGGCGCGCCGAGTCGTGTGTCCGACATGCTCGACGCCATCGCGAAGCCCGACCAAGCCGACGAATGGATCGCATCCAAAATCGCCCAGAACGAGGTCCTCTTCGGGTTTGGTCACCGCGCCTACAAGGCCGATGACCCGCGGGCGGTCGTGCTGCACGGAATCGCCCAACGCGTGGCCGAGCCGACGCGGCTGGCCCTGGCCGAGGCGGTCGAACGCTCGGCGCTGGTCGCCCTGCGAGCCGCCCACCCGCGGGCCAAGCTCTACACCAACGTCGAATTCTGGAGCGCGGTCGTCCTCGAGTCGGTGGGCCTGCCTCGCGCCCTTTTCACCCCGACGTTCGCGGTCGCGCGAACGGCCGGATGGACCGCCCACGCATTGGAGCAGGCCGCGGACAATCGCCTCATCCGACCGGACATCGAATACATCGGTCCGGCGAAGGGTCGGCGCTGGCCCCGACCGCTCGAAGGGCACCCGACCCCGTCGTAAAGGCTCGGGGGACTACGCCTTGCCGTCCCCGGCGCTACTGTCCTTGTCCACGACCTTGAAGTCCGCGTCGACGGGGCCTGAGCCCGACGCGCCGGGGGGGGAGGTACCCTGGCTCTCCTCTGGGGGTGCCGTCGGGGCGTCCCCCTCGGCGGGCGGGGGCGACGCGCCGGCCTGGTAGAGCTTCGCGGCGATCGCGTGGAGCGACTTCGTCAGGTCGTCGGTCTTGGAACGGATCTCGTCCGGGTTCGGGTCCTTGGACGCGAGGGTCTCGCGCAGGGAGGCGATCTTGGTCCGAATTTCCGAGGCGTCGGATTCCGCCAGCTTGTCCTTCGAGTCCGTGAGGACGCGCTCGCCTTCGTAGGCCAACGACTCGGCCGCGTTCTTGAGGGTGATCAGTTCCGCCCTCGCCTTGTCCTGGTCCGCGAACTCCTCGGCCTGCCGGACCATCTTCTGAACGTCGTCCTTCGATAGCTTGTTGGACGCGGAGATGGTAATCCCTTGTTTGCGCCCGCTCGCGAGGTCCTTCGCGCTCACGTTCAGGATGCCGTTGGCGTCAATGTCGAAGCTGACCTCGACCTGGGGGACCCCGCGCGGGGCGGGAGGGATCCCGGTCAACAGGAAGCTGCCGAGCGCTACGTTGTCCGATGCGATCGGCCGTTCGCCCTGGAACACCTTGATCTCGACCGTGGATTGGTTGTCCGCGGCGGTCGTGAAGGTCTGACTTTTCCGGGTCGGAATGGTCGTGTTGCGTTCGATGAGCTTCGTGAACACGCCCCCCATCGTCTCGAGACCCAACGACAGCGGGGTCACGTCCAGCAGCAGAACGTCCTTGACCTCGCCCGCGAGGACTCCCCCCTGGACGGCCGCGCCCATGGCGACGCACTCCATCGGGTCGACCCCACGTTCGATCGGTCGCCCGATCGATTGTTCGAGGAATTTTTGGACGATCGGCATCCGGGTCGGGCCCCCGACCAGGACGATCCGCTCGATCTGATCCTTCGCGAGCTTCGCGTCCTTGATCGATTGTTCGACCGGCGCTCGGCAGCGATCGACGATGGGACGAACGAGCTCTTCGAGCTTGGCGCGCGAGAGCGTGAGGGCCAGGTGCTTCGGCCCGTCGGCCGTGGCGGTCAGGAAGGGGAGGTTGATCTGGGTCTCGAGCGTCGAGGAGAGCTCGATCTTGGCTTTCTCGGCGGCGTCCCGGACCCGTTGGGTCGCCATCTTGTCCTTGCGCACGTCGACACCCGACTCCTTTTGGAATTCGGCCGCGATCCAGTCGGTGATCGCGGTATCCATGTCGGTCCCTCCGAGCTGGGTGTC
>JAKIVW010000155.1 GCA_022750355.1 Thermoplasmata archaeon
TGGATTTCTGAACCGTCCTCTGCATGGCCGACATCGCCCACGGCCACGGGAGCGACAAGTCGAACTCGATCAGGGTCGCGAGCGCCAGGCCCACCAATCGGTCGGCGCGAGTCAGCAACCCTCGGTACAGTCGACCTTGCCCGAGCGCCTGGGCCTGGGTTCCCATGTAGCTCGCCAACAGCAGGCTCACGAGCGCCAGCAGGGCGAGGATGGGGTTCACGTAGCCCGAGGCGGCGATCCCCAGTACGATGACGTCGGCGTACCGATCGAAGACGTGGTCCAGGAAGTCCCCGCGCACGGACGTGCGTCCGGTGGCCCGCGCCACCGCTCCGTCCAGTACGTCGAAGAGACCGCTCCCGAAAATGAGGAGCGCGACCGGCAAGAACAGCAGCGGCGTCGTCCAGCGGACGAGCGCCGCCAGGATCGCCGCGCCGCCAGCCAGGCCGAGGGCCAGCCAGGTCAGACGGTCGGGTCGCCAACCGAGGAACGGCCGCGCGAGCCGGGCGACGTAGGGGGCGACGCGGGCCCGGTACTCCTCGAGCACCATCGCCCGTCCCTATCGGGCCCGGTCCAAAAGATAGTCGGTGACCCGGGGGTCCTCGAGCCACGCGATCCGGAGCGCGGGTCCGGGTCGTCGCGACCGTTCGAACCGGACCACATCGGCGGCCACGGACGCGACGGTCCGGTCGGTGGTGTCGATCTGGTAGACGCGTCGGCCGCGACCGGCCGTTTCCCAGCGGATCACGTCCGTGGCCTCCGAGGCGACATTCTCGGTCCGCCCGCGAAGTCCGCCCCGGGGCGCGAGGCGGAGACGTCGGTCGAGCTCGATCGGATGGCAGCGCAGGATGACGACGTCCCGGAGTCCGAGCAGATGGGAGAGGTGTCCGACCACGACGTCGACCCCGTTCCAAGCTCCGGGCGCTTTCGCGGCCCGGACGAGACCGCGGAGGTCGACCTCGACCGTGCCCGATCGGGTCCGGGCGAGTCCCCAGCGTCGGGCAAGCTCCGCGACCTCGACCGCGCGCAGCCCGGTGAGCCGGCGCGCGACACTGGTCTTGCCCGTTCCGGGGGTTCCGGTCAACGCGATCGGACGTTTCACTGGAGTTCCACCATTCACGACCGTGGGAAGCGGTTTTCCATTCCGATGCCCGACGTCGTTCGCTTAGGCGAATCGCAGGCCGCGGTACGTCTTTCGCCACGCGAGCACTTCCTTGGCCACGGATTCGGACCGGAGTCCCGCGCGTACGATCAGTTCCGCCATCCGGGGCATCTCGGCCGGGGTGAGTCCGAGACGAGTGACCTCCGCCGTCCCGATCCGGCCCACCAGGTCGATGAGGAGTCGTTGGCGCTCGAGCCGGCGCGCGAGCTCGCCGCTGCGCACCCCCGCGGTCTTCTCGAGCCGGGGCCGGTCGAGGTGGATCTGGTGGGACCGCGTAAATCCGAGCTCCTCGGCGACCAGCGGCACGCCGAGGTCGGTCAGCGAGCGGCCCAACGCCTGGGCGTTCGCGATCACGGTCCGCGCATACTCCGCGCCGCACCGCTCCAATTCGAGGAGGGTCTGCCCGAGACCGGCGATCCGGTTCCAGTGCGCGTTGTCGAAGATCCGCCAGACCAGCGCGGGGTCGAGTTGGGCGAACAGGTCCTCGCGGTCGGTGTAGAGGAGGCCGCCCTGAGGGCCCGGGAACGACTTGTGCGTGCTCCCGTAGACGACGTCCGCGCCCTCCCGGATCGGGTCCTGGAACTCACCACCGGCGATCAGCCCGAGCACGTGCGAGGCGTCGTAGAAGACGAGGGCATCCAGGGCGTGGGCCGCCTCGGCGATCTCGCGGAGCGGGTAGGGGAAGAGGAAAAAGCTCTGACCGAGGACCACCGCGTTCGGTCGCTCGCGTCGGATCGTCTCGACCGCATGTTCGGCGATGACCGACAGACCGGGGCCATCGGCCGGTAGCGGCCGAACGGTGTACCCGAAGAGGCTGGGGATGAATCCCGGCGCGTACCCGTCGTATCCCCCCTCGTCCGGCGCGATGGCGAGGATCCGGGATTTGGGCGGAAGGAGCGGGACGAGCGCCGAGAGGGCGGCGATATGGCCCGACAGCGGTCGGGTCGTCGCGAACCGGGCCCGGAACACCCGCGCGGCCGCCGCGTTCGCAAGCGTCTCGATCTGGTCCGTGTACCGGGTGCCGGTGTAGCTGTTGTCGATCGTCTCGCCGTGGAAGTTGGTCTCCAGCGGGAGCGTGTAACGGCCGGCGAGGTCGCTCGAGAGGTACTTCCGGGCGGTGGGGGAGACCGCGTTCTCGCTGGCGAGGAGGTTGAACACCTCGCGGCCGCGCCAACGGTCGTGGGCCCGGACGAGGCGGGCGAGGCGCGCCTCTTCGTTAGGGAGGGGATCCGTCATTCCGCCCCGGCGCACCCGATCGGGGCACTTGTGCGAGCTTGCGGTGCTCGGTGTGACCGCACCGAGGGCAGACCAGTTCCTTCGGTCCGATCCGGAGGAGCGCGTGGCAGACCTGACAGCGGGCCGCGACGACCCCGAGTGGCGCCGGGGCGGTGGTCAGCTTGACGGACGGGTGGGCCTGGAGCACGCGAGCGACGATGATGTCCCCGACCGCGAACTCTCCGGAGAGGCTCTCGGTGTACCCGTCCTTGGCCTTGGAGATGTGGACCGTCCCCTCGGGAGCGCCGGGGACCGTGCGGGTGCTGGTCCCGGTCGAGAGGATCGTGCAGATCGCCATCGCGGTCTTGAGTTCGTCCACGCGCGCGTAGACCAGGTCGTCTTCCTGGATCTCCGGGATCCCGTTGCGGGCCTCGACCCGGATGCTGCGATCGCGCGCGTCGAGGTGCGGGGTGCCCAGGAGCGAGGCGTAGATCCTTCCCCGGTTCTCGTACGTGCCCCGGCCGGGGAGGAACTCCTCCGCGGCGCCGAGGTAATCTCCGGGCAGGACGAGCTTCGGCAGTTCAGGGTCACTCATGGTTCCACACCGGTCTCGATCGCCCATAGGTCGACCGAGATCGGCACCCGAGCGTGGGTGTGGTGCGGAAGGCTCCGCGCCAAGCTCCACGGGATCGGGTGTGTCTCGATGATACGGGCGCCGCGTGCGACCGCCCGGCGTGCTATAAAGGTTCGGGACTCGGCGAGCGAGAATGCGAAGACGGCCCGCCGGGCGACCCGGAACCCCGCGTCCCAGAACGGCCGATCGGCGTGCCGGCGCTGGGCCCCGAATGGCGGGTTCATTACGACGACGTCGGTGGGCGTGTCCCATCCGGTGACGTCCGACTCGACGAACTCGACCGTCACGCTGGCGGCTTTCGCTGCGGCTCGGGCCACGGTGAGCGACTCGGGGTCGACGTCGACTCCCACGACCGGTGCGGCGCCGAGCAGCGCGGCCCCGATCGCCAGACGGCCGGTCCCGCATCCGAGGTCGGTTACCGCGGAATCCTCCAGCCCGACGGTGCGCCGGGCCGTGTCGAGCAGTTCGACGGACGCCTCCGAGGGCGTGACCAGCTGTTCGAGGTCCGAACGCGGATGCGCGAACGGGGGGACGGTTTCCAGGCGGCGGATGAGATCCGAGCGACGCACGACGGCGCTACGCCTCCGAGGGGGAAGAAGTTCGCGTCCTGGGAGACCGGGGTGCGGCGATGCGGGGAGCCGGATTTGAACCGGCGTACGCCTTACGCGACAGGATCTCTTCGCCGGTGAACCGGCATTTAAGTCCTGCGCCGTTTCCGGGCTTGGCTATCCCCGCGGGGCTAGCG
>JAKIVW010000030.1:0-5956 GCA_022750355.1 Thermoplasmata archaeon
CCGAGAGACCTTGGACAACGTGTCCCTCGAGCCACCTTTCATGGCATTCCCAGTCGTGTGGGTTCAAGTAGGTGAGATCACTTCACCAAAACTGTGTCAGTGAAAACAGTCGAGATCTCCGCGGATGCCTATGATGCCCTCGCATCATTGAAGAAAGACGGCGAAAGCTTCAGCGATGTCATACTTCGAATTACGGGGGCCCGGACACTACTCATGCCCTTCGCCGGAGGCTGGAAAGGAGCTCCGGTCAGGAGGCTTCGTGAAGTCCGGAAGTTCCTCCGGGATTCCGATCGCCTATCAAAAGAGAAGCTTCGGAGGTTATCGCTCGGGACGAAATCAATGGAACCGCCCAGCCCCGCTCGAGGGTAAACAAGCGACTTACGCCAAGTAGACGGAATTGCCTTCTTCTCACAGGAATCCTTCGGTGACTCGGTCCGCATCTCTTGGCCTCCGCCGCTAGCGTTGGGGAGTTTACCGGTCACACGGTCAAAACCTACTGATCTCACTTCGCGCCCTCCGTGCATTGAAGGACGTTAGAATCCGAGTTCGACAATGGGGGTGTAAAGGTGACTGCACACAGAATCGAGGGCTAGACGAATCTCGGAGGCCAGAGGACGATACGCCTCCCATACGTTCATCGGCCCATGGGGAAACGGGGCCGGGGCGTCATTCACTGGGGACGCAGGACTTATTAGAGTAATTAGTGTGAAAACCCCATGGCCGCAGCAACGAGGTATACGAGCGTCCCAGTTCGGCCTTCGACTCTACACGCCCTCCAAGCCTATCGTGTGGGTGGGAAGAGCTACGACGAAATCATTCTCGATTTCATCGAATCCAACCCGCCGGCCAGCTTTTGGAAGGAGATCGAGCGCAGGTCGAGGCAGCCAGACCTCTCACTAGCCGAGGTTAGGCGTCGGTTGGACCTCTAACGTGCCATTTCCCGTCGTATTCAAGTCAGAAGCCGCCCGAGACCTGGCCAGGCTCCCGCGAAGTGCGCAGTTGCGCTTTGTATTCGCTGTCGGTCTCGTCGGCGAAAACCCCACACATCCGTCTCCGCAGCTCCTGATCAAGCAGATGAGAGGTCACCAAGGATTCTGGAGACTGACGGTGGGAAGGTGGAGGGGAATCTACCATTTCGACCGGAAGGCTGTCCGCTTCTACATGTTCGGTGATCGCGCAACGGTATACCAACAATTCGAGTCCCGCAAGGGATCCCGAACCTAGCCTCGCCACCCTGTCGCAAAGAGGAACCGCACCTCTCCAGCGATTAGATGCCCCCTGACAGGATGGACCCCATCGCTCGCTTTGGTGAGTGCAAAGCTGATTGCACCCAAATTCACCCAGGTCGGGTTCGAGTGTGATCAAGCCCCTCAACGCTCGGGGATGATTCTCAATTTGCTGTTCTTGCACCGGCCTCCGGCGGAAGGACCCCACCGTTGACCGCGAGGGGCCCGGAAATCCTCTCGTAGTTTGTCAGTCCGACTGGCCAAAGGCTCGGAATCCCCGCAAGGAGAGAAGAACCGCCCCGCACACAAAGATACCAATACCCGCCGCCAGGAACGACAGTTCGATCCCGTACCGTGCAATCAAGAACCCCCCCGCCACCAATCCTGCGGGAATCGCGACGAAAGCGCCGAAATCCCCGATGCTCAGAACCCTCCCCAGAAGCTCTCGGGGAACGATGCGCTGCATCGTCGCGTAGTAAATCGTTGCCTCAAACCCGAGGGCCATCCCTGCCGAGAGGGCTCCTAGGAGCGAGAGAGGGATGACGGCCGAAAGGGCGAGGAGTGTGTACCCCCCTGACTCGATCAGAATGCATACGCCCATCAATGGCCCAACGATCCGACGCCCGGGGAACCGCCCGGCAATGAGCGACCCCGCCGCAGTGCCTCCCGCCAGGCAGGCCGCCAAGGCGCCGTAGACGGCTGCGTTTCCGCCAAATCGGCTGGCTGCGTAGACTACGAAAAAGGGACTAACTATCGAGGAAAGGAAGAAGATTGGCAAGAATCCGAAGGTGGCCTGCAAAATGGCCGGTCGCCGAACGACCCAATTCATACCCTCGGAGAAGTCCTTCCGGATTGAAGTGGGAGCGCGGCCCGCCTCCTGCTTCGGCCTTCCCAATTCGCTCGCAATCTGGATTAGGAACACGGCCGAAAGCGCGTACGTTAGCGCATTGATTCCCAGGCCCCAGACGGCCCCCAACAGGACGACCAGAATCCCGCCCACGGCCGACCCTGCGCTCGAAGCCACCCCTCCCGATGACCAGAGGAGGCCGTTCGCATCTTCCAGGGACGTCTGCGAGACGAGGCTCGAGAGGATCGCTTGACTCGAGGGTGTGAATAGGGCCGAGAAGCAATTCACGAGAATCATGATTGCCAGGACGAGCGGAAAGGAGAATCCAACCACGTACAGGAACACCGTCAGGACGGCCATTCCGGACATTCGCGCGAGGTCTGCCGTAACCATCAGCGAACGTCGGTTGTACCGGTCGGCGACGACACCCGCGAGGAGTCCCAAGACGACTCCCGGGATGATGCCCGTGAGACCGAGGAAGGCGATGTCGAGAGTACTTCCGGTGTAGTGATAGACAATCCAGCTGACGGAAACCAGCGAAATTGCCGCACCGAAGGTCGAGGCTGTGCTCGACCCGAAGAGATTCCGGAACTCTCGATTGCCTAATGAGTGTCCGAGGCCCCGGGTCTCCTCCTTACCGGATTCCACAGATAATGGAACGTCCGCTCGCCTTCGTTCCCCCAGCCCAGAAGGCCCTGCACTTCATCAATGGTTGGGTTGACGAGGCAAACCGTGGAAGCCGGACATTGGCCCCCCGGTTGTCGGGATGTCGCCCACGCCACGCCCGGCAACTTTGGATCGCGCAATCCGGGGCAACGGGAGTCCAAGACTGATTTCACCGACGGCCAGCTCGAGGGGGATCGGCCGGGATCGACGAGATCCACCGTGCCCAGTGCTAGCCTCGCCTCGGTAGTTCAGCGGCCACCAAAGAAGCTACATTGCCAGGAACAAGAAAGCTAGGAACAAACTTACCAGCGGGAATCGTGAGTCGGAACCAACCTTGCCCGACGGCGGCCTTCGAAAGGACGACTCGTTTCAACGGAACAGAATACTCCGGCCTCCCTACCGGATCAATGTGGAGTTCTCCATTCGAGACCGAGATTCGACTTACTTGAAGATTGGTGGCCCTCGCAAGGAATGAAAAGTACCATCGAAAAAAGTAAAATTCGGCGAGGCCGACAGGGACGCCAATTCCAATCCAGATCTCGACGCGACCTCCGGGGGGCCATGTTGGAAACCCCGGCGCGATTTGTTGAAGCGCGACGTATCCGATCACCGTGCCCATGAAAATCGCACTCAGGGGTGCTCCCCATCGACGTATCCGCTTCTGACGTGCCTCTATCGGTCCGGATACCGAAACTGGAGGTTTTCCAACCACCACCCAATCGAACCCGAGCCCGCCGGCCCCCGCAAGCGGGCTTCCCGGCCCAACCATAATGGAAAAGTTGACCGGATTGACCGATATATCCTAAGCTCCGAACCCCCCGGCAATCCAGACCGGTCTCGGGGCTTCGACTGGCCGTGGCCGTTCGCAAGACTAATCGCAACCTTGTTCAAATTCGGCCAGTTGAGGACTTGGTCAAGCGTTGTGAACCCTTCTGCGGCGCTCGCGAGGTGCGTCGCGGGCTAGGTAATTAGGCCCAAGTCGACTTCGTCGACTCCCAATCGGAGCTTCCCAGATGGACCAGGTAAACCAACCATGGAACTAGGAGTCGATAGCTTTGCGGCCAATATTCTCGATCCGAGCACCGGCGTCCGCCTCAGTCCTGTAGAGCAGCTCGACAATCTCCTTGAAGAGATGGAACTTGCCGACCGAGTCGGCCTCGACGTTTTCGGGATCGGGGAGCACCACCGAGCCGAGTTCCTCGACTCCGCGCCGGCAGTGATCTTATCCGCGGCGGCCGCGCGGACGAAGAAGATACGTCTCACGAGTGCGGTCACGGTGCTCAGCGCCGCTGACCCTGTCCGAGTGTTCCAAGAATTCGCAACCCTCGACCTCATTTCGCACGGCCGAGCCGAGATAGTCGCCGGCCGGGGGTCGTTCGTAGACGCCTTTCCCCTGTTCGGTCTCGCACTCGAAGATTATGATTCCCTCTTCGCGGAGAAGCTCGACCTCCTTCTTGCCATTCGGGCGAGCACCCAAGTCCATTGGTCGGGGCACCATCGACCTGCCCTTACGGGCCAGGCGGTTTACCCGCGGCCTCTCCAGGACCCGCTACCAATCTGGGTAGGGGTGGGCGGCACCCCCTCCTCGTTCGCTCGGGCCGGGACGCTTGGCCTACCCCTCATGGTCGCTATTATCGGAGGGGAGCCAGCGCGCTTCCGCCCGCTGGTCGACCTGTACCGCGAGGCTGGCCGGCGGGCGGGTCACCCGGCCGAGGCACTCACAGTCGGCCTACACTCGATCGGGTTCGTGGGCGAGACGACCGAGCAGGCAGCGGACGACTTCTTCCCCGGGTACGCCTACACCTTCACCGAGATCGGCAAAGAGCGCGGGTGGTCCCCCACCACCCGAGCGCATTTCGACGCCCAACGTGGGCCGACGGGGGCGCTGATGATTGGCGACCCCGAGACGGTGGCCAAGAAGATCCTGTACGTTAACGAGGCCCTCGGCGGCATCTCGCGCGTGACGTTCCAAATGGGAGTCTCGTCGCTCGCACATTTGAAAATGATGCGATCGATCGAACTCCTGGGCACTCACGTAGCCCCCCTCGTGAGGCAGAGGTCGGCGTGACGTCAGAACTCGTGCGTCGGTAACACAAACTGTCTGCGAGACGCCGGAAATGCGGGCTCCCCCGACATTACTGGGCGCACGGTGGATTTCAGCCACGACTGCCCACTCGGGTTAGAATTCGAGCGGCCCGTTCCGGGGATTTCCAGATGGAGTTTCTCGCGGTGCCCGTCGGTCCAGCGAAGGCCCTTACGCCGTTCAACTTGGTGTCCCTGTAGGTTCACGTCAATTTGAACTGACCGCGATTTTATCAGCCCCACCACGATCCAACCGCAGGCAGAGATGCCGGAAGGTTGAGCAACCATGGGGTTTACACCGTTTGTCGATGACCTGGGCTTTGTTGTCGCACTGATTCTCGCCGGTGCGGTGGTGTTGACCTACACCGCCATCCGGGGCTTCATGAGCCTGCTCCGGAATGACCCGGCCCAGCTCCGATCGAGTATCAAAGGGTCGGCGATCCCCGCAGGAATCATCGGATTCCTTGCCCTGGCCCTCGGCCTCTTTACGGAGTTTACCTGGCCCTTCCTTCTGTCCGATGGGCTCGGTTCTTACAATATCTTCTTCGGCGACATCACAACACTGTTCGGGATGGTTCTGGTCGTCTACAGCATCGTGGCGTTCTACGGCCTGAAGCTCGAATACGCGGGATTGTTCGGGTTCGTTGCCGGAGTCATCACCGCGTGGTATGGCTACTGGGGCTACACGACCCTGGTGTCACCCGGTGTACTGGGGCTCACCAAGGATCCGCTCGAGACTTTCCTTCTGTATGGTGCCTTCGCGGCCGCCGGCGTCTTCTCCCTTCCCGCCGCCCTGATAGTGGACTGGTACCTCGACCACCCGGGACCCACATTCGCGAAGGTCTCGCTGAGCCTGCGCCCCATTTCGGACCGAGCGGAGCCCACCGCGAAGGACGGCGAGGGAGCTGCGAATCCCCGGTTCCACCTCCCCTACTACGTGTACCTGTTGGCGATGTGGTTCCCGATTTTCATGTGCCTGGCCGCTATCGCGGCGTGGTTCTACATCGGGGACATTCTGCCAGGACACCTCGCCAGCCCACCCTGAACGAGGGGTACCCCTCCCGGTTCGGCGACTACCGGGAGGGGTTCCAGACCGGCCGGAGGACGAGCGCGGTATGAGTCCAAGTCATGGTGG
>JAKIVW010000030.1:5966-14957 GCA_022750355.1 Thermoplasmata archaeon
TCGTCCCCGTTCCGTACGTTGGACCGGACATTTCAGCCGGAGGGACGCTCACGTGGTATCCCGTAAGATCCCTAATCGGCCCACCAATTCGCACGAAGGGGCAAGAGGCTCGGCATGGAAAATCACCCCCGTTTGGCTAGTGTGGTCTAGGGTTGACCCTTCCCAACCCTCACCGGGATTGTTGGCCCTGGAACGTTCCATTCGTTGACCGTATCCCGCGCTGTCGGACTTCTTGCCCCCTGTGCCGTTCATTCGGCGGGGGTCCTCGACGATGGTTGAAAGACGGATTGCGGCCTGCGGGGTTGGGCCAAAGCTCCCTGCACCCTTGGTGTCTCAGCTCGCTTGGTTGAAGAAGTTCTCCAGCAGCGAAATGTAACGGTCCCGGCTCTCGAAGAATGGCTGGTGGCCTTCCCCCCGAGCGATTACCAGTCGAGAGTGGGGTACGCATCGGTGGATCTCCCGTGCGCAATCCGGGGTGACGTGGTCGAACTGACCCGCCGTTATGAGAACGGGCATCCGGAGCCGAGAGATCTCCCGGGTAATGTCCCATCCTGCCATCGTCCCACTTCGAAATCCCTCGTCGCATACCCTGGGTGCCGAGTAACCCATCGCCTTGAGAATGCGCGGATTTACATGGCTGAAGGACAACCACACTTCATACCGTCGGATAGCCGAATGCTCCGTAAACCGCCTTCGGAACTCCTCGCCCGCGCGGGCGAGTGCGGCCGTCGAAACCCCAGTTCGCTCAGCTCGGAGCCATGCCCGCCGATTGGGCGGGGAAAGTTGAGAAACACGAAGGCGGCGCGCCTTCCATAACGACTGCATCGAGGCGTAGCCACCCGACACGACGAGCGATCTCCACGCGCGTGGGTGACGAACCGCAGCCTCGAGGGCCAGGGCGCCCCCATAACTGTGGCCAAACAGATGGACCCGGCGGAGACGCAACCGACGCCGTAGCTCGTCGGCGTCATCGGCGTTGGCGACGATGGTGTAGTCGCGATAGTTCGGCGGCCGTTCCGACCGACCACAGCCTAGTTGGTCGTAGAAGATCAACTCGTAGCCGACCCCGGCCAGATCGGCCAAAGGCGTCAGGTATTCGTGGGTAGAACCCGGCCCGCCGTGAAGCACGAGGACAGTCCCTCGGACTGGTTTTCCGACCCGCCGGTAGTAGAGCCGTTTACCTCGGACTCGCACGTATCCGTCCCGGTCGGGGAGGGTCACGAGGCTTCGAACACGATCCGGTAAATACCGTTGCCGGCGAGTGAGCCGCGGGGCCGTAACCCCTGAACGCATTCACCCTCGATGAGCGGACGGGTCCAAGGCCGTGCGGCCCGACCACTTTCTTCCGAAACTGGCGAGCAGACTTTTGCACCCAAATGTTTCCAACCCATTGGGCACCAGGTCGATTTGCGGTGAGTGGGTAGGGGTCCCTTTACAAACCCCCTCTTTGGGAAGGATGGGAGTCGGGGAAACGACGGGGGCGTTCACCAACGGCCCCAAGCCAACGCTCCAACTCTCTAGGAAAGGGGTTCCTGCCGCGCACTCTGGAAGATTTCGTTTCGCCGAAGTAACGTGTAAGTATCGTTGCACCCAATATTCTCCGTTGGGAGATTCGAATTCGATCCTGGTCTACTGGGAAATTCGAGCCGAATGGCCAGTGCTTCCATGAATTCAATTGTTAGGGGGCGATAATGATCTTCCCTCGGGCTCGTCCGGATTCAAAGTAACCATGGGCGGCCGGGGTCTGTTCCAACGGATACGTTCGGTCCACGACCGACCGAATCCTCCCCGACTCGATGAGTCCTCCCAAGAAAACTAGGTCCTCGGATCGTTGGGCGGCCGCCCCGAAAATCACCTTCTTCGTTCCGCGCATCGAGGTCCACAGACCCCGGGCCTTCGACGAAAGAGTTGCGTTACCGAGGAGGTAGAACCCCTTCTCGGTTAACGCGCGGATGCAATTAGAGAACGAACTCTTGCCGACGACATCGAAAATGACATCGTAGCTTTCACTTACTTGAGTGGAGTCTTCCCGAGTGTAATCGACGACTCGGTCGGCACCGATCGAGTTTAGGAAGTCCTGTCGGCCGGGGCTGTCTACCGCTGTCACCTCCGCTCCAAAGTGCTTGGCCAACTGTACCGCAAAGGTACCAATCCCGCCGCCAGCGCCAATGATCAGGACCCTTTGCCCCCTCAGGTCGCCAGCTTTCCGGAGGAAGTGCAATGCTTCCAGTCCTCCCGTAGGAACCGCCGCAGCCTCATTGAAACCTACGTTGGTCGGCATTCTCGCCAGCGCCCGCCCGTTGGATTTTTCGGGGAGGCAAAGATACTCGGCGTAAGCGCCGAAACCGAATCCGGTAGTTCCGAATACACGATCCCCTTTCCGGAATCGGGTCACGGTCTGGCCGACCGACTCCACCTCGCCGGCGAACTCCTGCCCCAGTATCTTGCGTCGTGGCTTGGTCGGCCCCATGAGGATTCGCACCAGGAGCCTGAGCCCTAAGGAGAGTTGGAGCCCCCGGAGCTCGCAGTCTCCCGCGGTGACCGTAGTCGCTCGGATCCGGATCAGAACCTCATTGTTCCGGGGGGTTGGCTTCGGCACTTCGGCGAGGAGGAGTCCCTCCGGTGGTCCGTATCTCGTCCATACGATTGCTCTCGTAAGCCCACCTTCCAAGTTCCTCGGTACCCGCTCGGATTACCGATGCCGACTCCTCGGTGGAACGGCCGCAGCCTCGTCCCGATAATGAATTGCCGGAGGAGAGCGACGACGGCGAGGCAGCCTCGCGTTGGCTCCGTGAGACAGTCGGTGTCTCGATCTACGTATGGATCGCATTCCGGAGCCGGTCGGGTGAGAACGGGAGTCCGGAGCCGGTGTTGTAGAGAAGAACGGTTTCCCCTGGGTGGATCTGGCCGTCATGGATCAAGGTGCTCAATGCGGCGTACGGCGCAGCGCCTTCGGGGGAGGCGGACACCCCCTCCGACGACGCGAGGGTGAGCATCGCATCGATCAGGGCATCGTCGCTTACCGTTGCGCCCCCACCGTGACTTTCGCGAACGGACTCCAGAATCCGCTCCGAGGCGAACGGGGCCGGAACCATGAGCCCAGGCGCGACCGTCGCGGGTTGGTCCCAGGGAGTCACGGTCGCCGACCCCTCTCGAAGCGCGCGCACGACCGGTGCGCAGCCGTCCGGTTGAATGGCGTACAGTCGTGGAATCCTTGCTAGGAGACCCGCGGATCGAAGTTCAGTGAACGCCTTGTACATTCCGACCAGACCGGTCCCGCCCCCCGTGGGGTAGACGATCGCATCGGGCATCTCTCCGTCCGGGGACTGTTCGAAGATCTCTAGCCCCATCGTCTTTTTTCCTTCCACTCGGTAAGGCTCGCGAAGGGTCGACATGTCGAACGACCCCCGACCTTTTTCGGACTCCCGCGCGTACGCTCCTGCTTCGCGGATCGTCTCACCGACGGCGTGGACCTTAGCGCCGTAGGCTCGACAGGCCGCCTGTACCGAATCCGCGGTAGCCATCGGGACGTAGACCCGAACCTGCAATGCGGCCCGGGCCCCGTAGGCTGCCAAGGCAACCCCGGCGTTCCCGGCGCTGGGGACGAACAACTCGTGGAGCCCGAGCTCTCGCGCCCGACTCACCGCGACCGCCATCCCTCGGGCTTTGAAGGATCCGGTGGGAAGGAGCCCATCGTCCTTGAGAAGCAACTGGATTCCCGGGGCATCCGCACTCTCCTTTAGCCGCAGGATCGGAGAGAATCCTTCCCCCAGACTGGCGATGGACTCCGACCGTTGGACCGGTAGAAGCTCCCGGTAGCGCCAGAGAGTGGCCGGGCGTCTCGACAGCTTGGCGAGCCACCCCTTCGAGTCCCATTGTTGAAGGTCGTAGGTGGCGAGCAGGGTATGGCCACAGGTCGCGCAGACCCCGACCGGGTGAGATGGTTCGAATTCGGAACAGCAGGCTCGACATTCGAGCGACGTCAGAAGCGAGCCGGTCTCCGTCATGGGCGTCCTACCGGAGACTCCGAGTCCAAATCGGTGGTCTCATCGGTCGATTCGGGAAACCAGGGGGCGTCGTAACCTCTTCGCTGGGGTGGAGCCGCTCCGAGTCATCGGACCAGCTCTCCGGAGGGGCACTAACGGGCCGGTGCCCAGGCCGCGTTGGCCCGACCCCTCTCAGGGTGGGCCTGCCCCCCCGCGCGGTGGTGGCAAGTCTCATCTCTCGTCCGGGCTCGAGGCCGGTGTGTCCGGTTCTCGGGAACCTGCCCTCTCCGCGCCCGGCCTCATCGGCCCGGTCTCGATTCTGAACCAGCCCATAAGCGGACCTCGGTCGGCGCGACGACGGAAGAATCGCCCGCTGAGTCACGCGCACGTGGAGATTGACCTGGCTCGGGGCCCCACGGCCACGTCCTCGGTACTGCGGCGACTCGAGGAGTGGGTGGGACTTCGGAAGATCGTGGAGTCGGCCGATCTGATCCGCCTCACGGGGGCGACGCTCCACGCGATGTCCTCAGACGGGTTTCGTCGAGTCGACCACTGGGAGGTCTCTCCCGGAGGTTGGTTACCCCTCCCCGAGCATTCCGCCCGGCCCGGAAGGGACGAATCGGTAGGTCATCTTCTGGCCGCGCTCGAAAGCGACGACGGGCACTCGATCGCGAGGGCCCGCTCTTTCAGCATGCGTCTTTCCGACTTCAAGGGAAAACATGCGGATGTGGTCGTGCGTCGGACGCACCGAAAGGGGCGACACTCGATTTCGCTGGACCTGCGCGGGCATTGGACCCGGGATGAAGTGGGACGATTGAAAGGAGCGCTCGCGGACCGCCTGCCCGTCGAGCATTCCGAAATTACCAAGTTTCAGTACGCCGACGGATAACTCGCGCGGCCGGGCGGATCCGGTCGTGCTGCGCCTATCGGTGGTGCGCGGCTTGGGAGTTTCCTCAGCAGGGGCCCGCCGCTAGGGGTAGTCGAACCTAGAAGCCTCCATAAGGCCCGCGGGCCTTCGGGACGTCGGCGACGCCGTTCGTACCTATGGAACCATCGACCTCCCCGACCGTCGAAGCTCGCCCTCCGAGCCCGGTCTCCTGGCGCTCGACCGACCTACCCACCCTAAGGATTCCCGTCCTGGTGGACGCGGAGAAGCGGCTCGCGAAGGGTGAGTATGCCCGGGCCGTGAGCGACTCCTACCACCGCGTCGTTCTCGACCTTCAGAAAGCGTACGGGCTGAGCCTGCCTCCGCAATGGACCCACCGTGAATTCTTGTCCGACTTCTTGAGGGACGATATGGGGGTCCTCACCTCCCGAGTCGCCCGGCTCTACCGACTGTACGAGCCAGTCCGCTACGGAAGTGGCTCGGGGGTGGAGCAGGGAGAATTGCTCGAGCTCCTCCGCCAGATCTACGAAGAGCCGCCGTTGCGCGACCTGTACACCCGGGGGTCGAATTCCGCTGCCCCCAAGGGGGGACCGACGAACGGGTCGCGTTCCGCCCCGCCGGGCGTCGAAGGGTCGCCCTCCCACCGGAGCTGACGCGCAGGTCGTGGGGAGGCGCCGTGGGATACATACCGGTCGTTTCGAACCTCTCCTTCGGTCTCCCTCTTCTCGTCTTGGTCGCAGCCACCTTCGCGTGGTGGTGGTCGACCCGTTCTGCCTCCCCTCCGTATCTGGTGGCCGCACCACCGTACCATTCGTGGAGGGTCAATCCCGTCGCCGCCGCCTATTCGTCGTTGCATCAAGATCGATATTTGCTGGCAGCGTTCCTCTTGCGCGAACGAGTCGCGACCCTCGTCCAGGAACGGTTCGGTGTTTCTCCGGAAGACCTTCGGTCGTGGGCGGCCGGGGGCGACGTGCCTCCTCTGCCCGCTCCGCTGACCCTGCGGGCCGTGCTCCGTGACCTGGCGGCCGCCTATCGGTCCGCCTACCTCGCGGAGGGGATGCGGCCCTGGGAGGCGTTCTCGAGCGTGACCCTCCCCCTCCGACGCCGGCGGGCCGAACGCGATTTTGATAGAGCCGCGCGCGAGGTCGAACAGGTCGTGACCGCATGGAACGGTACGACATTACCAGTCCGGCCGCTCGCCCCACCGACCGTCCCGCAGGAGCCGGCGATGTTCCCACCGAGCCGGAAGTGGCCGGAGCCGGCGCCATCCTCGCCCGTCTGCAGGCGGCGATCGGTCGCGAGGTGATCGGCTACGACGCGGTCGTACGGGCCCTGACCGACGCTCTCCTGGCCGAGGGGCACGTGCTGCTCGAGGGGGTCCCGGGGTTGGCCAAGACCTACCTGGTCCGAACGTTCGCTCAGTCGCTGGACCTTTCGTTCCGACGGATCCAGTTCACGCCCGACATGTTGCCGGCGGACATTCTGGGCGCGACGATCATCAATCCCAAGGATCGGTCGTTCGAGTTCCGGCCGGGTCCGATCTTCGCCCAGGTGATCCTCGCCGATGAGATCAACCGCGCTCCCCCGAAGGTGCAGTCCGCTCTCCTGGAGGCGATGCAGGAAGGTCAGGTCACGATCGAGGGACAGAGCCACCCGCTGCCTCGCCCGTTCATGGTCATCGCCACGCAGAACCCCATCGAGCAGGAAGGGACGTACCCCCTGCCGGAGGCCGAGCTCGACCGGTTCCTCTTCCGGTGGATCCTCGACTATCCCTCGGCGAACGACGAAGTTACGATCCTCCGAACCCGGGGGGATGTGCCGGACGACGCTCCGCGGACCCCGGTCGTGACGGCCGCGGAGCTCGACCGATTGCGGGCCCTGCCCGGGCAAGTGCACGTGACCGACGACCTCTACCTCTACATCACTCAGGTCGTACGGGAGACGCGCGAGGACGCGCGACTGCTGGTGGGGGCTTCCCCGCGGGCGAGCGTCCACCTTCTCAACGCCGCCCGCGCCGCCGCGGTGTTGGACGGTCGGGCGTACGTCATCCCGGACGATGTCCGCGACTTCGCGCTGCCGGTGCTCAGCCACCGCGTGATCGTGAAGCCGGAGGCGCTCACACTGTCGACGCAACGGGGTGGGATCGACCGGGTCACGGAGACGGTCCGCGCCATCCTCGCGGAAGACCTCGCCCGCATCGACGTTCCGCGTTGAACCGTCGCGGAGACCGATCGGCCGTGACGCAGCTGGTCTTGACTCCCCGGGGGGGAGCGTTCCTCGCGGCCGGACTGGTCACCCTCTTCCTCGCCTTCTACACCCTCAGCCTCATGTTGTTCGTCTTCGCCGCGTTCGTCATCGCGTTCGTGGCCGCCGAAATCTTCCTCTTTGCGTATGCGACGCGTGGTTTCGGACCCGGCGCATTTCGCGCTCAGCGTCTCGAATGTAGCTCGTTCGTCCCCGTGAACGGGACTGCGTTCGTCGCGGTACGCATCGTCCCGACGCTCAAATCGGGAATCTATGCCGAAGTATTCGATTCCCATCCGGACCGGCTGACGGTCGTCGACGGCTCGCCGCGGTTGCTGACCTGGTGGGCGCCCGGCGCCGCGAAGACGCTCGCGTACGTGACCCGACCCCGCGTGCGGGGTCGGTTCGAGCTCGGTCCCACCATGGTGGTCGCCCACGACACCTTCGGCTTTGGATTCAAGGAGGTGGCCCTCGTGACCCCGTGGACGTTGGAAGCGATCCCCCACTACCCGTCGATCCGTCTTCGCCGACCGGAACGCTTCCCCACGCCGACCTTCGGCCAGTCCCCCCACTCCGCGCGCGGCGCCGGGATGGACTTCCACTCTCTTCGGGAGTACGTCAGCACGGACGACCCGCGACGGATCGCGTGGACCCGCTCGGGGAAAGGCACGATGTACGTGCGCGAGTTCCAGCGCGAGAACCAAGAAGAAGTGGTGGTCTTGTTGGATATCGGCCGCGCGATGGCCGCCGGGGCCGGCACGGCCGACTCGCTCGAGGAGGCGGTGGTCGCCGCCGGCTTCGCCGCGCAGTACGCCTTTGACGAGGACATTCGGTTCGGACTCATCCTCTTCTCGGACCGGGTCGTTCGGCACCTGCCGCCGGGCCGTGGGCCCGAGCACGAGTTCGAGGTCGCCCGGATGCTCGCGGGGGCGGAGATCGAACCCAGGGACTCGTCCCTCGCGGGCGTCTTCGACTACCTCGTACCCCTGCTGACGTTCCCCGCGCATCTCCTCGCCTTTTCGTCCCTGGAGGGCGACCCCGCGGAATTGGGCCGCGCCTGGGGACGGCTCGCGAGGTCGGGCCACCACCTCAACGTCTTCGCCCCGGACCTCAAGGGGATCTACCCCCCGCTCCCCTCCGGTTCCAGTCAGGCGGCCCTGGAGCTCCTCGTGCGTCCGGAGGAGGAGCGGGTGGACCGCCAGGCGGACGGTCTGCGCGCGCTCGGGGTTCCGGTCGCGCGGTACGGTCGGAGCGGTGCGACCGAAGGGCTGAACCTCGTCTTCGCGCAGATCCGGGGACGGAGGGCCGCCGGATGAACGAGCGCGCCCTCGCGACCGGATTGTTCCTGCTGCCGTTCCTCTACGTGGCGGCCCTCATCCTCCCGATGTTCCCCCGCTCCGACCTCGGGGTCTACTTCGCCTTCGCCACGTGTGTCGCGATCGCCCTCATCCTCGGTCTCGGCGGCGCCACCGGGCAGTTGGTGGCGGTCGTGCTCGACATTCTCCTGGTCGTACTGGTCATCGTCGCGCTCATCGCCGCGACCACCTTCGGGGGCCTCGCCAGTGAACTCACTGCGGGCGTCCTCGTGGGCTTGCCGTTCCTGATCTCGGCCCTCGCCTGGCGGGAGCGGTCCGGCCTCGCCCATCGGACCGTGGCGCTCGCGTTGGCGATCGCACTCGGCACCGCGCTCCTCGCGGCCCGCGAAGCCGTGGTCGCGTCCGCCACGCCGGCTTCGCCCACCGATTTCGTTCAGTCGTTCTTCACGATCAACGTGACGCAACTGCAGGGGCTCGGGACGATCGCCGTCGGATCCGCCGAGCCGGACCTGCCGCTGCGCGCGGCGTTCGACCCGACGTTCGCCGCGCTGGGCGCTCT
>JAKIVW010000156.1 GCA_022750355.1 Thermoplasmata archaeon
AGCGAACGACACCGGTCGAGTAGTACGACGCGCTCAGGTCGAGCGTGGACGGCGGCGCGGTGAACGAGGCGATCACGATCTGCGAGGGCAGGACCGTCACGTTCTGCGTGAGCGAGGCCGTTCCCGAGAGGCCGGTGACGTTTCCGGGGTTCCAGGTGAAGACGACCGTGAACGCCCGGCTCTGGCTGCCGTTGAGCTCGGTGACGGAGTCGTTGATGACCCAGGAGAGGGTGAACGTGTACGTCTGGCCGACCAGGTTCAGGTCGATCGAGGTCGTGGTGAGACGGGCGAGGACCTTGTTGGAGGTTGCGTTGCCCCAGAGGAGCTCGGCCTGCAACGAGGTGATCGGAGCCGGCCCCGTCGAGTTGATGGTCGTCACGAAGCCGATCTGCTGGCCGATCCGCACGCCCGCGGGAGGCGCGGCCGTCCCGTTCGCGGTCACAGCCGGGCTGCCCTGGAAGACGGCGCCCGCGAAGTACTGCGGGAAGTGCTGGTTCGGGCCGTAGTCCGGGCCGAGATAGCCGGGGGAGCCGAGGGCGACGCCGACGGGGTAGGGACTCACGGACCAGTTGAACCAGCGGCTCGAGTTGTGGGCGATCGGGAGGATGAGGCCGATATGGTACGTTCCCAGGAAATTACCATCCGGGGTCGTGCTGCCGGTCAGGGCGGTGGACGCGAGGAGGAGCGAGGAAACGCCCCCTCGGCCGCTCATCCCGTAGCCGGGGTGTCCCAGCTGGTGGTCCCGATACTGAACGTATCCCCAGATCGCGGGGCTGGACGCGGGAAGGTTGTTGAGCGAATTGGCGGTCGCGTTGTTCGCCTGGGAAGCCCCGTAGGCATAGTACGCGTGTTCGGACGCTCCGTAGATCGGGACGATGCCGCCCTCGCCGGTGAGGTTGAGGTTCGCCCACCGGAAGAAGTAGGCCGTGCTGGCGGAGTCGGGAAGGACCGCCGACGTGCTGAACACGCCTCCGATCGCCGTCGGAACGCTCAGGTTGCCGAAGTAGCCCGTCGCGCCGTCGGTGAGGACGATCTTGTTGGAGAACCAGGGGAACGGAGCCGCGACGGACCAGGGCGCGATCGGGGGGGCCGCCCAGGTCAGGTCCACGACCGAGTCGACCGTGTTGATGGTCGTCCCGGCGCCCGTGCCGATGAGATCGTATTGGAGGTTGGGGAGCAGGGCGATCCGGATGGTGCTGAACTCGGCACCGGTGCCGCCGAACTGGACCCCGACCTGCTCTGTGCCGCCGAAGAGGCCCGTGTTGTTGAGGTAGGTCAGCACGCCCAGTCCGTTGATCGCCGCCAGGAGGGCGGGGGAGAAAGGGATCGACAGGTAGCCTTGCGCCGTGTTCGCGGGAACGTTGAGGGAGCCGAGAGGGTAGGCCACTCCTTGGTACCATACGGTCGTCGGAACCGTGCCCGAGCCGTTGCCACCGGAGGTCGTGTTGAACCAGACCGAGACGTTCCCTCCGGGGATGAACCAGGGGTTGAGCCAGTCGGCGGTCAGGTTCGCGGAGGCGGTCGACCCCGTCAGGCTCGAGAGGTTGACGAGCCCGGCGACGTTCTGGGAGTAGAGGGGGGCGATGATGGGGATGCCGTTCGTGTCCAGGTTGTTCGCGTAGGTGGAGTTGATCGTGCTGTTGAACAGATTGATCTCGGCTCCGTTGAGGGCCGTCACCGAGGCGGCATACTCGGAGTCCCCGAGGATGTTGGACGGCTCGGAGAGGGACGGGATTCCCGGGTTGTTCGTCAGCATCGTGCCGTTGAGCGTGAGGACCGCTCCGGCGCCGTTGACCGTCACCCAGCCGGGGAAAGCCAGGGTCGAGGCCCAGCTCGTGAAGGTTCCGGTGACCGTGAGGTTGAGCTTCGGGTAGGCGTTGAGGACGTTGATGTCGGTCGTGATGGTGGAGTTGTAGAGCAGCACCCTTCCCTCATCGAGGAAGTGCATGACGTGGGAGAGCCGGGACTGGGCGGAGCCAGTGTCCGAGACGAACTGGACGAACGATAGGGTGACGTTCTCGACGATGAGGGTCCCGCCCGGTAGGACGGTGATATTCCCTCCCTGGAAGTACGTCCGCCCGCCGAGGGTGGGCTGGATCACGAAGGTTTGACCGGAGGGGACGATCAAGTCCCCGTGGGTGACCGCGGACGGCGTGGCCGAGGACACCACCGGCGCGCTCGGAGCGGTCGACGTGGGAAGATGCGAAGGCACGGCCAGGCCGATGAGGCCGGAGCTGCCCACTACGACGAGCACCATTACCAGGCCCAGAAGGGTCCCGTAGGTCAGTCGGCGCGGGAGAGGCTCCAATCCTTCGGTCGATGAAGGATGGCCCGAAACACGGTCCACGACCGAAGAAAGGTCGAGTTCACCTATTTAAGAGTCCCGAAACCTTGGGCGCAAGTTCGGCGTAAGAATGGCTGACAAAATGCCTATTCTCGCACGGTCAGAACGATCTTCCCGAACAGGTCGGGGGCGTCGAATCGGGCAAAGGCGGCCGCCCCCTCCTCCCACGGTCGAACCGAGTCAATGACGGCCCGCAGCCGGCCCGCGACGAGGTGGGCGAGGACGGTATCGAACTCGTTCGCGTTCGCCATCGTGCTTCCGCGGAGCGAAGCCTGCCGCCAGAAGAGGGTTCGAAGGTCGATCTCGGCGACCGGGCCCGCCGTCGCCCCGATGACGACGACACGCCCCCCTCGAGCGAGGGCCCGGACCGAACGGGGTACGGTGGGGGCGCCGACCGAGTCGAAGATCACGTCGAATCCCTTCTTTCCGCTCGCCTTCCAGAGCACCGCGTCGAGCGGGTTGGCCTCGTCGAACGTGAGAAAGTCGTCCGCCCCCAGCGCCCGTACCCGAGCCTCCTTCGCGCGCGTGCGCGCGGCCACGACCACGCGGGCGCCCAGCAACTTCGCGACCTGGATCGCGGCCGTGGGCACTCCGCCTCCGGCTCCGACGATCGCGAGTTGGTCTCCGGCTCGGGTCGCCCCCACCGTTGAGAGCGCTCGCCATGCGGTTTGAAAGACCAGCGGAACGGCGGCCGCCGCTTCGAACGAGAGGGTGTCGGGGATCGGATGGACATTCCTACGGGGGACCACGACGAACGAGGTGGCCGTGCCTTGGGTGTGTTCTCCGACGATCCGGTAGTTTCGACACAGGGACTCCTCCCCGCGGAGACAGGCCTCGCAGCTGCCGTCCCAAAGTCCGGGGTTCAGCAGTACGCGTTCGCCCCGATGGAGGTCGGAGACGTCCGGCCCGAACGAATCGACCTCGCCCGCTCCGTCCGAGCCCAGTACATGGGGACGCTCGATCGGCACGCCCGGAATTCCGGTGAGCGTGAAACGGTCGAGGCGATTGAACGCGGCGGCCCTCAACCGGATTCGGACCTCGCCGGGTCCGGCGGCTGGCTCTGGGATATCGACGAAGGTGAGACGGTCGAGATCACCGTGTTCGAGAAAACCAAACCCCCGCACCGGGTCACCCCCGGGCCGGGTCCCAACGGGTGCCCGCGGCGTCGTCCTCGAGCGCGACGCCCGCGGCTCTGAGCTCGTCCCGGATGCGGTCGGCTTCGGCGTAATCGCCCCGCGCCCGGGCTCGAGCTCGGGCCCAGATGGCGACCGGCACGACCGCCGTCCAGGCTCCCGATCGGCTCGTCGTGTCGCGCGGGAACAACCCGAGCACCTCCTCGCCCCATCGGTACGGGGCATCGAGCACCGCGAGCGCATCCCCAGAC
>JAKIVW010000157.1 GCA_022750355.1 Thermoplasmata archaeon
TGCTCGATTTCTGGGTACCGCTCTACACGACCTTCAACTTCACGATCCCTGCGGTCGGTGGCTACACTCCGGCTCCGGCCACGGGAACTGAGTCGGGGTTGGACCAGTACAGCTACCGGACGATCGCGATCACGTTCTCGGTGAGCGGAACGCTCTATCCCGTTTCCTTTGGCGAGTCGGGGCTCCCTCCCGGAACCAGTTGGTACGTTGACGCGGGTGGCTCTACCGTCTACTCCACGACCACCGGCATAGGATTCGAACTCCCGAACGAGACCTACGCGTTCACGGTGAGCGACGTTCCGGGATACGTTTCGACTCCTTCGGAGGGGAACGTGACCGTGAACGGGGCCGCAGTGGATGAAACGATCACCTTCTCCCCTATTCCGCCGGAGTACCCGGTCGAGATCGAGGAGTCCGGTCTTCCCGGCCTGACGATCTGGACCGCGACTCTCGCCGGTTCCGAGCAGAGCTCGAATGCGACATCCATCCAGTTCATGGAGCCGAACGGTTCGTATCCCTTGAGCATCGGCGTTCCCCCGGGCTATCTCGCCAATCCCGGTGCGGGGACGGTCAACGTGAGCGGATCACGGACCGTATTCCCGGTCGCTTTCGTCCAGGCCAACACCTCCTATCCGATCTCCTTCGTCGAGCGGGGGTTGGCGTGGGGAACGATCTGGGCGGTGGGGTTGGGCGGATCACGCGTCAGTTCCGATACCGCCTCCCTCCAATTCCACGAACCGAACGGCACCTACCCGTTCACCGTCGCGCCCGTCCGGGGCTACTCTTCGAACTACACCGGGACGGTCGCCGTGGACGGTGATTCCGTTCTAGTGAAAGTCTTGTTCTCGAACGCCACGTTTGCCGTGATCTTCAACGAGGTAGGCCTGCCGAGCGGGGCGACATGGACCGTGAACGCAGCGGAGGAGGTCACTGGTTTTCAAACGGTGGCAAGCTCGATGGACGTCAACCTCACGCTCCCCCTTCTCAACGGGACCTACCAACTGACGGTGATGGATTCCCTCGGTCTTCCTGGTTCACTTTCGGTCTCGGCCCTCACGATCCACGGTGAAGCGACCGCGACCGTGACCGTCGCATTCTCCCCAGAGGCGTGCGCCTGCGGCGAACAATCCGCCTCGGGAAATTCTATCGTGCCGTTCGTCGTGCTCGGTATTGGGGCGCTGATGGCCGTGACCCTCGCTCTGGTGGTCGCGTTCCGAATTCGCAAGCCCCCCACGGGCCCGCTTCCGCGGCCGTAACTCGGTCCGCTGGACTTGGAGTTCTCGATTCATTTCCGGGGAAGAAACCACGGATCGCGGTCCGGATCACCGGTGAGAGGTGCCCGGCTGCGCATCGATTCGATGTCCGGGCGAAACCGAGGACGCAACCCTGATAGGATGGGCCGGCGGTCGACCGTGCGGCACGGGTGACGATGCTTCTTTCCCAGTGGTCGATCACGGTGATCGGATTGATCGCCGCGACGTGCACGACGGTGGCGTTCGTCCCCCAAGTGGTTCGTGTTTGGCGTCTCCAGCGCGCCGATGAGATCTCGCTGAGCACGTTCCTCGTGCTCTCGGTCGGGATGCTCATTTGGCTGGCCTATGGCGTCCTACTCGATTCGCTACCGTTGATCTTCGCGAACGCGGTGACGGTAGGGCTTACGTTGACGATCGTGGCGCTCAAATTGAAGTGGGACAGGGCGCCGGCTCGAATCGATCAATAGCGACGGACAAGTTTGCGGCAGGTTTCGCGGCTCCGAGGTCCTCCCATCTCCGTCGCGGTCGGTCGCCAACCTCCTCTGGGTCCCAAACTTCGCCAATTCCGGACGCTGGGGGCGGAGACATCGAGGGCCGAGTCAAGAAATCGGGCCGCCTCGGCGGAGAGGTCGTGGCCTGGGTCGGGCGTGACGCTAATCCGCCCTCTGCCGCTTCGAACCCCCCTCGCCGGGGGTCCGCTCGGGACCCTCTCATGGGACGCATTTGATTAGGCTCCGGACTCTCAGCATTTCGTGCCCCATCAGCCGTCCCCACCTTCTCCGACTCTGACCGAGGAGGAACAGGTCCCCGTCGTGGACCGTTGGGTGTACCAGGACGCAAACGAGAATCGCTCCCTGACCGCCGGCTTGGGAGGGACGTGCATCGCCATCCTGACGTTCGTGTTGATCTTCCTGTATGACCGGTGGACCGCTGGCGCGATCAACAACCTGCTCTTTCAATGGACCCTGCTCAACATCGTCGTCAGCTTGTTCCTGATCTCTCTCTCGTCCCTCAACTATTGGTTCGTGATGGAGGCCCTCCGAACGAACCATCCACGGGCGACGAGCTATCAGCGTCGGGCCGACGGATTCTTTGCGTCAAGTCTGGTCCTCCTTCTACTGGAACCGTCGTTGATCCTCGTCACGGTCCAACTCTACTACGTGGGGGGAGTCGCGGTCGCGCTGTGGGTAGTCGGAATTCTCGCCCTTTGGAGAGGGTGGCGTGAGGTCCGGTAATCGAACGCGATCTGGGTTCCGAGTGTCTACGGTCGTACTCCCCTTCTCTGTTGGCCTATGGGCCTGGTTAGAATTGATGGCTCGCCGGGCCAATTCGAGTGATCGGAATGGCATCCACGCCTTTTGATGGGGGGCTCATGATTGTTCTTCCGTCACTCCGACTCCTGGGTTCCGTGGTGAAGTCATCGACCACGCGCGCCGCTGAACGGTGTCGGGGAGGAACGCGCGCGCCGTTCGCTGCCCAGAACTCTCTTCCGTCTTCTGGTCCGGCAGGCGGCGGTGTGTCAAGAAGGCTAAACGGGAGGAAACCCGGGCCCGCTCGAGGACGTAGTTGCTTACCATTCAGTCAGCGCCCCGTTTTGTAGTCGCAGAATGTTTTTGGCCCGGAGTCCACCTATGGCGACCCCCACTGCCAAGAAATCCGCTCTGGTTCCCAATGCGACGTACGCGGTGCCCGCGACGCAGGCTCAGCTCGAGCGCGCCGCCGTGCACTTGAAGGAACACGGGATTCAGGCGATCGTCGTTCCCGATCGCGCCGAAGCGCTGCGGACGGTCCTCTCGCTGATCCCCGAACATTCCGAGGTGCTCGTATCGACATCCGAGACCTTGGCCCAGATCGGACTCTCGAAAGAAGTAGAGGAGTCCGGAAAGTACGTGTCGATTCGCAAGCGGCTCTATGCCCTGGACCGGAAGACCCAAGAGCGAGAATGGCGGGAGTTGAGTCAGTCCCCGCAATACGATGTCGGGAGTGTCCACGCGGTCACCGAAGACGGGGACCTGCTCATCGCTTCGGCGACCGGAAGCCAGTTCGGCCCGTACGCGTTCGGCTCCGGGAAAGTGGTATGGGTGGTCGGGGCGCAGAAAGTGGTCCCGACGCTTCAGGACGGATTGAAGCGATTGCGCGAGTACTCGCTCCCGATGGAAGACGCACGAGCGCTGCGAGCCTATGGCATGAACAGCGGGCTCAACAAGATACTCGTCATCTCCCGCGAGGTCCTCCCTGGCCGTGCGACGGTCGTCCTGGTCAAAGAAGTCCTCGGATTCTGAACGAGGGGTTCACGGTTTTCGACCCCCAAATCCGGGCGGTCGTGGACTCGTCGATTATGGAACTCTAACGGGAAACGGTGTTTTTCCGATGAGGCGATTCTCTGACGAAGAGTGGGCCCAGTCGGGTCTAATATGATAAGCTATTAGAACCCGGCCTCCCATAGCCTCTTC
>JAKIVW010000031.1 GCA_022750355.1 Thermoplasmata archaeon
CGTTGATGTTGAGGAGGGCGGTCTCCATCATGATCGTCCCGACCAGGACCTGCACTCGGAGGTCGGGGGCGACCAGTTGATTGAGAAAGAACAGGATCCCGATCGGGAAGATGATCGTGAACCCGAGCACGATCCCGAGTTCGCGCATCGATTCGACCAGCAGCATGCGCGTGGCGATCGAGAGTTGTCGGAACGTGCGGACGACGCTCATATTCCCTCCGTTGATGAGTCATCGACCAGGGCGAGGTACGCGTCTTCCAGCGAGACGGGGGCGAGAGACGCGACCACCCCGAGGGCATTCAACTCCGCGACCTCCCGGACCACCTCGGGTCCGAACGGGTCGCTCACCTGGAGGCGTTCGACGTTCCCGGTGCGAAACGTCACCGGATACTTGGACTCGACCCGGTCGAGTCCGGCGCGGGCCGCCGGCGAGAGATGGTCCAGCCCACGGACCTCCAGCCGCCCGCGGTACGGCAAACGGTCACGGATCTCGTCCACCGTTCCTTCGGCAATGATGCGCCCCCCGTTGACGATGGCGACGTGGTCGGCCAGATACTCCGCCTCCTCGATGTAATGGGTAGTGAGGAGGATCGCGATTCGGCGGGCTCGAAGTCCATCGATCAGCTGCCAGACCGAGCGACGCGCCTCGGGGTCTACTCCGGTCGTGGGTTCGTCCAGCAAGAGGAGCCGAATGTTCGGGCCGGCGAGGGCGATGGCGATCAGCACGCGCCGACGGAGGCCACCGGACAACTCTCGCACGAGCTTTTTCTGGTGCGGATCGAGGCCGGTGGCCCTCAGGAGCTCGCCCGTGTACGACGTGATGGTCGAGGAGGGAGCCCCCTTCAGCAAAGCGAAGAATCGGACGTGTTCTTCCACCGTCAAGTTCAGCTTCGGCTCGCACTCCTGCGGGATGACGGAGATGAATTCTTTCGCGGCGAGCGGACGCCGGACCATGTCGACTCCGGCGACCTCGATCGAACCCGTGGAGGGGACCAGTTGTCCGGCGATCTGCCGAAGGAGGGTGGTCTTTCCGGCCCCGTTCGGACCGAGCAGTGCGAGGATCTCGCCCGCTCGGATCGAGAGGTGGATGTGGTCGTTGGCGACCTTGTCCCCGCGCCGGCTCTTGTAGGTCTTGCACGCATCGCGGACGCGCAGGACGGGCGACTCGGTACTGGCGATGGGAAGGCGGACGGTTGCTGCCGAATCCGGACGGATCACCGTCGAACCTCAGGCAACGGAACGTCGGTGAGTTCAAGCGTCGGACGCACCCTCGACCCTCACCGGAGGTGAGCGAGCCGGACGATCGCCCTATCGATATCGAGGTACTTTCGGGTCCACGTCGACCGACCAGGCTTCGATGCCCCCGGCCAGGTTCGAGACGTGGGAAAACCCGTTGTGCTCGAGGTACCCGGCCACCATGGACGACCGAGTGCCCCCGTGGCAGTACACGACGATCTCTCGGTCATTGGGGAGCTCCGTGTAACGATCGGCGATCTCATTCATCGGGATGTGGACCGAAGGTTCGATCACGGCCAGGTCCCTCTCCCACGGCTCTCGAACATCCAGGAGGAGCAAAGTTCCGGGCTCCGCGCGAAGCCGAGCGGCCACGTCGGACGGGGGGAGTTCGTCCACCATCGGTCGACCCGAGCCCACGGCTTAGAAAGTGGTTTCGGGGGAAGGGGGACGGCCGAACCGCTTAATCCTCGGCGGGGCTCCCGCTCCCCATGAAGGTCAAGGATCCGGTGTGCGGGATGACGATCGAATCGACCACCGCGGTCGCCCGGGGAACCTACGGGGGGCAAGTGGTCTACTTCTGCGCCGAGACTTGCCGCCGGACCTACGAGCGCACCCGGTCGCCGGACCCGAAGTAAGGGCCCGGTCGCCCTCGTCATCGGAGTCGGCCTACCCATGGCGACCGACCCGATCTGCGGGATGTTCGTCGAAGAAGGGCCGGACGCGCTCCAATTGGTCCGGGGGAACCGGACCTACTTCTTCTGCTCCACGGTCTGCCTTCGGCAGTTCGCGGAACCCCAGGAGGAACTGCGTCGACTTCGACGAAAATTGGCGGTCGCGTGGCCGCTCGCCCTCGTCGTCGTCGCTCTCACGTACGTCGTTCAACCCTCGGGCGCGGTTTGGATCTCCTTCGCCCTCGCCGGGGTGGTGGAATTCTATCCGGGGTGGCAGTTCTTCGCCGGAACTCGAGGTGCGCTTCGCAGCCGCGGGTGGAACATGGATGTTCTCATCGCCGTGGGCACGGGGATGGCCTTCGGCTACAGCGTGCTGGTCCTCGTTCTCCCGGGACACCTACCCACGGCCTACTACTTCGACGCGTCGGCCCTCATCGTCACTCTGATCCTGACCGGCAACTATCTCGAGCACCTCACCCGGGAGAGCGCGCGGGCGTCCCTCTCCCGACTTCAGGAGGTCCTGCCCGCGACCGCACTCCTGGTTCGGGCGGGGGTCGAACGGGAGATCCCCCTCTCCGATTTGACCGAGGGGGACCACGTGCGGGTCCGCCCGGGGGGACGGATCCCGGTCGACGGGACGGTCGTCGAGGGGACCTCCACGGCGAACGAATCCCTCCTGACGGGGGAGTCCCTGCCCGCCGAGAAACGTCCGGGCAACCGGGTGATCGCCGGGTCGATCAACGGAGAGGGAAGACTCGAGATCCTGACGGTCCGAGTCGGACCGGATACCCTCCTCTCCCAAGTGGGCCAGCTGGTGGCGGACGCCGAAACGAGCCGAGTTCCGTTGCAGGAGCTCGCGAATCGGATCGCCGCGGGGTTCGTCCCGTTCGTCCTTGCGGTGGCCCTGGCCGCCACCCTAGCATGGGCCGCTCTGGGAGTAGGACCTGCGGTATCGGTCCTCGTGTTCGTCTCCGTGGTGATCACGGCGTGCCCGTGCGCCTTCGCGATCGCGACTCCCGCGGCGATCGTCGTGGGAACGGGAAGGGCGGCCGAGGAGGGGATCGTGTTCAAGGGAAAAGATTCGCTGGAGAGGGCGAGTCGGATCGACCTCGTGCTGACCGACAAGACGGGGACCCTGACCCTCGGCCGACCGGTACTGACCGATGCCATCCCCCTCGGAACCGAGTCCGCGAAGGAACTGCTCGGATGGTCGGCCGCGGCCGAAAGGGGCTCCGAACACCCCCTCGCCCGAGCCGTCGTCGATGCGGCGCGGACCCGGGGGCTTCCTCTCGGGGACGCGACCGATGTTCAAACTCTGCCCGGTGTGGGCGTTCGAGGGCTCGTGAACCGAGTCGAGATCGCAGTACGTCACGGACGGGATTCGAGCGTCGGAGATTCCGACCGTGATCGGCTCGCACCGATCACCAAGGAACTCGAAGCGCGAGGGAAAGCCTGGTCGATCGTCACCCGGAACGGTGCCCCCGTGGGCGTACTCGCCTTCTTCGACGAGGTCCGCCCGGGGACGAGCCGGGCCGTTCGCGCCTTGGCCGCGGACGGGATTCCCGTCGTCCTGGTCACCGGCGATCACGCCGCCGCCGCCCAAGCCGTCGCCCGCCAGCTCGGCATCGGTGAGGTTCACTCGGAAATGACCCCGGCGAGTAAGTTGGCCCTCATTCGGAAGTACCAGCAGGAGGGCCGGAAGGTGGCCTTCGTCGGCGACGGGATCAACGACGCCCCGGCACTGGCTGCGGCGGACCTCGGGATCGCGGTCGGAGGGGCGACCGCTGTGGCCCAGGAGACGAGCGGCGTGATCTTGCTCCGTTCCGACTTTGGAGGGGTGGCCCTCGCCCTTCGTCTGGGCCGGAGGACGGTACGCAAGGTGCGGGGTAACCTGACCTGGGCCATCGGGTACAATGCGGTGCTTCTGCCGGTGGCGGTTGGAGCCTTGGTCCCGTGGTTCGGGCTGGGTATCTTTACGATCCTTCCCATCACGGGGGCGATCGCGATGGCCCTTTCGTCGACCTCCGTGGTGTTGAACTCGCTGTCCCTCCGGTGGGTCCGTCTCGGCCCCCGGCACGAGGACGGCGACCCATTCGGTGGCCCGCGGCCCACTCCCACGGGTGCGTGAGAGGTAGTAGCAGACGGCCCGAGTCCCTTTTCTCCTCGCGCGTCTCCAAAAAATCCCCGTCCCCTAGTAAACCATGAGTCCGAGTCTCGAGGCCCGACAGCTGACCCGGCGATTCGGGGCGTTCACCGCCCTCGACCACCTGAACCTCCAGGTCGAGGGGTCCAAGTGCATCGGGTTCCTCGGCCCGAACGGGGCCGGAAAGACGACGGCGTTGAAGATGTTCACCGACCTCATCTTCCCGACCTCGGGCGAGGCGTTCATCAACGGCGTCTCGGTTCAGCAGGAACGCAAGAGGGCCTTGGGCGCGTGCGGGACCCTCATCGAGACCCCAGAGATCTACAGTTCCCTTTCCCCCCGAGAGGCCCTGGAACTGGTCGGGGCACTCCGCGGAATGCGGCCGGAGGAGATCCGCTCCCGCACCACCGAGGTCCTCGAGGAGGTCAAGATGGCGGACTGGGCGGACAAGAAGGTCGGCCGCTTCTCCAAGGGAATGAAGCAGCGGATCAACATCGCCTCCGCGCTCCTGTCCGACCCTGAGGTCGTCCTGCTGGACGAGCCGAGCACGGGCCTGGACCCGCGGGGGATGGCCGAGGTCCGCGACATCGTGCGCGGGCTCAAGAAAGGACGTCGCCTGATCTTCATGAGCAGCCACATCCTCAGCGAGGTCATCGACGTCTGCGACGAGGTCGCGCTCCTCAACCACGGAAAGTTGCTGTTCCACGACACGCTCTCCAACGTCGAGAAGCGACTCACGGGCGGCGCGACCTCGGTCGATCTCGCGTTCATGGGTCCCGTCGGCGACGATACGGTCACGAGCCAGGTGGCGCCGCTCCCCGGGGTCGTCTCCATCGCGCGCGTGGACGCGACCCGTCTCACCTTAACGATACAGGGCGGGCCTACCGTACAATCCGGCATTCTCGAACGACTGGCCGCCGCACGATTGGGCCTCCTCAGCTTCGAGCCCTCCCGAAGTGCCTTGGAAGAGGTCTACCTGCAAGAGATCTCGAAGGGGGATTCTTGACGACGGCCCAACCGGACCTGCCGATGACCGACGGGACCCCGTCGCTCGGTCACGTTCCCGGGACGTTCCGGCAGGCCGTGCTCCTCTCGCGCTACCAGTTCCGCGACTACCTCCGTTCCCGCCGCTTCGTCCTGATGATGGCGATCGTCGCCATCATCGGAGCGATCCTCACGTTCGTCCTCCTCTACTACAACGGAGCGGGGCTCACGGGGAGCTCGGACGCGTTCTATGGCACCTTCTGGGCCGGGGGGGTCACGGTCGTGATCATCTTCGCGGGGATCATTTTTGGCGGCGACGCGATCGCCGGGGAATTCCAGAACAAGACCGGGTACTTCCTCATGGGCCTCCCGATCCGGCGGAACAGCGTCTACGTCGGCAAATTCCTCGCCGCGTTCACCGCATCGCTCCTGTCGGTCCTCTTCTACCTCGTCATCCTCCTCGCCAACGGGGCGTACTGGTTCGGCGGCGCCGCGCTGTCGGTCGCGCTATTCGAGTCGTTCGCCATCGCCCTTCTCTACCTGCTCGCGTTGCTGGGGGCGGTGTTCCTTTTCAGCTCGATGTTCAAGAACAGCCCCTACGCCGTCCTGGTCGTGGCGGTCCTGTTCCTCTTCGGATTCAGTATCATTCAGGCACTCATTTCCGGTCTGGTGAAGGTCGAGCCGTGGTTCATCATCACCTACGCCCAGAATGTGATCTCCTATCCGTTCCTCTCGAGTATCCCGGCCCACATGGAGACCGTGAAGGCACCGGGACCCCGCGGGGCCTCGATCACCAGCTACAATCCGACCTACGCGGAGGGCCTCGCCATCATGGGTGGTTACTTCGTGCTCACGGCGGTCGCCGGTCTCCTCCTCTTCGAACGCGAAGAGTTCACCTGAGCCCGCCGAGCGGCCGGCCCTAAGCGCGGTTCGCGTCGCCGCGGATGTGGGGCATTACATACAGACGAAGCAGGAGCAGCGCCGGGACCGCGGGGAGACACAAGAGCCCCCACGTCAGCAAGGGATTGCCGGTGGCCGCCAACACCACGCCGCCGAGCGTGGGCGCCAACACTTGGCCGAGACCGGTGATCGCGAAGAACGCCCCGTTGTACGCTCCCACGTCCGTCGCCGGCGCGAGGTTCGACGGGAGGGTGGTCACGGGGATCGACTCGACGTTCTCTCCCATCGTGATCACCACGACCGCTCCGAAGAAGATCGCGAGGACCAGGGCCGGCACGAATGCCACCAGCGCGACGATGAGGAACCCGGCGACGTAGAGGAGGATCCCGAGGTAGAGGGCGGTGGTGTGGCGGTGTCCGAGTGCCGCCCGGGTCGTCGGCGCCTGGAGGACGACGACGAGCACTCCGTTGAGCGCGAAGCCGAGTCCGAGGATCGCATACGGCAAATGAAGGACCGTGTTGACGTAGAGGGGGAAGGTCACTCCCCATTGCCCCGTCGTGAGGCTCGCGAGGGCCACCGCACCGCACAACGCCAGGAACACTCGGTCTCGACCCAGCACCCGGACCGTGTCCCGCAGGCCATACCGGGGGCCCGCCCCACCCCGCGGGATGCCGGCGGCGCGGTCCCGGTCGTAGTTCGAGGGTCGAAGTCCGAAGGCGAGAAAAGCGGTACTCACCACCAGGACGACCCCGGCCGCGTACCCGACGAGGGGGAAGCCGAGGAACCCGATGAGGGCCCCTCCGGTGAGCACCCCCGCGGTGAACCCGACGTTCCACCCGATCCGGATGTAGGTGAATCCCTCGGTGCGTTCCGAGCCGTGGACGAAGTCGGCGACATAGGCGGAGATCGCGGGACCTCCGAACGCACCGGCGGTGGAAACCGTGGTGACCGCGAGAAGGAGGCCGAGCAGCGATCGGACCTCCATCGTGTATGCGGCGGCCAGGACGGCGCAGGCCTCGACCGCGAGGGAGATCAGCAGGACCCGCCGACGGCCCACCCGGTCGACCACGACACCGGCGAAGGAGACGACCGTGAGCGGGAGCACGCCGATGACGACGGAGAGGAGTCCGATCTCCGTGTACCCCAGGCCGAGGACGTTTCGAAAGTAGAGCGCCGCGAACGGTAGGATGAGACTCACGCCGGTGGCGCGGATCACCGCGCCCAACCCGAGCCAACGAATGTTGCGGTCCATCGTCCGGTTCGCTCGGAGGGCGGGCCACTCGGACCTCGCGGCAAAGCCTTATGGGTCGATTCCGGGTCGGAGCGCCGTCGGATGGGCGATCAGGACCTCTCCTCCGAACTCGTCGGACAGGGCTATCAGCTGGTGGGCCGGCACAGTGCGGTCAAGCTGTGCTACTGGACCCGGGAGTCGCTCACGCGCGGACGGGACTGCTACAAGGGGCGTTTCTACGGGATCGAGAGCCACCGGTGTCTGCAGATGTCACCGGCGATCGATTCGTGCAACCTCCAGTGCCGGTTCTGCTGGCGGAACCAAGGGTGGGAGAACGACGGGGTCATGCCCGAGTACGACGATCCGGAAACCCTGCTCGACCGTTCGGTCGACGCCCAACGACGGATCCTCTCGGGGTTCAAAGGGGATCCGGCCGTGGAACTTGGACGTTGGGAGGAATCCCAGTCCCCCAAACACATCGCCATCTCGCTCACGGGGGAGCCGACACTGTACCCGAAGATGAACCGGTTCCTCGAGCTGGCCCACGAACGAGGGATCACGACCTTTCTCGTGACGAACGGGACCAATCCGGACGCCCTCCGCGCGCTCAACCCTCTCCCGACCCAATTGTACGTCTCGGTCACGGCCCCCAACGCGGAGGTCTTCCGACGTCTCACCCTGCCGGCGGATGAGCACGCCTTCGACCATCTGCGCGAGTCGCTCCAGATCGTTCGGGACCTGAAGACCCGTCGGGTCGTCCGACACACGCTCGTCAAGGGTTGGAACCTCGGGTGGGTGGACGGGTACGCGGAGCTGGACGACCTCGCCCGCCCCGACTTCGTCGAGCCGAAGGGGTACGTCTACATGGGCAAATCCCGGCAACGCCTCGGGAAGGACCACGTTCCGACCCACGAGGAGATCGGCGAGTTCGCCCGGCGATTGGCCGAACGAACGGGCTACCTCCTGCTGGACGAATCCCCCGAATCCAAAGTGTACCTGCTCGGACGTTCGAGGGAGGACCGGTACTTACCGGGCCGTGCTCCCGAAATCGCAGGCGACGAACTGATCGCCTAGCCGAGTCGCCAGTTCAGTACCTCGACCAGGATCGCCGCAGCGATCCCGAACGAGAGGACGAAGTACGGGTTGATCTTGAGCGCCCGCGTCTCCTCCATGTCGTAGTATTGGATGAGACCGGCCGCGCTGGAGAAGCCGGACCGCTTGCTGTCGGGCATGGACCAACGACCGACGCCCGGGGGACTATAAAGACGCTACCGGCGGAGGCCGAATCCCGAAAGGTCCAGGACCGTATCCTCGATCACATCGTGGACGCGCCCCGAGAGCCCCCCGACGCCGGTGCTCCCTCCCGAGAGGAGACGGTCAACGAAGGAGCGGGGCGGAGCGAGCCGCAACGTTTTCCGGACCGAGACCCCGGTCAACTCCGACAAGGCCGTGAGGGCGGACTCGCGGTCTCCCAGCTCGTCAATGAGCCCCAGTTGGAGGGCCTTCCGGCCGCTCCAGAACTCGCCGGTCGCCAGGGATAGGATCTCTTCGACCGGGCGCTTCCGCTCCCGGGCCACGAGCGAAACGAACTCCTGGTAATTCTCTTGAACGACGGCCTGGAGCTTCGCGCGCTCCACGTTCGTGAGGGGACGGTACCCCTGGTAGGCGTCTTTGTGCTCTCCGGCGTGAAGGAGTTCGACCGAGATCCCGAGTCGGTTCAACAGCTCCCGGACCGCGAAATGAGGGAAGATCACCCCGATCGAGCCGACCTCGGATTCGGGATAGGCGAAGATTCGGCGGGCCCCCAGCGCGGCCATATACGCCCCCGAAGCGGCGATTGACCCAACGCTCGCGTAGACCGGTTTCACCCGGTCGAGCCGCTTTACCGCGAGGTGGAAATCCAACGATGCGATCGATTCTCCCCCGCCGCTCGAAACGTCGAGGAGCACGCCCCGGATCCGCCGCCGGCTCCGCAGCGAGTGAAGGAGCCGGACGAACGGCTCGACCGAGCGCTCCCGGATCGTTCCTCGGAACACTACGTGAGCGAGCCGTTCCCGCATGCGATCTCCGGTGCCATGGACCAGTCGGTCGGTTATAATCCCAAAGGCCGGCCCGCTCGCCCGAACGGTTCAAGTAGCGGCCGCCCCGAGAACGGTCGGTGCGAATCCTCATCCGACCGCGCTGGCCCGTGGTGGCGCTTCTCCTCCTCGCTCCCTCCATCCCGGAGCTCCTCACCGGCTCGACCCCCATCACGACGCTCTTCTTCGCCCCGGCCTTCTTTGCGATCAGTTTCCTCGGGATCGTCGGCCTGTACGGCGCGGGAGCGCTGCTGATCCGGGAGTTCGTCGTCTACTTCCAGAAGGGGTGGGCCTCGGTCCTCCTCTTGGGGGCCGCCTACGGCATCGGGGAGGAGGGGTTCGCCGTCCACACGTTCTTCGAACCGTCCGGGGTCCCCGTGGACGCCCTCGGGTCCTACGGACATGCCCTCGGCGTCAACTGGCTCTGGGCCCCCGGCCTCACCATCTTCCACGCCACGTACTCAATCGCCCTCCCGATCCTGCTGGTGGGGTTGATCTTCCCTCACGAACGCGAGCGGCGATGGCTCGACCGTGGGTCGCTGGCCGTCACCGCCGCGGTCTATCTGTTCGTGGTCGTGCTGTTCTCGATCGTCGTCGGGCACGGGCCCTCCCCGTCGGCCTTTGCCTTCTTCCTGGTCGTTTCGTTGGCCCTCATCGGCCTCGCGCGTTGGGCGCCCCGCGACCTCCTCCGTCCGCGAGCGGGACCGATGCGCGCCCCGCCGTGGGCTCTGGCCGTGGTTGCGGCTCTGCCGTTCGCGGCCTGGACGATCGTTCTGATCTTCTCGACCCACCCTCTCATCCCGGCCTGGGGCGCTGCGCTGTTCACGGTGATCGTCGGGCTGCTGGCGGTCGGGGCCGTCCTCCGGTTCGGGGGAACGGAGCGCCCGGAGTGGACGAAGTTCTACCTCGCCACCGGGATGTTGGGGATCCTGTTCGCATGGGATGCGATCGTGGAATTCGCCATCCCCGGCATCCTGTTGGTGACCCTGGTGTTCGTCTACTTGCTCTACTGGCTCCGTCGGAGGATGCGGTCGAGCGAGCCACCCGCGGTTCCCGCGGGTGCGGTGATCGCCCGGCCCTCCGGCCGTTGAGCGGGAAGACGACTCAGGGGTTCCGGTCGAGGAAGTCGCGGAGGACCTGCAGGTATCGAACCCGCTCCTCCCAGAACGCCGTGTGCGAGCTTTCGGTGAACAGTTCGTAATGGGAGCCCCGGATTCCCTGATGGATGGATTCGGCCACGGCCGGAGTGATCTCGTCATACCGACCGGCCGTCACGAGCGTCGGAACCCGGATCTCGCCGAGACGGGGAGTATCGTTCCAATCCTTGATGGTCCCGATGATGGTGAACTCGTTCGGTCCGTTCATGGTTCCATACTTGGGGCGGCTCATGTGGTCCAGGCTGTACGCGAGCTCCGTCGGCCAGGGGTCCAAGCGACACACGTGCCGCCGGTAGAACTCCATGACCGCGGTGAGGTACTCGGGATTTTGGAACTCTCCCCGTGCCTCGTATCGCTCGAGCGTATCACGGATCGGCGGCGGAAGCTCGCGCTTGAGTCGTTGCATTTCTCGGACCGTGAGGGGAACATCGGCGAGCCCGCTCGCGCTGATGAGGGACCTCAACCCCTCCGGATGCGCGAGCGCATAGGCGATGGCGAGCATCCCTCCGTAGCTGGATCCGAACAGGTGGACCTGGTCCAACCGTAGCCCCGTTCGGACCGCCTCGAGATCGGCCACATCGCGTTCCACCGTGTACTCCGTGGTTCGGCGGGCCAGGTCCGACCTCCCACACCCGAGCTGGTCGTAGTAGACCACCCGGTATCCGTGCTCGGCCAGGTCGTTGAGCGAGAGCAGGTAGTCGTGGGTCGCGCCCGGCCCCCCGTGGAGCGCCAGAACGGTTCCCTTCCGACCCGAATCTCCGACGCTCTTCCAGTACAGCCGATAGCCGTTCACCGGCAGGATCCCTTCCCGGACCTCGGGTAGGTTATCGGACATGCCGGAGGATGGGCCCAGTGCTATTTCGCGATGGTGGGCTCGGTCGAGCAAAATTTCTGGAGGGAGAGGCGTTCGCGCGGGATGGCGCGTTTAGCAGCCACGGGGGCGTTTCCACGGTTCCTTCACAGAATCGCCGAGGCGGGAACGCTCGGTGCAGGTCGGGCTCGAACCGCTCCGGGGTTGAGCCGAACGGCGACCCCTCCGGAACCCTAATTAGCTGGGGGGCGAGGCGAGGACCGAGTACCCATGGCGGACCGAGCGTCGGAGGCGGTCTGGGTAGAGAAGTACCGTCCCACCTCCCTCGCCGACATGGTCGGGCAGGAGTCGATCGTCCCTTTGCTTCGATCCTACGCGGCCCAACGCTCCCTCCCCCATCTCCTCTTTGCCGGCCCGCCCGGCACGGGAAAAACCACGGCGGCGCTCTGTCTCGCGCGGGATCTGTATGCGGACGAGTGGCGGCAAAGCTTCCTCGAGCTGAACAGTTCCGACGAACGCGGGATCGACACGGTCCGTACGACGATCAAAGGGTACGCCCGTACCGCTCCGATCGGTTCCGTCGGGTTCAAGCTCCTCTTCCTCGATGAAGCGGACAATCTCACCTCGGAGGCTCAGGCCTCCCTCCGGAGACTGATGGAGCGATACTCGGGCTCGTGCCGGTTCATCCTCTCGTGCAATTATTCATCGCGGATCATCGACCCGATCCAATCCCGGTGCGCGGTGTTCCGATTCCGGGCCTACTCGAACGAGGCGGTCCACACCCAACTCAAGAAGGTCGTCGCGGCAGAGGGGAAGAAGGCGACCTCGGAGGCTCTGGAAACGATCGTCACCGCCAGTTCCGGGGACATGCGTCGGGCGATCAATCTGCTCCAACTCGCCAGCACGGGAGTGGCCACCATCACGGCGGATTCCGTGAAGGAGCACGCGACCGTCCCGCTGCGACGCGAGGTCGAGGGGATGATCGGTGCCGCCGTCGCCGGGAATTTCCACGAGGCTCGAGACCGGCTGTATGCCCTGTTCACCGACCGGGGGGCGGCGGGCGAGGAGATCCTCCGGGCCATCCACAGCTACCTCCCCGACATCGGAGAGACCGTTCTCCCCGCGCGAGAGAAGGTTCGGCTCCTCGAGTACCTCGGCGAGGTCGACTTCCGCTTGGCGCAGGGGGCCTCCGACCGTATCCAGCTCGAAGCCGTCCTGGCCCACATCGCTGCCGGATCGGCGGCGCTCCACTGACCGCATGACGGCCCAGAAGGATGTGGGGGGGAAACCCGCGGTCGCCCGACGGGCGATCGCGACCGGAGTACTCTCGCTCTCGCCCGGAACCCGGAGGGCGCTCCGGAACCATTCGGTCGAAAAAGGAGACCCGATCGCCGCGGGTGAGCTCGCGGGATTGCTCGCCATGAAGCGGACCCCCGACCTCATTCCCCATTGCCACACGATCGCCCTGACGGGGAGCCGGGTGGAGATCGTCCCGTCGGGCCGCGGGGTCCGAGTGACCGCGGAGGCGTCTACCGTCGGTCCCACCGGGGTCGAGATGGAGGCCCTGGTCGGGGCGACCGTCGCGTTGCTCACGGTCTGGGACATGGTCAAGTACCTCGAGAAGGATGGGCGCGGGCTCTATCCGCGGACCTCCCTCGGGCCGGTCCGAGTGACGCTCAAGCAGAAAGGACGAACGAGCACCGCATGACCGAGCACGCACCACCCCCGAACCCTGCCCGTCGGCACCACCTGGGGGGTACCCGGGCGCTCGGTTTCTTCGTGCTGTCGGTCTCCGACACCCACACCGAGGACGACGACGCGTCCGGCCACCTCGCGCAGGACCTCCTGACCCAGGCCGGCCACAAAGTGCTCCACTACCATCTCGTGGCGAACTCGGTCGCGGACGTTCGGGACACGCTCGAGCCTTGGCTCGCCGAGATCCCGGTGGAGATTGGCGTCACGGTCGGGGGGACGGGCGTCAGTTCCCGCGACCTGACGGTCAACGCGCTCGAGACGATGGGGGGGCGGAAGCTGGACGGGTTTGGCGAGATCTATCGGTCGCTCAGCTACCAGGAGGTCGGCGCGCTGGCCCTCATCAGCCGAGCGGCCCTCTACCTGCTGAACGGCAAACCCGTGTTCGCGCTCCCCGGGAGCGAACGAGCGGTTCGGACCGCCGTCGAGAAGCTGATCGTCCCCGCGGCGATCCACCTGGTCGAAGAGTTGGAGCGCTAGGCGCCCGGTCGGACCCGCATCGCCAGCCCGCCCATCGGGGGCGGTCCGGCGTCGAGGATCTGGCTCGGTACCCCTTGCGAGCGGCAGAACGCGGGCCATGCGGGGTTGATGTCCACGTGGTGGGCGAGGAGCACGCCCCTCGGGGACAGTCGTTCCCAGGCCGCGAGGAGTTCGAACCGAGCGCGGGCCGGAACGGGGCCGTTGTCGTACAGGAACAGGTCGATCTCCCCGAACCCCGCCAGGATCTCCCGAAGTCGGTCCTCGGTGTTCCCGAGGGCCAGGGTCCAGCGAGCGCGGAGTGTGGGAGGGACGAACTGACCGAGGGCGACGTCGTGGACGCCGGCCGAACGGCCGGCCGTGGTACCGGGTCCGAGGGACGTGAGCTCGCCGTGATGGTTGTCTTCCAAACCGGCGAGGATCCATGCGGTCGAGTATCCGGGGCCGACACCGGTCTCGACTACCACGCTCGGTCGTTGCGCTCGAACGATGAGATACAGAAGAGCGCCCTGGGGCAGTTCGCGGGTGAAGGCGACCCCGGCCCCTCGCTCCAGCAACGTGTCGGGCAAATGGCTGGCCCGCAACTCTCGCCGAAATCGCTGGAGGTCGGCGGAAGAGGCCCCCGTGAGACGTGAAATCTGGTCGAGCGACGCCTGCCGGTAGAGGAGCATCCGGTTCAGGATCGCCTTTCTTGCGGCGGGAGAGACCAGGGATGCGCGACGGGAACCTCTATCGGCGAACGGGACGGAATCACCCATAATCGAACTCGCCTCTGCGACCATGCGAAACCAAGCCCCGGAGAACGAACCAGAGCGTAAGGACAGTAAGGGGCTCCTTCCTACAAAGACCTGTCCGTGTCGTCCCGGAATTCGCCGCGATTACCCTCACGTCGGTGAATAATTTAATAGGCACGGGGCTGTCGAGATGGTACCTGGTGTTCGATGGCTGTTTCGGAAGTTGGCGGGACAAACTTTGACAAATTCGCCCAAGAGAATTCGGCCGCGGTCGTGGACATTTGGGCGCCCTGGTGCGGTCCGTGCCGGATGGTCTCGCCGATCGTCGAGGCCGCGAGCGAGACCCACGCCGACATCACCTTCGGCAAGAACGAAACAGAAGACCAGCAGTCGCTGGCCGGCGCCCCCCAAAACACCTCGAAACCC
>JAKIVW010000032.1:0-3084 GCA_022750355.1 Thermoplasmata archaeon
CACCCCAATCGCGGCCGGGAATCGCAGTTTCCTCAATCCCATCCTTTGTGGCCTGCACCGAATACAAATCAGCCGATACCGACTGCACAACGCTGCACATTTCTCGGGTTAGTTCCGAGGGGAAGACGTACAAGCGCATCTCGCCCACTTGCAGGGGCCTTTTAACCTCGCCCTCCCGCAATGCGAATCGACATCGCTTCGGCGGGTCACATCCATAGACCCATTCAATCGTGAGTTCTCGAATCGGTGTCGTGCCGTTATTCGTCACTTCAAGGTAGACACCGGGTCCGTCCGTATCTGAATCAAGATACTTGCGTGCCCGCAGATGGATTGTCGGGCCGGATTTCGGCCAAGGCTTGATGTCCTCAATCATTTGTCGCAACGCAGTACGTTCCGCCTCAGAAGTTGTGGCTACTTCCAACACCTTTCGACCCAGGGGCGCAATAGGGCGAAACTGGGGTACGTCGTCCCAGCCCCAATCGGCTTTTGGCGGGTTGTCCCACTGAAAGACCGCGATTTCGTCATGGTCTTGAATAAGCGATCTCAGCGTCTCGGTTGTCGTTTCGTTAAAACGAATCCTTGTCATCGGTCTTGCAGCCTCTTACGAACGGGGAAGATGGTTGCGGCGGTGTCAGCATATCGAACATTTCCAATGCCACCTTCGCGTTAGCTCACGTGCTGCCTGTATCCTCTGGCTCCGGCTTAGGATCGGTGAACTCGAAGCGGTACTGAAATATCTGCTTTACGAGTGTCAATCGTTCCTCTTCCCTAGCAAACTGCGAGTAAGGAACAAACTCAAGAGCATAGTCCGTGCGATGCATTTTCGCTTGCAGCAGCGATACATCCGGGTACTTCTCGTCAAGCAAACCGGCAATCTCCGCCCTAATGTTGGCGGGAGTCCGAATTCCAAGCATGACTTGCTGAATCGCCTCTTTCGGAAAGTTGAAGAGATGAATGGGTGGTTGGCCGGCGAAGGTCAATGACTTGTCGGCGCGATGCGGCATTGCGAGCACGCGCATTTCTTGCTCATATCGCCAGTCGATGCTCTTGGTGAAAAAGAATTGTTCGTTCGCTGCTTCCATTGTTGCGGCATCCATGCCCATGAATCCCCTTGCCGGCAAAACGAACCGCTCGCGAGAATAGCGAACTGGCTTCAGGCCATGCAGGGACATGCCACCCGGTTTTAAAAATGGGTTCTCGGGGTCAAACCCGATGACAAATCCCGAATGCGATCCAGCGTAATGCGACCACATTAGAAGATTGTCGGGCACTTGGGAGACGCTCAGAAACCCAAATACATTGCCCATGATCTCCGGGAGTCGTTCTCCCATCACGTTCACAAGGTCTTGCCGCATTTGCTGGGTAAGCTCGGCCGAGAACTCGCCAAATTTGTCCTCGGATTTTTGCTGTAACGACTCCATCTTGTCCCGGTTGAATTCAATGAGGCATGGGCACGACTCAAAGGGATCGTTCAGCGCGTCCGGTTGCGTAAATCGAATGCGGCAGTCTTTCAGTACGTCGATGCGGTCAGTCGTGACGTATTTGTAAATTAGGCCATTGGGGAACATGCTGGGGGCTCACGCGCCGTACTGCGGTCGGACAATTCCTAGGCATTGTCCCCACGAATAGGCACCCGGTGCAATCCGGTGAGTGGTAGCCCGGTTCTATCCGAAAGACCTAGTTCCGAGGCCCGAAAAACGGCCTCAGAAACTACCGCAGATTTACCGCACTTCGATGCTAAATGAGGCGGAATGACGGGGAATGAGAGGGACTGACGGTGACTCAGAAAACCCCATTAACCCCGGCATATTCAATGATTTACGTTGCGTGCGACCCAGTTGCGCCAATGATCTCGATGAAGTTCAAATCCTAGTTCCCCAGCTAACTAGAAAGCCTTGCAGTGCAATTGCTTGCTGCAAGGCTTTTGCTTTTCCGGCCGGTCCACGAATTCAAATGGCCTTACGCGGCGGCTGCATTCGCGAGTCAACTTTGGACCATAGGATTTGGCGACTGCCGATTGGCGGCGGCCGCCTGAACTGTCGCCGCGAGTGCAATTGCGGCGGCCTCGGAGGGTATCGCAACGGCTACGGCTGCCCTCCCATCCCACACGCAAGCAAGCCAGTGCATTGACCTGTTTCCAACCCCAAACCTTCAAAACTGCTAACGCGGAGACTAGAGCTGGCCTTTGCGAGCGAATAGCGTCCAGCCAGGGCAGGAAACACTAAAACCTCTGGAATATGGCTAGGTTGGTCTTTCGCTGCTGATTAAACTCCATTGTACGGCAAAATCTCTTGTCGAGCGAATTGGTCTGTTCTTAACCCTGGAGTTTGGGCGATGCGTGTTTTTGCACGGACAATGTCAGCCCTAAGTGTATTTATTGCTTTGGCCTCGCACTCGTACGCATATCCGTTAACCGACCTGTTCAACACCGGAGTGGACAATTCCGGCGTGCCGCTGCCCAATCAAACCGCAGACGGCCATTGGTTCGAGGTCACGTCGGCCGGCCCGCCCCCAACGATCGCTACCGAGTATGCGTTGAATTCTAGTCTGGGATCTCCTATTCCCCCTTGGATTGGAGACAACACTATCTCGTCGTGGATTTCGACGGGCACGGATTCCAACGAGCCGGCGGCGGCAATTAACAATGGAACATCGTTCATGGCGCCCTTCGCCGGAATTGCCACGATTCGTGGCACCGGGGCGCGGACATAACGGCTTCGGGGAGGGCCGCCTTATGGAGGGAGCTTCGGGGAGGGAGCCGCTCCCCCGGCCGCCGGAGCGACCGTCGCCAGTGCCAAATGAACCCAACCGAGGTATGTGTTCATGGCGGCCCGCACCGCGCCGGTATCCCTCGCGGTGAGGGCGATCTCCACCGAGTCGGGGGAGCCCCGTCGGATCTCGGCGTGGGCCCTCGGGACCTCCCGCGCGGCCTCGGGGCTCAGGGCCTGCTCGAGCCACGTGGCCAGCTCGCTCCGGGGGAGGCGGACCGAAATGACGGCGGTCCACCCCGGCTCCGGAGCGGTCATGCCGCGAGCTCGGGGTCTAGGAGGCGTCCCTGACCGGGAGCCAAGTGGGCATCATCAC
>JAKIVW010000032.1:3094-14532 GCA_022750355.1 Thermoplasmata archaeon
CGCGCCGAGGATCCGGTCCGTCTTTTCCGCCGCGGCCCGGACATAGGCCACCGGGTCGAGGAGCCGGTCGATCTCCGCGGGCTCGAGCCATTGGCGAACGGTCGGGTCGCCTTTCGCCCGCTCCGCGAGAGAAGGTCCCGCCGCCGGATCCTTGGTGAGTCGTCGGAGGAGCTCGTGCGCGTCCGCTCGGGCGAGCCCGCGGCCGGTGAGGGCCAGCATGAGGCTCTCCGTCATCGATCCCCCGGCCGACCGGTCGACTTCGGCGCTCATTCGGGCCGCATCGACCCGAAGGCCGGCGAAGACCACCGTCAATTTCGTCAGGAAATCGTCGGCCAGTAGGATCGAATGCGGGAGGACGATTCGTTCGTTGGCCGAGTTCGCCAAGTCACGTTCGTGCCACTGGACCATGTTCTCCAGGGGAGGAAGGGCGAACGCGCGTACTAGGCGGGCGAGGCTCGTGACATTCTCCGATAGCATCGGGTTCCGCTTTTGGGCCATGGTCGAACTGCCCACCTGGTGCCCTTCATCGAACGGCTCGGCCACCTCGGCGATCTCGGTCCGTTGGAGGTTCCGCACCTCCGTCGCCAAACGTTCCGCCGTGCCGGCGACCAGCGCGAGCCAGTTCGTGAATTCCGCGATCCGATCGCGTCCCGTGATCTGAGTGGGTGCCTCGTCGGCAGTGATCCCCAATCGGCGCATCACACCTTGCTCGACCGCGACCGCGTGGGTACCGAACCCAGCCCCGGTTCCGACGGCTCCGGCCATCTTGCCGACGGTCAGTCGAGGGAGCAATTCATCGAGGCGCCGTCGGTGCCGCATCACCTCGGCGGCGGCGACCGCCATCTTGTAACCGAAGGAGATCGGCACCCCATGCTGCCCGTGGGTCCGTCCTACTTCCGCGGTGGAACGATGGGCCCGGGCGAGCCCGACGAGCGCGCGGGCGTGGTCGGAGAGGTCGCTCCGGAGGATCGCGCCCCCTTCCTGAAGTTCGAGAGCGAGTGCGGAATCGGTGATGTCGGCGCTGGTCGCTCCGAAATGGACCCACCGACCGGACGCGCCGGCGGCCTCGGCGAGGGCGCGCGTGATCGCCATCACGTCGTGCTTGAGTTCCCGTTCCAGAGCGTCCACCCGAGCGACGGTGACCGCTACTGGGTTCGCCGCCTCGTGGATCGCGCGCGCCGCTTCCGCTGGGATCATCCCGAGCTCCGCCTCGGTCACGGCGAGCGCGGCCTCGACGCGGAGCGCCCGGGTCAGTCGCGCTTTCCGGGAAAACAGCGCACGGACCTGGGAGCGGCCGTACCGAAATTCGAGAGGGCAGAACAATGCGGCGTCGTCGTCCGCCACGGAGAGGGACCCGGGAGCGCGTATATATCGCTCCCGCACAGAGGCCGACCCGTCGTCGCCCCAACTTGGGCTCGACGGAAAGCCTATGGCGGGGAACCCGCTTCGGTGCCTCGCGCGCCGCAGCCGGCGGCGACGAGGGACTTCCGTCATTGCAGCGCGTGCATGTAGTGGACTCCCACACGGCCGGCGAACCCACTCGCGTCGTGATGTCCGGCGGCCCGGACCTGGGGGAAGGACCTCTCGCCGAACGTCTCCTCCGATTCCGGGAACTCCACGACAACTTCCGCCGGTCGGTCATTCACGAACCCCGCGGATCGGGAGTCGTGGTCGGAGCCCTGCTGGTACCTCCCGTCCGCGCCTCTTCCTCCGCCGCGGTCATTTTCTTCAACAACTCTGGCTACCTCGGGATGTGCGGCCACGGGACGATCGGACTCGTCGCCACGCTGGCTCACCTGGGCCAGCTCCGACCGGGGCGGCACACGATCGAAACGCCCGTGGGAACCGTGGAGGCCTTCCTGCACAGTTCGGGCGAGGTGAGCGTTCGAAACGTCCCGTGCTGGCGAAGTCGAACGTCCGTTTCGGTCGAGGTCCCGGACCACGGCACGGTCGTGGGAGATGTCGCCTGGGGTGGGAATTGGTTCTTCCTGAGCGAAGGTGCCCCCTGCGAACTCTCTCTGGCCAACGTCGATGCGCTGACCGAGTACACGAAAGCCATCCGTGCGGAGCTCCACTGGGGGCGGATCACCGGTTCGGCGGGGGCCCCGATCGATCACATCGAGATCTCCGGGCCACCGCGCCGCGCCGAGAACCAGAGCCGGAACTTCGTCCTCTGTCCCGGGGGCGAGTACGACCGCTCACCCTGTGGAACCGGAACCAGTGCGAAGATCGCATGCCTCGTGGCGGACGGCAAGCTCCGGGAAGGACAGGTCTGGCGGCAAGAGGGGATCCTCGGTACGGTGTTCGAAGGCAAGGTCGAAAGCATCGACGGCGAGCTCCGCCCTCGTATCCGAGGCTCGGCCTACATCACCGGAGAGGGTGATTTGCTGTTCGACGCCCGAGACCCATTCGTCGAAGGCATCGCGCCGTGAGTCGTTCGGAGTACGACCTCGCCGTCGTCGGAGCGGGAATCGTCGGTGCCGCCTGCGCCTATGAAGCGGCGCGGGCCGGGCTCCGAGTGACGGTCATTGATGGCTCTCGCTCCGGATCCGGTGCCACAGGGTCGGCCATGGGGCATATCGTCGCCTTGGACGGCTCGGAGCCCGAATTGGCCCTGTGCCGGTTCTCCCAGGGGGTCTGGAGAGAGCTCGCCGGGCGCCTCCCCGCCTCGGCCCACTACCGGCCCGCGGGGACGATCTGGCTCGCGCGCGAAGAGGCCGACCTCCGAGATGCCGAGACCAAGCACGACCGCCTTCGAAAACACGATGTCCCAAGCCGCACCCTCGACCCCGAAGAATTGAACCGCACCGAGCCGGCCGTTCGCGCCGGACTCTCCGGCGGGCTCCTCGTTCCCGAGGACGCCCTGGTCGACCCGCTCCCCGTGACCGATTTTCTTCTCGCCGAAACGATCCGGATGGGCGGGCACGTCATCGTGGATTCCCCCGTGACCCGTATCGAAGAAGGGGGGGTGCACCGAGCGGGACGCGACGCGATCCGGGCGAAGAGTGTTCTCAACGCGGCCGGAGTAGCCGCACCCCAGCTCTCGGAGGGAGTTCCGGTGAGGCCGAGAAAAGGTCACCTCCTCCGGGTCGAGAAGTTCGGCCCCACCCTTGGTCATCAATTGGTCGAGCTCGGGTACGGCTCCTCGGTCCGTTCGACCGAGGCAACCTCGGTCGCGTTCAACGTCCAGCCGGCGTCGGATGGGAGCTGGACCGTGGGCGCCTCCCGCGAGTGGGGGAGCACGAGCACCGAGGTCGACCCGGCGACGGTGGCTCGGGTCTGGAAGCGGGCGGCCGAGTTCCTTCCGAGCCTGGCCCGCGCGACGGTGGCTAAGTCCTGGGCCGGACTGCGACCCGCGATGCCGGATCACCTCCCGTGGATCGGTCGCCTCCCCGGATCCGATTCGATCTGGGTCGCCACCGGCCACGAAGGACTCGGGATCACTTGTTCAATGGGGACGGCGCGACTGGTGGTCGCCTCGCTCCTCGGGCGAAGGACCGAGATCCCTCTCGAACCGTACCGCCCACGGACGGAGCGTGCGCCCTGGCCCTCCGATTACTCCCTTGGGCGAGGTGCCGCGTGACCGGATCTTCGCCGGCGGCACTGTGGCGCGGAGTCCTGGTCGCGCTGACCACGCCGTTTGACCGGGACCTAGCGATCGACACGACCGCCCTGCGCGCCCATGCGACCTGGCTGGTCGACCGCGGCGTCCAAGGTGTGGTCGCGGGCGGCTCGCTGGGAGAGGGGGCGACCCTCTCCGTCGAAGAACGGCTCCTCCTGGTGCGGGAGCTGGTGTCGGCCTTGGAAGGGCGCGCACCGGTGGTGGCCGCGATCGCTTCGAGCCGAACCTCTGACGCCGTCGCGCTCGCCCGGGCGGCCGCCCAAGAAGGGGCCGCGGGATTGTTGGTGCTCCCGCCCTATGTCTACCGTACCGACCCTCGAGAGACGCTCTCCCATTTCCACGCGGTCCTGGGGGCGACCTCCGTTCCCTGCATGCTCTACAACAACCCTTCCGCCTACGGCACGGACGTACTGCCGGAACAGATCCTCGAGCTGGCGGAGGAGCACTCGCTCCTGACCGGGGTCAAGGAATCGAGTGGGGACGTACGTCGCATCACCGGCATCCGTTCCCTCCTCGGGGATCGCCTGGAGGTCGCCGTGGGCCTGGACGACGCCGTCCTGGAGGGGATCCGGGCCGGGGCCGTCGGTTGGGTCGCCGGGCTGGCGAATGCCTTTCCCGACGCGTCGGTCGAGCTGTTCCGACGGGCCCGAACCGCCTCCGAGGAATCCGCGTTCGAGCTCTACCGATGGTTCCTTCCGCTCCTTCGGATGGATACCACGAACAAGTTCGTCCAACAGATCAAATTCGTTCAATCGGAGGTCGGCCGTGGGTCGGCGCGCGTGCGTCCGCCGAGACTCGAGCTCGCCAGTGACGAAGTGATCGTCGCTCGGGCAACCCTCCGAGATGCGCTCGCCCACCCCCCGGCTGGGGTCCCGTTAGAGTGAATCCTTCGGCTCAACTGACGGACCGGCGGAGCAGTCGGTCGATACCGGTTCCGTACTGGAGAGCCTTCTTCGGACGGGCGGCGATCGATTCCGGTAGCCCCCGCCTTCGTGCGAAGGACCGGAACGCTTGCTTCGGTTCGGCCCCGGCTCGACGCTCGGTGACCGGGATGCGGTCGACCTCCGACCGGAACACGGGATCGAGGTACGGCGCGGCGATCTCTCGCCCCCACCGCGCGGCGATCCGGCGCGACCGGGGCCACGCGTCTTCGAGGAGGAAATCCAGGTCCGCCCGGCCGCGTCGTCCTGACGCCTCCTCGTCCAACCCCCGAAAGTGGGCGTACCCGAAGAACAGTTCATCGGCACCCTGACCACAGAGGACGATGCCCGGCGGAGCCTGCTGCACCGCGACCGCGAAAGAGACCTGGACCGCCCGGGCCGTCGGAGACAACGCTTCGGTCTCGTCGGCGATTTGTCGGGCCATCGCGAGCACTTCGGCGTCGGCGAGTGTGTGACCGACCCAGGGGAGGCCGAGATATCGCGCGGCCATCTTCGCGGTCGCGGGGTCCGGGCTCCCCTCGAGGCCCACGGTGGAGAGCCGCAGTCGCGGGTCGTGACGGAGCTCCCACGCCAGAAGCCCGGAATCGACGCCTCCCGAGAAGAGGAGACTAAGATCGACCCGCTTCGGGAGCGCGTCGAGGGCGCCCGAAAGCGCGCGGCCGAGCGGGGCTTCCCAGGTCGGAGGGAGGAACGAGCTCGCCACATCCGCTCCGGGTCGCCCCGGACACTGCCGGCATGAACCCTTAAGGGCGCCGGCGGTGGACGAGCGCGTGCCGCGGACTCCGGGGGGAAGGCGCTCGGGTCGTCGACGAGCGCTGTTCGTCGATCGCGATGGGACGCTGAACCCAGACCTTCACTACCTCAAGGAAGCCGAACGCCTCGAGCTCTATCGTGGCGTCGGCTCGGCGCTCCGGCTCGCCCACTTGCATGACTATCTCGTCGTGTGCGTCACCAATCAATCGGGAATCGACCGAGGCTTCTACACGCGGGAAGACGTGGAGCGGATCCACCTTCGGGTGAACGAACTGCTGCGCCCCAGTGACACCCAGGTGGACGCCTTCTACTACTGTCCGCACGCGCCCGACGCCGGATGCCGCTGTCGCAAACCGAGAACCGGGCTTTTCGAAGATGCCGCCCGAGACCATGAGATCGATTTCGGAGCGAGCGCGATCCTAGGGGACCGCCCGCTCGATATCGAGGCGGGAGCGAAGCTCGGTCTACTCACGGGGCTCGTCGTCCCCCCCGGCCACGAGGTCGAGCTCCGGGAGGAAGTCCGGGCCCGCGGTACCCAACCGGACCTGGTCGCTTCGAGCCTCCTGGGGGCGGTCGTTCGCGTGCTCGCCCGGGGATGATGGGTCAAGAAGCCGTTAAGCGCCACCCCCCCTCGCTCTCCGGGAGCCGACGGTAATGCTCTCCCTCCTCCCAGCGGTCGTCGCCATATTGGCGACGGTGGCCCTTGCATTGGGTGCCACCCTGGCCCGAGCCCTCACGCCGGCCGCGGGGGTCGTCGCCGCCGTATTCGGGGCGATCATCGTCGTCTTCGCCGGCTACGCGTTCCTGGCCCTCCTCATCCTGTTCGTAGTGGCCAGCGTGCTCGCGACCCGGTACCGTTTCACGGAGAAACAGCAGCGCAACGTGCAGGAGGGGAGGGTCGGGGAGCGGGGAATCGCGAACGTCGTGGCTCACATCTTGATCCCCACGGGTCTCGCCCTCGCCGCGGGCGGGAGCCCTCCGCTCCTCTCGCTCCCCACGGTGGCGGTCCTCTATGCGTCCGCGCTCGCGTTCGGCGCGGCCGACACCTTCGGGAGCGAGTTTGGGGTACTTGCCGGTCGGGCGCGGAGCATTCTCACGGCCCGCCTCGTCACTCCCGGGACGAACGGGGGTGTCTCCGGAACCGGGGAACTCTGGGCCGCGATCGGAGCGGTGACGACCGGCCTCATCGGATTTGTCCTCTACCTGCTGTTCGGGACGTCGACCCCGCCGGGGGCCGTCCTCGTCGGAGTCGTGGCCGTCTCCGGATTCGTCGGATGCCAGGTGGATTCCGTGCTCGGTGAGACGCTCGAGAACCGTGGCCTCCTCACGAAGCATTCCACCAACTTCTTCGGCATGCTCTCCTCGGTCGTCCTCTCCGCCGCCCTGCTGGGGGCCCTGGGGTGGTGGCGATGAAGGTCGGAGCTGCCGCCCGCGGCAGCGTTGTGCTGCTGTCCGGTGGGATGGATTCGGCGACCAGTCTTGCGATCGCGCTTCGCGAAGCTCCGCCGGTGCATGCCCTGACGGTCAACTACGGGCAGCGGCACGTGCGCGAGCTCGCATCCGCTCGGGCGCTCGCCCGACACTTTCGGGTCACCCACCACACGACACTCACCCTTCCCCTGGGCCCCCTCCTCGATTCGTCGCTCACGCGAGCGGCTCGGCCGCTCCCTCGGGCGGGAGGTCGCCCCGGTCGCATCCCGTCCACCTACGTACCGGCCCGGAATACGATCCTTCTCGCCGTCGCCCTCGGGTATGCGGAAAGCCATCGCCTAGGGTCGATCTACATCGGGGCGAATGCGATCGATTACTCCGGATACCCGGACTGCCGTCCCCCATTCCTCCGCGCGTTCGAACGCGTGGCCCTCCTGGGCACGAAAGCCGGCGTGGAAACCGGCCGCGGGATCCGGATCCGCGCGCCCTTGCTGAGAATGACGAAGGAGGAGATCGTTCGACACGGCGAGCAGCTCAGAGTCCCTTGGGGCCTCACCTGGAGCTGTTACGCCGGGGGCCGACGACCGTGCGGTCGGTGCGACTCCTGCCGCCTTCGCGCCCGGGGCTTTTCGGCCGCCGGAATATCGGATCCCGCGATGGCCGTCCGGACGAAGGCGGCCTAGTGTGCCGTCGACCCCACCGGGGGAACGGTGGAGGTGCAGAATCCGCAGCGGGTGGCCTTGATCGGTATCTGATTGCAGCAGGCGGGACACTCGCGGGTGGTGGGAGCGACGGCCGCGGCGCGCGCCTTGACCCGGTCCTCGTGAAGTTGGTACGGATACGCGATGAGGAAGAAGACGACAATCATCAGCACCAGGAAATTGATCAGAGAGCCGAGAAGGGCACCGCCCAGGATCGGGCTCCCGTTCACCGTGAGAATTCCGAGCTGCGCAAAGTTGACGTGAACGGCGGCCCCGATCAGGGGGTTGATGATGTCGGTGACCAACGCTCCGATGAGCGCCACAATCGCCAGACCTACCACGAAGGCGACCGCGAGCGTGATCAGGCTACCCGAAATCAGGAATTTCTTGAAATCTTCGACTACGCTCATCGACCGGCCCTTCGTTCGCGAAGGGGGACCGCGTTAAGAAACTATCCAAACGCCGCTCGGAGCGCCATTCTCGGCGGGACGCCCCGGCCCGGGGGGACGAAGTTCGGGGTCATTGAGACGCATTGCATCTTACATCGCGTCGAGCAGGGGGATCCCCAGCAGATCGAGGGCGTTGCCCAGCGTCTGGCGAACCGCGGCCACCAGCGCGACCCGGCTGGGTCGCTGTTCGACGGACCGGAGCACCGGGACCGCGTGGTAGAATCGATTGAACTGGTCCGCGAGGTCGTGGGCGTACCCCGCGAGCGCGTGAACGTGGGAGCGTCGGGCCGCGTATTGGACCGTGCGCGGAAGCCGGGCGATCACACGGATGAGGTCGGCCTCTTCCGGATCTGTGAGGCGAGCCGCGTCGAACGGATAGGGCGGCTGTTCCGCATCGGCCTTGCGGAGAACACTGACGGCTCGGACGTACGAGTACTGGCAGAAGGGTCCGCTCCTCCCCTCGAAGGAGAGGGCGTCCTCCCACCGGAAGACCACCGGTTTTTCCGACGCGACCCGGACGATGTGATAGCGCACCGCGCCGGTCGCCACGGCCTCGGCGATATGTTCGACCGCGCCACTTCCGAGGTCCTCGCGCCGCGTGAGGACCTCCCGGCGCGCCCGTTCGACCGCTTCTGCGAGCAGGTTGTCGAGCCAGACCGCCGAGCCTCCCCGCGTCGACATGCGGCCGCCGTCCGGCACCGTGATGTCCTGGTAAATGACGAACTCCGGTCGCCTCGATTCACCGATCTCGGCGAGGAGTGCGTCCAACGTGACCGCATGCAGCCGGTGGTCCTGGCCGAGAACGTCCACCACTCGCTGGAAGCGGGAGAACTTGGAAAGGTGGTAGGCGACGTCGCGGCTGACGTAGAGACTCGTGCCGTCGCCCCGTTGCACCACGACCGTCTTCGACTCTTTCGGCAAACCGTAGGAGGACGTGTCGATGGCCCAAGCCCCGTTCGCCTCGTGGACGGCGTGCGGGGCGGCGTGAAGTCGCTCGAGGACGCGCTCGACCGAGCCGTCTCGGAGGAAATCCGACTCCCATACAAACTCATCGAACTCGATATGGAGTCGAGCGAGGGATTGGAGCATTCCGTCGAGGATCGACTGCGAAAGCTGGCGGTGTTGGGGCGGCGGACTCCCCGACTCGGTCTGTAGAACGATCGCAGCGACCTCGGCTTGGGCCTCGGGGTGTGCCTTGAGATAGGCGCTCGCGGCTGGATAGGGTCGTCCCCGGTGCGTGTCGACTTTTTCGCCCGCCACCTCGAGACCGGCGACGGCCGCCCGGATCTCGGGCGGCCACTCGTCCCGCGGTTTCGACCAGATCCACGTGATCATCGCCGCCTGTCGACCCATATCGTCCACGTAGTACTGGCTGGTCACCGGAGTCCCCGCCGCGCGGAGGGCTCGGGCGAGGGTGTCACCGATGATCGCATTCCGCACCCGGCCGATATGGAAAGGGCCGGTCGGGTTCGCGCTGGTGTGCTCGACACACGCGGCGATTCCGACCCCATCCGAGTGGCCGTATCGCGCCCCCCGATCGAGAACCATCCGTAGGGTTCGTTCGGTCAGCCGAACGGTATCGGCCCGGAAGTTCAGATAGGCCCCGGACGCTCGGACCTCACTCACCTCCGCGCCCGGCTGAAGCGTGGCGACGAGCCGTTCAGCGAGTACAGCCGGCGCGAGACCGGCGGGACCGGCCCACCGGTGCAATGGAAACGCGGCGTCGCCTTGGGGTCCGCCCTCGAGATCGAGTTGGGCCAGGAGGGCCGAGGGGTCCGACGGGACCCCGATCGACGAGAACCCTTCGGCGAGAGACGCGACGACGGCGGCGACGAACGGAGCCCAGGGATCTGTCGAAGCGGAGGGGGTCGCGCTCGCCTCGGTCACGCGCTACCTTCCGGGAACCGCTTTACGGGCGTGCTCGTCTTAAGGTTCTCCATGGCGTCGCTCCTTCTCGTCCGGTACGGTGAGCTGGCGCTCAAGTCACCGCCCGTCCGGAGGGAGTTTGAGTCGATGCTACGGCGGAACATCCTCGACCTGTTTGTCGGGGCGGGGCTGGAGAGCCGGGTACGGGCCGATCACGGCCACATGTACGTGGAATCGACGGACCCGGAGCGGGCGATCCGGATCGTGAGCAGGGTGTTCGGCGTGACCTCCGTGAGCCTGGTCTACGAGGTGCCGACCGACCGCGCCGCGATCACCGCTCGCCTCCTCGAACTCGCGGCCCCCCGCCTCTCGAAGGGAACTCGATTCGCCGTCCGAGCCCGCCGGACCGGACAACACCCCTTCACGAGTCAGGAACTCGCGCGGGACCTCGGCGGGGACATCTTCGAAAAGTTCCCCGAACTCGAACTGAAGGTCGACCTCGACCACCCCGAGGCGGAGTTGTTCGTGGAAGTACGGGGTCCCCGGACGTACCTCTACTTCGACCGGCTGCCAGGTCCGGGCGGCTTGCCGTTGGGAGTGGCGGGCCGCTTGGTCGCCCTGGTCGATGGCCCGCGGGGCGCACTCGGTGCGTACCTCATGATGAAGCGCGGGTGCCGCGTGGGATTTGTCACTCCACCCGGCGGCGCGGCGTTCGCGGCGGAGGTTTTGGCGCGCTACGACCCACGGGCGCGCATCGTACCTGTGGGTGAGGCGTCCGAGGCGTGGGCGACCACAGTCGGAGAGGTCGCGGATTCGACCCATGCGGACGGGGTCGTACTCCCCCTCGTCGTCGATGACTACGATGGGGTCAAAGGACGCTGGGGCGACCGGGTCATCTTTTCTCCAACTATCGGACTGACCGACGAGGAGGTGAGCGAACGATGGCAGAGCGTCGTGTCGCGAGCGTCCTGAGCCAGAAGACCCTCGCGGAAGCGGTGACCGCGGCCCCGCCCGACGTGCCGCCGATCGAGACCGCCCCCCCGCCCCCGGCCGACCCCCCACCTCGCCCGAAGCTGTACCCCCCGATCGCTCCCTCCAGCGTTGAACTGCACGAGCGTCAACTGCGATGGCTCCGGGAGCGAGATCGGCGGGCGGCCGCTCTGGCCCACCCGGCGGCCCAGGTCGAGCCGTAGCTCCTTTCGACCGTCCCGGTGAGGTTAAGTGGGTCACCCGGGTGGGCGCCGCGCCGAGGAAATCGTGCCGACGTTCAACGTGCGGGGTAGTTTCTATGCCCGCCGCGACTATTGGCAGCCGTTCACGAAAGTCCACGACGCCGATTCCGAGGCGACCGCGATCCACTGGGCGCTGTCCGAGATCGGCGGCTGCCACAACGTCAAGCGCCACCTCATTCGGATCGATTCGGTCTCTGAAGTGGTCGCCCCCCCGGTAACCTAAATCTCCAGAGCTGGCCGTCGTCCCGACGGAGGACTTCGGGGCAGTCGGTCGCCAGAGATTGGAGCGTTCGTCGGGACGGAATGGGTCGGGATAGACCCGCCTTGCGCGGGGGCAGGAACCTTCCGTCCGCCGTTGCCGGCCGAGACGTTATGAGGTCCACAACGCCTGCCGCCCCCATTCAATGGCATCGAACGAAGTCGCCCCGGAAGAGAAACTCGAG
>JAKIVW010000158.1:0-1339 GCA_022750355.1 Thermoplasmata archaeon
CGCCCGGGATCGGGGAGGTCCGGGACGAGCTCGGCAAGAAGATCCAGCACGCGGTCAAGCGAGGGATCCAGGTGACGTTCGTCACGGCTCCGCTCCAGCGGGTCCCCGAGGGGATCACGTACGTGTCCCGCGAGAACCTGCTCGCGACGGAGGTCCTGGCGGACGGGCAGCACGCCCTCCTCGCCGCCCCGGGTCTCGACGCCTGCGGGTTCACCGACAACCCGATCCTGACCGCCCACCTCAAGCAGTTCCTCGAGGTCATTCTCGACAGTAGCGGCGGGGCTCCGAAGTGAGTCCGGTGGCCGTGCGCGGCCCGCGCCAGCCTCCGGTCGAACGGATCCGCGACGAACTATCGGCGGCCGCCGGCCCGGAGGTCGCCGCACGGCTGCCCGCCGGATACCAACGGCTGGGTCACGTCCTCGTCGTCCGGTGGCCGGAGACCCTCCGCCCCGAATTCCCGCGGCTCGCGGAGGCGTTCCAACGAACCCTCGGCGTCCGGACGATCCTTCGTCACGTGGGACCGATCGAGGGAGAGTTGCGGACTCCCCGCGTCGAGGTTCTGCTCGAGGGACCGACCGAGACCGAGGTCGTCGAGGACGGGATCCGATGGAGGTTCGACGCGGCCCGTATCATGTTCGCCGCCGGGAACCGGAACGAACGAGTGCGCGCCGGTCGATCGGTCCAGCCCGGGGAAAATGTGGTCGACCTGTTCGCGGGGATCGGTTACTTTGCGCTCCCGGCCGCCAAGCCGGGACGCGCCGCGCACGTTCTCGCCGTGGAGCGAAACCCACTCTCCGTGCGCTACCTCGAGGAGAACGTGCGACGGAACCGGATGGGCGAGCGGGTCGAAGTCGTGCTCGGGGACAACCGGACGGTGGCGCTTCCGCCGGGCGCGGCCGACCGGGTCTTCCTCGGGTATCTCCCTACGGCAGTTCCGTGGGTCGGCCGTGCCGTCCCGCTGCTCCGGGGCAGCGGCGGATGGTTGCACGTGCACACCGTCACCGACGCCGGGGGCGCGGGCGCCGCGGCCGAAGCGGTGGTGGTCGGAGCGGTCGAGCATGCCGGCGGGACGGTCCGAACCCCTGCCCGGGCCCACGCCGTGAAGGCGTTCGGGCCGGGCCGGACCCACGTAGTGGTCGACGTTTTGGTCGTGCCCGGTCGACGCTAGGCGACGTCGGCCGCCGGCGACGGGCGCTCCACGACCGGCTCGCAGTGCACGGGAAAGTTCACCGAGTTGGCGACGAAACACCTCTGGTGGGCGGCGACGTGCAGTTGCCGTGCGACCTCGAGCGAGCCCTCGAGGTCCTTCACCGGGGAGGCTCCTGGGTTCGGTCGATGG
>JAKIVW010000158.1:1349-3618 GCA_022750355.1 Thermoplasmata archaeon
CCTCGACCACCACCACCCGGGGGCGCAGTCGAGCGCTCGTGAATCGGCCCGACCCGTCGGGGCCGACCTCGAGGATCCCTTCGACCTTGTCGACGTAGGAGGTCACGACTACCCCGGCCTCCGCGCAGAGGTGGAGATACCACAGCATGTGGCAGGAGGAGAGGGCCGCCACCACGAGTTCGTCCGGATTGTGGCGCGTCGGGTCGCTCCGCGCCCCCATGCTCGACGTAGCGAGGATGGGCGGTTTTCCCGGGACATCGATGACGTGGTCCCGACTGTACCCGCGGTACTCCTTCGTGCCCGTTCCCAGATCGCCGGTCCATCGGACGGTAGCGGTGTAACGGTGCTCCGAGGTCATGTTCCGGTTCGCGAATCCCTCGCGGTCGTCATCGGGTCAGCGGACAAGGGGACACTCAGCCAGCTACCCGCGACCTACGCCGCCGGCGGCGTGGGGGCGTGGGTCCGCAGACGGTGGACCGTCTCGGGGAACGCGGTCGCGAACTTGTCGAGGTCACCCGGTGAGTTGGAGAACGACACACGGACGAACTTGCTCCCATGCGTCGGGGAGAGGTAGTTGCCCGCCCGGACGAACACCCCGTGCGTCTTCAGCATCTCTTCCTGGATCGCCTCGGGCGAGAGGCCCGTCGCCGACACGTCGAGGATCGTCATGTTCGCCCACGACGGATGCACGGGGACGGTCACGCCCTCCACCGTCGCGGCGGTCGCGGCGATCCGCTCGCCGTTGGCCCGGGTCTGGCGGACGACTTCCCCGATCCAATGCGGTTTCGACCGGAGCGCGGCGGTCGCGGCCACCTGGGAGAGGATGTTGACGCCGAGGTCGTTCGTGTTGTAGCGGGCGATCGCGTTGACCCGCTCGGGCGTCGCGGAGAAGCCTCCGATCCGGAGCCCCGCCATCCCGCAGTTCTTGGAGGCCGACCAAACGGTCACCGTCTGCTCGGGGGCGAACTCCGCCGCCAGGGTCGGTTCGTACGAGAAGTCCCGATATGTCACGTCGTTGAGGAGCAGGAGGTGATGGTCCTTGGCGATCTCGGCGATCGCGCGGACCTCCGCCCTGGGGTATCCGGAACCGAGCGGGTTCAACGGGTCGATGAGGAGGATCATCTTCGTGTGGGGACCGATGGCCGCCTGGACCCGATCCGCGGTGAGGCGGAACGGCGGCGCGTAGATGTCGAGGTTCCGGGTGTGGGCGCCGGAGAGTTCGACGAATCGATGGATGATGAGGTAGCTGGGGTCGGACGCGATGACCTCGTCGCCCGGCGCGAGCAGTGCCCGCGTGATCATGTAGAGCGACTCCGTCCCGCCGCCCGTGAGGAACGGGGTGAGGGCGGGGAGGCCGAGGTCCGCGCGGACCAGGTCGAGCAACTCCGGGTCGCCGGGCGCGTACGGGTACCCTTCGTAGCGTCGTTCGCGGAGCGCCTCTTCGACCGCCTCGCGGACCATCTGGGCCGGCACGAGGTGATTCGTGTTCTGGCTCATCCAGACGATCTGGCGGCGTCGCGCGTGCGCGTACTGGAACGCGTCGAACGGGGGAGTGGCCACGATCCCTCGAACGGGCTCGGCCGGGCTTAACGCCTTTGGGCCGGAGGGGTCCCCGCCTCGGCCAGATACGTCGTTACGATCCCAAACGACTGAGGGCGGGGCACGACCCGGCCGAAACCAGCCGCGCGGAGCAGTTCGACGAACGCGGGACGCGACGGGAGCGAGCGGAGCGACTCCGGCAAGTACCGGTAGGGCCCCTCGGACGCCACGGCGGCGCCCATCCACGGCACCACCTGGTCGAAGTAGGCGTGGAACAGCGCGCCGAAGAACGCGCCCGTCGGTTCCGTGATCTCGAGCGTCATCAACACCCCTCCGGGCCGTAGCACTCGCCGCATCTCGGCCAGTCCTTTCGGGAGGTCCGAGAGGTTGCGGGCCAGGAACGCGTTGGTCACCAGATCGAACGAACCGTCGGCGAACGGAAGGCGGAGGGCATTCGCCCGAGCGAGGGCGACCCGGGCACCCTCGGGTGCGCGAAGACCCCGGCGGCGCGCGTTGGCCAGCATCGGGGCGGTGAAATCGGCCGCGACGACGCGGGCGACGGGATACCGACGCGCCACGAGGCGAGCCAAGTCCCCGGTGCCGCAGCCGATGTCGAGGACCCGACGGATCGGGCCTGGGGTCCGGAACCGGTCGAGCTGGCCCAGGGCCCGCGGGCGCCAGAGGAAATCGTTCCCCAGGGAGGCGACGTGGTCGAACCAGTCGTACCGTT
>JAKIVW010000159.1 GCA_022750355.1 Thermoplasmata archaeon
CCCCGTGCAATCGGGCTTGGGTGGAGGGAGAGGTCGACCTCCGGTCGAGGCGCATTCCCTGACCGCTCACCCTCTGGGCCATGATGTCGGCAAAGGGGGAAGCTCGTTCGAGCCGCGTGAGGATCCGGTCGATATTCGCTTCGGAGTCTCGGAGGTCGGTCATGAACGGGCGGCTCCAAGCGCGGGGGGACCTTAATCGTAGTGCACCCCAAGAGGTCACTCGTCGGTCGGACCGCGGGCGCTCTCGCCCCCGACGGGGAGCCCCGGGGGGACCCCTTATAGGAGGCTAAGCTTGCCTCGGCTGTCCGGCTTTTTGAGGGCGGACGCACGAATGAAATCCCCTCCACGAGACTTTGGGATCGTCGGCTTCGATCACGTCGACTTCCGCGTCGCCAACCGGCCCAAGCTCGCCCGGTTCCTGGCCGAACAGATCGGGATGGATGTCATCGGCGAGGGCGCCGACCACACCTACCTCTTGTTCGGCGACCAAGTGCTGGGTCTTCGCGACCCGAAGGAGGGCGAGAAACCCTCCGGGCTCGACCACATCGCTCTTCGGGTCAGCGAGTGGACCGGGCTCAAGAGCCGAGTGACGCGGGCACGGGTCACGATCACCGGCGAGAAAGAGCGGGACGACTCGCGCTCCCTTTTCCTCCGGGGCCCGGACGGGATCAAGATCGAGCTGATCTGGAGACCCGACCCGAGCCGCCACACGTGCGCGAGCCCCCCGCCACCGCCGGTGGCCCGCGACGACGACGACGAGTAGGATTCGCCTACTTCCGGGCCCGGGCCAAGGGCCGTGCCGCCAGAGTGGGAACCATCGAGAGCCAATCCCTGTACTTCGGTTCGTCTCCTCGGATGACCTTCTGGAAGACTCCCAGGATCTCGCGAGTGATCGGGCCGGGCATGCCATTTCCGATCGCGAAGTGGCTGACCTCCTTGATCGGGGCGATCTCCGCGTACGTTCCGGTGAAGAACGCCTCGTCGGCGGTCAGGAGTTCATTGACCGAGATCAACTTCTCGACCACCTCGTACCCGAGATCCCTCGCGATCTGGATGACCGATTTCCGGGTGATTCCGAGCAGGATGTCCGACTCGAGCCCCGGGGTGTACAATTTCTCCTCCCGGACGAGGAAGATGTTCTCCCCCGAACCCTCGGCGACGAACCCATTCTGGTCGAGCAGGATCGCCTCCTCGTACCCATCCTTCTGGGCGTCGACTCCCGCGAGGTAGCTCGAGACGTAGTTTCCCGTGGCCTTGGCAAACGAGGGGATGGCGTCGGAATGGGGTTTTCGGAACGGGGAGATCTTGGCGCGGACACCGGCCTCCGAGCCGTCGCCCAGATACTTCTTTGCCGGGATCGCCGCGATGGCGAGCGAGACCTTCCCTTTCGAGTTCTTGACCCCGAGAGAGGGCTCTCCCCGGTAGACGATCGGCCGGATGTAGGACGGGAGGATGTCGTTCGCGGCTTGGGTCTCCAAGATCGCTCGCTCGATCTCCTCCGCCGAGTAAGGAATCGGCATGTGGTAGAGCCGAGCAGACGTGATGAGCCGCTTGACATGCTCCGGAAGCCGGAAGATCGCGGGGCCACGGGTCGAGGAGTACCCGCGGATCCCCTCGAAGACACCGACGCCGTAATGGAACGTGTGATTGAGGACGTGAATGTGGGCGTCGGCGAAGTCCACGATCCGGCCGTCCATCCAAACCTTTCGTCCCTCTGCAGCCATCATTGACGGTCCACCGAACGAATCGGGAACTCCATGGTTAGTGAAGCGGGTTGCGGTTAAATCCTTGCGTCGGAAAAGAATGGCCGCACGTCCAGAAAACGGTCCCATTATGAGTCCGGGTTCGGTCGACTGGTCACCCCGCCGAATCAGAAGCCTCCGGCGGAGGACGAGGTCCTCCCGGTCCATCCGAACGGTCCTACCGAAGGCTCAAAGGCCCGCGTCACCTGCTCGACCCCAGAATGGCGGACTCGACCGGGAAGCGGGCGCTGATCACGGGCGTTACCGGGCAGGACGGAAGCTTCCTTGCCGAGCAGCTTCTCGCAAAAGGGTACGAGGTCTACGGCCTGATCCGCCGGCTTTCCACCCCCAATACCCGGAACATCAGCCATCTGCTCGATCGCATCCATCTGGTCGACGGAGACCTCCTCGACCAGGCGTCCTTGCAGACGGCCGTTCAAGCCGTCGAACCGGATGAGGTATACAACCTGGCCGCGCAGAGCTTCGTGGGCGTGTCGTTCACCCAGCCCGTCGTGACGGCCGAAGTTACGGCGGTGGGAGCGCTCCGATTACTGGAAGCGGTCCGGACGGGGGCGGAGGATGCGCACTTTTTTCAGGCCTCGTCGAGCGAGATGTTCGGCAAGGTCCAAGAAAGCCCGCAGAACGAGGATACTCCGTTCTACCCGCGGAGCCCATATGGTGTCGCGAAGGTCTACGCCTATTGGGCCTGCGTCAACTACCGGGAAAGTTACGGGATGTACGCCAGCAACGGCGTGCTGTTCAATCACGAATCCGAGCGGCGCGGTCACGAATTCGTCACGCGGAAGATCACGGACGGGGTCGCCCGCATCAAGCTGGGGCTCGCGAAGAAGATCGCGCTGGGGACGTTGGAGACTCGACGGGACTGGGGGTACGCCCCGGAATACACCGACCTGATGTGGCGCATCCTCAATGCGCCCACCCCTGGGGATTATGTGGGGGCCACGGGCGAGACCCATTCGGTGGAGGAGTTCGTTCGACTGGCGTTCGAGCGTGTGGGAATCACCGATTGGAAATCGTGCGTCGAACTGGACCCACGCTTCGCCCGGCCCGCGGATGTCGACCATTTGTGCGGCGACGCTCGACGGGCGAACGAGAAGCTCGGCTGGACCGCGAAGACACGGCTACCCGAGCTGGTTCGAATCATGGTCGACCGGGATCTGGAGCTGTTGGGCACTTCTCCGAGAACGCACTCGAACTAGTACCAGGGAAACCTTCGCCCCTCTACTGTAGCCCCGGAAAGCTGTAAGGGCGATTGCGCCCAGCCTCCCCGACGGACCGCGGGCCAATTCGCACGAATGAATCGCGATCAAATCGGAAGGGTTCCGGAACGTGCGAGAAATTGAGCCGGTCAACCCCCGATCCATTCGACGTTCGGGAGCGACTCGAAGTGCGCATTTGCGGTCAATACATTGCCACCGAGCGCCCGAGCAAAGGAAAGGATTACGACGTCAGCGAAGCTGGGTTGGTCAAGCTTACGACGGCGAGCGTGGGCCCGGAGGTCGGAATCGGCCTTTGTAATGTGAAGCGCCACCTCGATACTGACCGGGGAAACTTCACTCAGAGCCGTGATCGCTCGAAGGTGGCCATGGACCAGGGCCTCTGGATGCCCATCGCGACCGAATTTCCGGGCGACCTCCGCAAGGACCAGGTCCGGAGTGACTGGGTGGTCCTCCGACTCCAAACGTTGACGAACTTCGGGTCCTTTCCGGCCCCCTGTGAGGAACTCAATCCAGGCGTAAGAGTCAATGATCAGTATCAAGGCGATCCGACTCCCGGAAAGGGCTAGACAATCGAGCGCTGCCGTAGAGGCGCGAAATGAGCTCGCGGCGGCGAAGAA
>JAKIVW010000160.1 GCA_022750355.1 Thermoplasmata archaeon
GTCGCCGACGCCGCGGCCGGACTCCTGGTCCTCCTCAGTCTCGCGGTCTTCCTCGTCCTCTCCGTCGGAGGTCGCCGTGTCGAGCTCTGAGCCGATCCTCCGGGTCGAGGGCCTGTCGGCGGCTTGGGGCCGGGAAACGGTGCTGGACCACCTGACGTTCGAAGTCGCTCCGGGGGAGTTGTTCGTCCTCCTCGGCCCGAACGGGAGCGGGAAGTCGACGTTGTTGCGCTGCCTGGCTGGGCTCGAATTCCCGACCGCCGGTCGGATCCTCCTCGAGGGGCGCGACCTCACCCGCGTCCCCGCGCACCGGCGGGGGATCGTACTCATGTTCCAGGACGCCGCACTGTTTCCCAACCGGACCGTCTACGAGAACATCGCGTACGCGCCCCTGCTCCAACGGCGTCCCCGGGCCGAGGTCGAGGAGGAGGTCCGACGCCAGGTGGAGCTCGTCGGTCTCGCGGGTCTCGAGGACCGCGCACCGGACCACCTGTCGGGCGGGGAACGCCAGCGGGTGGCCCTCGCCCGCACCCTCGCGGCCCGCCCTCGGATGGTCCTCTTGGACGAGCCGTTCGCCGCGATCGATCCAGAAGCGAAGGCGGAACTCCGGGCCGACTTCCGGCGTGCGCTCCGGAGTGCGGGAGCCTCGGCCATCCACGTCACCCACGACCGCCCCGAAGGTCTGTTCCTCGGAGACCGGGTCGGCCTCCTGTTCGACGGGCGACTTGAGCGGGTCGGACCCCCCCGCGAGGTGTTTGCCGACCCCGGGTCGGATCGAGCGGCCCGGTTCCTGGGGTATAACATCCTTCCCGGGCGCGACGGCCCGGTGGCGGTCGACCCGCGAGACCTCCACGTTTCGACGGAGGGCGACGGTCCCGAGCTCCGGGTCGTGGCCGCTGGGACCACCGGTGGGGAGCGCCTGGTCATCTACCGCTCGAACGACGGGGACCGGTTCGAATCCCGCGGTCCGGAGGACGGTTCGCTCCCCTCGCCCGGACAGCGGGTTCGGGTGGCATGGACGCGATCGGTGCCGCTCGCGACCCGACCGCCGGGAACAGCCAAAGACGCCAAGAGCCGTGGGGGGCTCGACCGGCCATGAGCATTGCCGACCCCCTGAACGTCTCCGAGGTCGTCGACCTCGGTGGCGAGACTGCGACCGTCTTTCGGATCGAGCGGTTGGAGGGAGTGGAAGGCTCGCGACTGGCCCGTCGGCCCCGAACCGTCCGGGTCCTCCTCGAGAACATCTTGCGTCATTTCGATCCGCACCACGGAGACCTTCGGGATCTCCGCGCCCTCGCGAACGGCACCGAACTCGGCGAGCGCGTCGAGTTCGCCTACTATCCGGAACGGGTCCTCCTGCAGGACTTCACCGGGATCCCGGTCCTGGTCGATCTCTCCACGCTCCGGAGCGCGGCGGTGGCTCGGGGCATCGCTCCGGAACGCGTGAACCCGATCGTCCCGGTGGACCTCATCGTCGACCATTCGGTGCAGGTCGACAGTTACGGTACTGCGCGCTCGCTCCTTATCAACCTGGACCGGGAGTACGAGCGGAACCACGAGCGGTACCGATTTCTCCAGTGGGCAAAGGAAGCCTACGCCAATTACCGGATCGTTCCGCCGGGAAACGGGATCTGCCACCAGGTCAATCTCGAACACCTCTCCCAGGTCGTCGTGCGACGCGAAGTGGACGGGGGTGCAGTCGCCTTCCCGGATACCCTCATCGGGACCGACTCCCACACCACGATGGTCAACGGCGTTTCCGTGCTCGGCTGGGGGGTGGGCGGGATCGAGGCCGAGGCCGTGCTGCTCGGCGAGCCGTACTTCCTCCCCCGACCGACCGTCGTCGGAGTCGAGCTCGTGGGCGAGCTCCCCGCCGGCGCGACCGCGACCGACCTCGTCCTGACGGTCACGCGGATCCTCCGTGAGAAAGGTGTGGTCGACAAGTTCGTCGAGTTCTACGGTCCGGGCGTCTCGCACCTCTCGGTCGCAGACCGGGCGACCATCTCGAACATGTGTCCCGAGTACGGCGCGACCGCGGCCTACTTCCCGATCGACGAGTCGACGCTCGAGTACCTCACGTTCACCGGGCGGGACCCCGCCCTCGTCCGGCGGGTCGAGGCGTACGCCCGGAACTCCGGCCTGTGGGGCTCTCCTTCCCCCGGGGCGATCGACTACGACGACGTCGTGCGCGTCGACATCAGCCGGGTCGTCCCCACGATCTCCGGCCCCCGAAATCCCGAGGAGAGTGTGGCGCTCTCGGAGGCCGCCCGCTCGTTCGGTGCGGCGCTCGGCTCCTACCGCACGGGCCGGCCGGCCGCGCCCGAGTCTCCGACCCGCCACTCGGTCGACCCGCCCGTGGCCGACGGCTCGGTGGTGATCGCGGCGATCACGAGCTGCACGAACACCTCCAACCCATATGTGATGGTCGGGGCGGGGCTGATCGCGCGGAAGGCCCTCTCTCTCGGACTTTCCGTACCGTCGCACGTCAAGACCTCTCTAGCCCCCGGCTCGAAGGTCGTGACCGACTACCTCGCGAAGGCCGGGCTTCTCGCCCCCCTTTCCGAACTCGGGTTCGCGTTGGTGGGGTACGGTTGCACGACGTGCATCGGGAACTCCGGTCCCCTTCCCCCGGCGGTGGCCGCCCAGGTCGTCGACCGCGACCTCTACGTCGCGGCGGTCCTGAGCGGGAACCGAAACTTCGAAGCCCGCATCCAGAACCTCGTGCGCGCGAACTACCTCGCTTCCCCGATGCTGGTCGTGGCGTACGCCTTGGCCGGTCGGATGGACCTCAACCTGACCACCGAGCCACTCGGTCTTGCTTCGAATGGGACGCCGGTCTTCCTCCGGGACCTCTGGCCCACTCCCGCAGAGGTCCGGCGGGTGATGCGGGACAGCATCGAACCCGGGATGTTCCACAAGGAGTACCGCGCGATCGAGGTCGGGGACGTCCACTGGGAGTCCCTGAACCCGCCGCACGGACCGAACTACGCCTGGTCGCCCGAATCGAGCTACCTCGCGGAGGCACCGTATCTGCACCTCCCCGCCCCCTGGCTGCCGAACGACGGGGTGCTGGTCCGCGGAGCGCGTCCCCTCGTCGTCGTCGGGGATCGCGTCACCACCGACCACATCTCGCCGGCCGGTGAGATCGCGGAGACCTCCCCGGCCGGGGTGTATCTACGTGCGCACGGCGTTTCCCCGTCGGAGTTCAACACGTACGGGGCGCGCCGGGGCCATCACGAGGTCCTGGTCCGCGGCACGTTCGCCAATGTGCGGCTCAAGAACGACCTGGTCCGCCCGAAGGAGGGCGGATACACGCTCCACCTCCCGGGGGGAGAGACGATGCCGATCTTCGACGCGGCCGAGGAGTACCGGACCGAAGGCGTGCCGCTACTCGTGTTCGCGGGCAAAAGCTACGGACAGGGCAGCTCGCGGGACTGGGCGGCGAAGGGCCCCCGCCTCCTGGGGGTCGGAGCGTGCATCGCCGAGAGCTTCGAGCGGATCCACCGGGTGAACCTCATCGAGATGGGCGTGTTGCCGCTCACCTACCGGAAGGGCGAGAACTGGGCGACGCTCGGACTGACGG
>JAKIVW010000161.1:0-2516 GCA_022750355.1 Thermoplasmata archaeon
CATACCCATTGACGCCCCATTCACGCGGCTGAGAGCGTGCCACCGAATTCGGCGCCGTGCCAGCTCCTCCCCGACTACCTCCCCGGGTTGGACAGCGGCGATGGCGCGGAGCTGCTCCCTGGGTTCCCGGTACACGATAATGTCACGGTGGCTGAGGTGGTTCCGCTCTGGGAGCAGGAGTGTGAGAGCCCCACCTTCTTGGCGGTGTTCGAAGGCCTGATAATGTATCAAAATTTCACTTCGCAGGAATTCGCGTACGGTTACAGCTACGGCCCTACCGGGGCCGGGATGGGGAATGGGTTCAACTGGCAAGCCACATGTCACGGAACGGGCGGTCAGGGCCTGCTGAACGCCACGGCGCTACCACCCTACAACGGTTCGGGATGCGAATATTCAGCGGACTGGACATTCAATTTCACCTTGGGCCAAACTCCGTTCGCTACAGCGCCCCAGCTGGCGAACTATGGACCCCCAACCTGCGCCGGCTGCATGGAGCAGTCTTCACCGGTTGCATCGGTGGGGTACTTGATTCTCCTTCTGACCCTCGGCACGGTTGTAGGAGTTGTCATCGTCACCCTCCTGGGACGGAGGCGACATCCTCCCATCGAGGAAACGACTCACCACCTCGACGATGGATCAGACAGGACTCTGGATTGGATCGGTGCCTCCCGATCCGATGGAGTTGATCCACCCGCAAGCAGAGATGACTAGGACGCGCCGGAGAGACTCCCATTTTCAGACTCGGGCCGAGGTGCGAGTCCTCGTGCACTCACGCAACCAGTTCAGCTTAGAAGGATCTAGTTCGATCTCCCTCCACTGCCTCCCGTCGGTGGCCCAACAAAAAGGGTGCCGTGGGGGCGATCGCAATCGACCGCGGGGCCTAGTACGATTCCAGCACCAGACCGGTTACCTCGGCAATCTCCCGAAAGTCGAGGTCCCTGGTCACCAGGGAGTGCCCAGCGGCCAGAGCGATGCCGGCTGTAAGTATGTCACCAGTCCCCTTGACTCTTCCAAGCTGGGAAAGCTCCGCACGAATGGAGGCGGCCCGCTCGGCGCTCGCCAAGTCAAGCCCCGCGGTCTGAAATTTCGAGATCCAAGCGCGGAACATGGCTGCTTGCGTCCGAGACCGCGTTTGGAGAATTCCGGCGAGCACTTCGTATGCGACTGGCGTCGGGACCACCTTCAGCTCGCGCCGCGAGTCGAGCTCTTCGATCTTACGGAGAGCCGACGGGCGCCGACGGGCAAGGTCAATGAACAACGTCGAATCAAGTGCGACGCCCATGCTTCTGGCGCCCTCGACGCGCCTTCGTTTGTTCTTGGTTGAGGTCTTCCTCCCGAATCGATTCAATTGCCGCGGCAATCGTAGCCCCGTCCTCGAGAGGGACAATGTCGAGGAATCCCCTCAGATCCGGGCTCGCACCTCCCAGCAGTCGATGAACTGCCTCGGAGAAACTCTCCTCGGCCTTCTTGTGAGCCTTGAGCAGCTCATAGGCGGAGCGCTCGAGACTGATGGTGGTTGTCGTCATGCAGTAGTGTGCATGCATGCACGCATATTAATGCGTTAAGGAACACCACAACCGTTGTGCTTAACGCCTGGGCACACGGCGCTCACCGACCTTCCGGGAGACCGGCAGTGTACTCGTCAACGCAGAGGCTGGGAGTCTTCGTCACATTGTCCAGCAGGACAAACGGAATTTTCGGGCTCTCTCCTCGGAGACTGCCGGCCTTGCTTGGCCTCCGATGCGACGCTTCCGAAAGCGGCCCGATAGCCTTCGGTTACGGATTCCCTTGAAAATAAGGCCCGTGGTGCGAGGCCTCTTGCAATCAACCGGGTTTGTGCCGCTGCGAGAGTGCCGTAAGACGTTCCTTGTCACTCCTCGGCCGCGGCCTCCACGGCGGATTCTGTTTCCTCTGACAGAGGGGTCGCGGCGGTGTCGGGTTCCACGTTCTCCGCTGGAGGCGATGAAGGGCCTCGCCCCTTCCGTACGAGTAAGAGCGCCGCGATGGCGACTACGACCAGGACCACACCGATTGCCGCGTAGTAGCCGTATTGCGTGGACGCCGTCGAACTGGCGGATTTCGAGCCCGAGACCGAGACGTTCAGCGTCTTCTCAACCGAAACGCCCGCGCTGTCGTTCACCCAGAGGCGGGGAGTGTAGTTGCCCGGAACCGCATAGACGTGGCTGACGTTGGTCCCGTTCCCGTACGTCCCGTCGCCGAACAGCCAGTCGAACTGCACCGGGCCGGTGCCGCCCGTCGAATTGGCCGTGAGGAAGAAGGGCTCGCCCGCCTCCACGACAGGAGCCGATTGGTTCAGGTCGAATCGGAGGGCCGGGCTCACAGTGACATTTTGCCAGCCCCCGACCGACTGGTGGTCCGAGTCGTTGACCCACACCTCATTGGAGTACGGGCCCGGGCTCGCGAATACATGGGTCAAGTTGGGGGAACTGGCCCGGGTACCATCCCCGAGAACCCAGGAGACCGTGTACGGCGGCGTCCCCCACGTCGGTACGGCC
>JAKIVW010000161.1:2624-3519 GCA_022750355.1 Thermoplasmata archaeon
GGGAAGCTGGAGGCCCACGTCCCCGCCACCGTACCGTTCACCCAGAGGCTGACCGTGAAGCTGCCCGACTCGTTGTAGGTGTGCGTGGCGTTGGCCGTGGTGACCAATCCCGAGCCATCGCCGAAGTCCCAGACGTAGCCGCAGGAGATGATGCATCCCGACCCCGTGGCGGTGAAGTCGATCGGAAGTCCCTCGTCGCCCGGATTCGGCGTCGCATTGTCGGTCACGGTGATCCCCAGCAGGGCAAGTCGGAGCCCGTGGGGTGGGGCAAGTCCCGCCCCCTCGCTCCCTCGGTCGAACGGGGTCGGGAGCGGGTTCGTAAGGAACAGGAACGGAATGACCAGCGCCAACAGAGCCCCGACGACGAGAACGCCCCGGCCGGGCCCCCCATGCCCCCGGGCCCAGAGGGGCGGTCCCCTCGTAGCTGGTGAAGGACGCGAGGCAACGGGGCTCACGGCCGATTGCAACTGCGGGGGAGGTCTATAACCTCGCCTCCGAGGGGTTTATAGACCGGTTCTCCGGGCCGCGGCCGAAGCCGACCGAACGGTCCAAATACCCCCGGACGCGCGCCCCGGCCGAGGATCACAGCGACCCCCCTTTCCACGAGAAATTACGCCGCCGCTCTTCCGGTGACCGGACGCGTCCGCCCCCGCCAGGGGGTGTGGGAGTCTCGTACGTTCGGAAGGCGAGGAATGTGATGACCACGCCGAGCAGGATGGCGAACGCGATGCCGGCGTCCGTGAACCCGATCCACTGGGTGGCCTCCGCCACTCCGATCGTAGGGACGGAGACGGCGAGGTATCCCGTCAGATAGAATGCAGCGAGGAGATCGTCCCGCTCCGCCTCCGGGGCGAGCCGGTCGATCAGCGTCACGCTTCCCATGTAGGTGAGACCG
>JAKIVW010000162.1 GCA_022750355.1 Thermoplasmata archaeon
TACGATCGCCAATGGTCGGGCGAAGGGTACACGTCCCCCGAGGAGGAGGCGCGGTACAAGACCTTGGGACGTGATATGCTGCTTCGATACTATGCCCGCCTGATCCACGAGCGCCCCCACCCGGTCTCGGTCGAAGAGCATCTCGAAGCGAGGTGGGACGGCATCCCGATCCACGGGTACATCGACCGGATCGACCGGACTCCGGACGGCGGCCTGGAGATCGTGGATTACAAGACGTCGCGCGAGCTTTCGAGCGAGGATGCGCGGCAGTCCGAGCAGCTGTCGATCTATCAAGTGCTCGTCGAGAGCAACTATACGGAGCCGGTCGAGGGGCTGACGCTCTACCACCTTCGCTCGTTGACGCCCCATCGCGTCCCTGCTCGTGAACGGACCGCGCTCCTCGCCCTTCACGATCGGCTCGGAACCGTCCAGGACGGAATTCGGGCCGAGGCGTTCGAGCCGACCCCCGGCCGACAATGCTCCCGATGCGATTTCCAGTCGCGCTGCCCGGAGTTCCGCCCCGTCCCCCCGTCCGATGACCAGCGGCTGCGTGAACTGGTGGACCGCTTTGAGAGCCTGCGCAAGGACGAACGGAAGGTCGAGGAGGAGCTTCGCCGGACCGCGGACGAGCTCCACCGCGCCGCGGAAGGGTTCGGGGTGCACCGGATCCCGGGCACCCGCTCCGTCGCGATCCGCCGACGCGAAGAGACCTGGCAGTACACCCTCAACGGACTTCGCACCCAGGTGACTGCCGCTGGGCTGGACGGGCGGATCGGGAAGGGATCTCCCGACGAGGTTCGCAGCGTGCTGCGGGACCCCTCGGTCGACCCGGAATTGCGACGGCGACTCGCCGAAGCCGGCACCCGCCGCGTCAAGTGGTACTGGGAGCTGGACGAGGGGAACGCAGGAACCTGACGGTCCGCGCGTCAGGGGCCGAGCAAAGGATATCTAGCCCACCCGGTAGGCTTCCGTATGGGGATTCCCCTCGCGACGGCCGAGCGCCTGGCACCTTTGGTGGGTCACTCACCCACGATCACGACCCTCTGCTCCCACTCATCCCTTCAGATATTCCACGGGGCCCGAAAGGAAGGATTCCGGACGTTGGGGCTCGCGGCCGGCCCGGCCCGCCGATTTTACGATGCCTTCCCGCTCGCCCGTCCGGATCGTTTCCTGACCGTCCCCAAGATGGCGGACCTCCCCTCCACCGCCGACCACCTTCGAGGCGAGGCCGCGGTCATCATTCCGCACGGGTCGTTCGTGGAGTACATGGGGGCGGAGACGTTCCGGACGTGGGACGTTCCCGTCTACGGGAACCGGAACGTATTGGCGTGGGAAGCGGACCGGGAAAAGTCGAGGGAGTGGTTGGAGTCGGCGGGTGCGACGATGCCCCGCCGGTACGAGAATGCCGCCGAGGTGGACGGCCCCGTGATCGTGAAGTATTACGGAGCGAAGGGCGGGAAGGGTTTCTACCTCGCCAAGAACCGGGAAGCTCTCGAGGATTTCCGTCCGACCGGCCCCTACGTGATCCAAGAGTATGTGCTCGGCACGCGTTACTACATGCACTTCTTCTATTCGCCGCTGTCCGACCGGGGCTATCGGGTCGGCCACGGGTCACTCGAGCTCCTCGGAATGGACCGGCGCGACGAGGCCAACATCGACGAGCTGTACAAGCTGGGGGCGCAGGAGGAGCTCCTCCGGGCCGGGATCCGTCCTACGTTCGTGGTTACCGGAAACGTCCCGGTCGTCCTTCGAGAGTCGCTCCTCCCCCGAGCGTTCGATGTGGCCGCCAAGATCGTCGAGCGGTCGATCGAGCTGTTCGGAGGTATGGTCGGCCCGTTCTGCATCGAGGGGATCATGACCGAGGAACTCGAGTTCAAGGTCTTCGAGATCTCCACTCGGATCGTGGCGGGGACGAACTTGTTCATCTCCGGTAGCCCGTACTCCGACTTCGTCGAGCCGAACCTTTCGACCGGACGACGCATCGCCCAGGAGATCCGCCGGGCCCAGGAGCTCGGCCGACTGGCCGAGATCATCAGCTGATCCGCCGGGTCGCGTGCGGAGCCATACGGGGAGGGAACGCGCGAATGGATTACGCGGTCGAGGTCGAGCACCTGCGAAAGGTCTACCCCAAGAGCAAGGGCCAGAAGGCCGCCCTGGACGACGTTTCGTTCAAGATCCCCACCGGACGGGTCTACGGACTGATCGGCCGGAACGGTGCCGGGAAGACGACGTTCGTTCGGATCGCGGCAACCCAGCTCGCACTCACGTCCGGCTCACTTTCCGTGCTGGGCATGGACGTCGTGTCGCGCACCCGAGACGTCCGCGCCCGCATCGCCTGTGTCCCCCAGGAGTCTCGCCCCCTCTACTTCCTCACCACCGAGGAGGTCGTGTACTACTACCTCAAGATGCGCGGAATGGACCCGGTCGAGGCCCGCCGGCGGACCCGGGATTCCCTCGAGGAACTTTCACTCACCGAGCACCGTAAGAAGCTCGTTTCGCGCCTGTCGGGGGGCCTCCGACGGCGGGCGCTCTGCGCGATGGTCCTCGCGTCGGACGCCGAGGTCCTATTCCTCGATGAGCCCACGACGGGGCTTGACCCTCTCGCCCGTCGGGAGGTGTGGAAGGCCGTCCGGCGGACCATCCGCGAGCATCGGACGATCGTCCTGACGACCCACTACCTGGACGAGGCCGAGGAGCTTTCCTCCCGCCTGGCCTTGATCGAGGAGGGTCAACTTCGCCTCGAGGGTTCTCCCGAGGACCTGCGTGCCCGGGTCCGTTTCCCGTACCGCGTCATGGTCCAAGACCCGTTCCCTCGGGAAGAGCTCGAACCCTACGGCAAGGTCAGCAAGGTGCAGGGGGGCTACCTCGTCTTCGCCCGGGAGGCGGACGCCCGAGAAGTGGCGCGCAAAGGTCTCGAACGTGGGGTCCGGGTCTCGCTCGGCCCTGTCAGTCTCGAGGACATCTTCCTCGAAGTGGTCGGGAAATCGATCGAAGAGGACGCTCCCCTAGAAGACGGGGAAGGAGCGGTGGCATGAGCACCCGACACCGACTCCGTTCCCTCCTTTCCTTCGTCATGATCAACGGCCTCGTCCCGATCCGGACGCAGCCCCTTTTCTTGCTGAGCCTCATCGCCTCGCCGCTCTCCTTCCTGTTCTTCATCTTCATCATCTCGAAGGGAGCCCTCCTCGCGTTCGGCGTCACGGGCGGGATGATCCTCACGATGCTCTCGGTCGGTACCGGGCTCCAGTCGGACCTAACCCACTACCGACACGACCTCAAGTTCCAGGACATCGTCGTCGCGTCGCCGGTCGAGGCGCCCATCTATGTCGCCGGGATGGCCCTCTCCGAACTCGTCTACTCGCTTCCCGGACTGGCCGTCTTCGTCGCCATCTACATCCTGGACGGGCTGGGGTCTCCGCTCAGCATCCTCGTACTCGCCGGGGTGCTCCTCCTCGTCTGGGCGTTCGCCTGCGCCCTCGGGTTCACGCTCGCGACCTGGTTCGAAGATGTCCGGGAA
>JAKIVW010000163.1 GCA_022750355.1 Thermoplasmata archaeon
GCTCCGAAGGTGATCGTGGATGCGGTGGAGTTCTCGGTCGGACCTCCGTACAGGAGTCCCACACTCCAGGGGTCCCCGGACGGGAGGCCCGTCTCTTGGAAGGTGACGGCGTCGGTCGGAGAGTTAGGGTAGCTGGGAGGGTTGGTGAAGGAGATGCATTCGAACGTCGCGTTGCCCGTGTTGGTCACACAGACGTTGCCGTTGTCCGGGTCGTACGTGACCCCTGACGGGTCGAAATTTACGGCGGCTGAGAGGGTATTGGTCGCGGGGTCGAGGACCGCGATGTACAGGTTACCGGCCCCGGCCCAGAGCGTCTGGTTCGCGCTGTCGTAGGCGATCCCCTGGAGCTCACCCGATGAACCGTCCACGGGGATGGACGCGACGGTGGATAGCGTGGAGCTCGAGAGGACACTGACGTTCCCCGAGCCCTGGTTGGTGACGTAAATGTCCTGGGTGAGATTGTCGTAGGTGACGCCGTACGGCTCGTCCCCAACGCCGATCGTCGTGACGACGTACTGGGGGTCTCCGGCGAGCGAACCGTTCAGGACCGTGACGTTGGACGCGGCTTCGTCCGCTACGAACACCTTAGAACCCACCGCCCCGGAGGGGGCAACGCCTACGCCGATCGGGTCGAGACCCACGCTGACCGTGTTGAGGACCAAGTAGGGGGTCGTCCCCTCCAGCACGGTGACCGAATCGGATCCCGAGTTGGCTACGTAGACGAGCCCGTTGAAGGGGTCGTAGGCGATCCCCATGGGGGCGCTCCCGACCGAGATGTTCGCGACCGGGTACGCGGAGTCCCCCTGGAGCACCGTTACGTTGTCGGAGCCGGTGTTGGTCACGAACACGTTCCCGGTCGCATTGTCGACGGCCACCCCGAATGGGTCGGACCCGGTCGGGATCGTGAAGTTGACGCTGAGGCCGCCGGTCCAGGCGTTGATGATGTCGACGCTGGAGGGGGGCGCCGCGACATAGAACGCCTCATAGGCATGATCGTACGCGAGCCACGAAGACTGGGGCAGTCCGACCCGCTGGGTCGGCGGAGTGGAGTGAAGTGGAACCGTGGACAGGTGGTGCGGCCCAATCCCGAACGAAGGGGCGGACGTCGCAACGTTCGACGGGGTCGTGGCGGAGGGGGCCGCCGAAGTGGAGTGGAACCCACCCCCGAAGCCTACGCTCAGGGCCCCGAAGAGGAAGAGTGCGGTCACCCCGAGGACCCAGCCAAGTCCCGTCCGCCGAAGGGCGGCCGTGCGTACCAGGTTCGCGTGGGGGATGAGGCAGGTCCCGATGAGTTCGCTGCGGTCCGAGAAGGGGCTCATGATGACAGTTAGGCGGTCCGGGCCTTATGAACCCTGGGCGAATTTACGTCAGAATTATTCCGGTTTGGCGCTTCGATAGGGAGGACTGCCACCCCTCGCCGACCTTCGCGAAGGACGTACCGGGGGCGTCGGACCGCGACTCATTCGGGCGCCTTCGGGGGCGCAAGGTGCAGGACCCCTGCCCCGTCCGTACTGGAGTATCCGGACCGGAAGAAGAGCAGAGGCGGGGAGTCACGGCCGACCTCCTGGTGGACGACCTCGCCGAGGATGAGCACGTGGTCGTATCGGGGGGTCCACGCGACGACCTTGCACTCGGCGGCCCCGAGCGTCCCGTCCAGGAGCGCGGCCCCGGTCCGTTCGCGGTGGAACGCGAGATCCTTGAACTTCTCCGAGGGGGGCGACGGCAGCGCGAACCGCTCGCTGAGCGCCCGCTGGTCGGCCGCGAGGAAGTTCACGGCGAACGACCCGCTGCGGTGGATCACGGGTGTGGTGTCGGCGTCCTGGGAGAGGCTGATGAGAAGGGAGGGAGGGGTGAGCGAGACCGAGAGAAGGGCGTTCACGGTGAGTCCCGCGTCCCCCGACGCGTCGTGGGCAGTGACGATGGCGACCCCGGTCGCCCACCGGGCCATGAGCTCGCGGAACGGGCGGGCGGAGGGGGCCGGGTCGGGCGGTGGCGTCATTGGACGTCCCGCCACTGGAAGAACCGGACCGCCAGCGCGAAGACGATGATCCCGAGGATGGCGACCACCCCGACATCGAGCAGCGCGCGCGAGGTGTTGGAGAAGAGCATCACCTGGTCCATCCCGTCGATCACATAGTACAGCGGGAGGACGTGGGCCACGACCTGGAGGCCCGCCGGGAACTGGGAGACGGCGAAGAACGTTCCGGAGAGGAACATCATCGGGAAGGTGATGATGTTGCCGATGAGCGCCGCGCTCTCGGGGGTCTTGGCCACGGTCCCCGCGAGCATTCCCAGCGATACGAACAGGAACGGTCCGACGATCAGGAACGGAATCAGTCCCAGCGTGAGCTCCACGTGCGCCCCGAACAGCCCGGCGCCGGCCCCGATCATGATGCCGGCGGTCACGAACGTCAGCAGGACGTACCAGCTGATCCGGGAGAGCAGCCACTCGGACTTCGTGAGCGGGGTTAGGGAGAGCTCCCGGAAGATCCCGTCCTTGCGGTAGGAGGACGCGATGTCGACCATCGAGAACATCGGGCTCGTCAGGATGGAGAACCCGATGAGCCCCGGGATCAGATAGTCGATGTAGGTGTAGACCTGGCTGCCGATGTTGAGCGGCGCCGGGACCTGGATGACCGGGGCGCAGCTGCCCCCGCCGCAGACCGCGTGGAGGTTGAAGTAGTTCGCCACTCCGGCGACCGCCCCTTCGGCCTGCCCGGCGGAGGCAGCACTTTCCGGGTTCGTGAAGAGGGTGAGATTGACGGGCGTACGATTCGTGAGGTCCGCTTGGAACCCGGGCGGAATGATGAGACCCACCGTGTAGCCGTTGTCGCCCAGCTGTGCGGAGAACTCCGAAACGGGGTAGTTGACGATCGTGACCTGGACGAGGCTGGTGTTGTTGAGCGCCGAGAGGTACGCGACGCTCGCGGGAGAGTTGTGGTCGAGGTTCTCGACGGCAAGGCTCACCGCCCCTCCGGTCCCGACCGAGAAGATCGTCCCGAACAAGGCGATGAGGATGATCGGGAAGATCAGCGAGAAGAACAGGGCGACCGGGTTGCGGAGATAGGAGCGGACGACCACCTTGAAGTCGGCGGCGATCCGGGCGCTCTTCATGCCGGCACCGCGGTCTTGAGCGCACCCTCGTCCATCGGCCCCACCAGGCGGACGAACACGTCTTCGAGCGTGTCGCTCCTCGTGACGAAACCATCCCAGGGGATCCCGCTCGCGTCCACGGCGGCCAGGATCCGCACCGCGTCCCGGTGCGTGAGGAGCGATACCTCCACGCGACCGTCGTGGGGCTCGGCGACGACGCCCTGGGTCCGCTGCAGATACTCCGCGAGCGCGGGGGGGGCGGTGAACACCAGCCGCTCCGGGCGACCGTGGGTCCGGATGATCTCCTCCGGGGTGCCGGAGGCGATGATCTTCCCATGGTGGATGATGCCGACCTGGTCGGCGAGCAGTTCGGCTTCCTCAAGGTAGTGGGTCGTCAGG
>JAKIVW010000033.1:0-7819 GCA_022750355.1 Thermoplasmata archaeon
GACGCTCGCGGGTGTGGAGAAGTCGTCCAACGGGACGGCGATCTCCTTCGACGAGCCGGCCGGGTCCTACAACTACACGCTCGGTGCGGTGCCGGGGTGGAAGGCCGCCACCGACGCCGGGTCGATCACGGTGTCGGGGACGACGGGGATCTCCATCGTGTGGACCGTCCGACTGTATCTGGTGACCGTCACCGAAACCGGGTTGCCTACGGGCACGCCGTGGGCGATCACCTTGGATCGGGCAACTCACAACGTGAGCCTCTCTTCGGTCTCGGTCCCGGAGGCGAACGGAACTCACACGTTCGGCGTTCAAGCTCCGCCGGGGTTCTCGGTCGATCGCTCGAGCGGGACCGTGGTGGTCGTCGGCAGCGCCGCCGCCGTGAACCTGACCTTCTCGGCCGGCGGATCGACCCACGCGAGCAGTTTCCCGCTCGAACCGGTGGCCGCCCTCGTGGCCGTGGTGGGCATCGTCGCGGTCGTCGGGGTTCTCTGGCTCCGGGGACGCAAGGACCGGACGGCACTACCTCCCGGCGCGCAATAAGGTCCCGAACGGGCGCCGCGGCGCGGCTGGCGGCAGGTCGACCGCCGCTCCCCGGGGCTCGTCCGATCCGCCCCGGTCGCGCCCGGTGAACACTACCGGTGACCTAATCGAATAAATCCCCACTGTGTTCCCGAAACCATGTCGCACCGCGAGGTCGATGGCCACCTGTCGTTCCCGAACCACGCTTCCCACGTCGTGCGAGGCGCCCTCGTCCGGGTCGTCCTCTCGGTCCTCATCCCCGTGGTCTGGATCAGTCTCACGCTCGTGTACGTCGGCTTCTTTGCGGCCCCGCTGAGCCTGTTCCAGGACTTCGTCATCGTGCTGGTGTCGCTGCTGGCGCTCGTCGGAGCGATCACCGCGATGTGGGTCTCGTTCGGCCTCGGAGTCTACCACCGCTGGGCCGATTGGTAGGAGCTCGCACCGGTCGAGCGGCCCGTCGTCGCCGGGCGCGCGGAGCGGGCCCCTCTTTCAACGCCGCGACCCTCCCGGCCGAGATCGCGCGCACCAACCGTTCGTGGTCACGGACGGTCTGCGCCCCGTAATTCTCGGCGAAGCGGGCCAGCGCAAGGTCGAGGGCCCCCGACCGCCCACAGTACCCTGCGATTCGCGCCGCGTCGCCAGTGCGAGCGTGCGCATGACCGAGCACCTCACCGCACGCTCGGACGTAGCGGTAGAGCTGTTTCCGCGAGAGGCCCTCGAGCAGGATCGACCCCTTCAGGTTCCGCATCTGCCGGACGTAGAACGACCGACCGTCGATCCGGGTCCAGCCGAGCAAAAGGTCGGGGGAACTCTGGAGCGCCATCTGGGCGGTGACGACGCGCTTGCCCGGTTCCCGCTGGAGCGCGGACGGCAACGGAGGTAGGTAGGGTCCCGCCGCCGGGGCCAGGGCCTCCTTGACCTGAAGGAGGAGCGGGTCCGACTCTCCATTCCCGAACAGGAGGACGACGTAGGCGCGAGCCCCGACACTACCTACTCCGACGATATGTTCCGCGACGTCCACCGGGCGGTACCGCCCGAGCAGGTAGCGTCGACCCTGGGGAAGAGTTCGCGAATACTCATCGAGCGCGGCGATGACCCGGTCGCGCATCGTACAGACGATAACCGGACTTGAACGGGCGGAATCTCTCGAAAGCGCCAACCACCGCTCGGGGCCCGGTGAGCCAGCCGACCGAGGAGGGTATCGTTCGACCGTTGGGCCGCGGTTCCCCCCGCCCCCGAGAGGATCGCCTGCGCCACGGGGTCCAGGGGAAGGCCCGGGTTCCGACGGCCCGTGAACAAGAACTCATACCAGATCGAGAGGGCGTTGCTGCGCTCCAACCGACGGACCGCCGCCCGATACCCTTCCATGCATCCCAGGACCGCCGTGCGCCGCTCCCGACGGCTCCACCCGAACTGTCGGGTCGCCACGTTGATGCTCGCGACCAGGCGCTTCAGGTCCCACTCCCAGTGGCCCGGTTGGGATTCGTCGAAATCGTCGAGGTCGAAGACGACATCGCGCTCGACCGTCCCGAACAGTCCGAAATTGGCGAGGTGGGCGTCTCCGTCCATCAACACTCGGATCCCGCTGACCGGGGTCTGGGCCAGATCCCACGCCATCACCGCGGCGCTCCCTCGGAAGAATCCGAACAGGGAACTGGCCATTCGTCCCATCCGGATCGGTACGAGGTCGGGCTGTCGGCCGGCATTGCTCCGGGAGATGAGTTCGAGCGGGTCGGGTCGACCGGGGGCCGCCTTCCAGCCCGCGTGGCCCCCACGGGGGGTTCCCACGCGAAGTGCCTTTCCTTCCGCGTGTCGGACCTGCCACGGGGAGACGCCCTCTCTTCGGAGTCGGGTCGGCGTCGCCCGGGCTTTCCCACGGGCGGAGCCCGTACGAGGGCGTCGGTGGCGGCGCGCGGGGGTGCGTCGTTTCATCGGAGAGGCTCCGAACGTTCGGTACGAATTTCGAGGGTAAAGGTTCGACCGTGGAGCAAGGGTCGGGAAATCCTCCCGGTGGAGGGAAGGGGTTGGGCGAGGATGCCCGCTCGGATCAGACCATCGCACCCGGAGGGGGGCCACCGCCCGCCGGAGGAGGCGGTGGGGCCGAGGTGGTGGGAACGGACGCTGCGCTGGGGGGCGGGGCGCCTGCCTTGGGTGGAGTCCCCCCCTTGGAGCGGCGCATCAGGAGCACCGCGACGGCGATCGCGATGAGCACGACGACGAGGATGAGGATCAGCAGCGTGCTGCTCAGCCCGGCCAGTCCTCCGCTCGGTTGGGAGGGGTTGGACGTGCTCGCAAACACCACCTGTACCACGTGGCTCGTCCCACTGACCGCTACGACCCCGGTACCGTTGACCGAGATGTTGTACCCCGATACGGCACCCACCGTGTAGGAATACGAGCCATTCGGTTCGGAGAACGCGATGGGACCGCCGGTCGTGCTCGTGAGCGTCTTCGTCCCGATCGTCACCGACCAGGAGGTGGTCGAGGTGAGGCCCTTCGCGTCGAAGGTGATGGAGTACGAGGCTGGGGCGACCGCGGTAAGGACAACGGTAACCCCCGCGCCGTTTACGACCGATGTGCCCGACGTGGGCGTAACCGTGTACCCGCTGATCGAAGGAACGCTCCAGGAGTAGCTACCGTTCTGCTCCGTCCGGGAGACGCTCGAGCCCGTCGCCGGATACGTCGTGCCGTTGACGACGACCGACCAGGTGGTGCCCGCGGCAAGCCCGGGCGCGGAGAAGGTCAGTGCGTAGCTCGCGGGGACGTATCCGAGGACCCGGTAGTTGTCCCCGTCCACGACCCACAGGTTCCCGCGAGAATCCTGGAGGATCGCGGTCGGGTACTGGAGACCGCTCGGCCCTAGGCTCCCGAAATTGGTGGAGGTGTTCCCCTGTCCGAGCGCCAGCACCGGGGCCTGGTAGGTCGAAAATGTCGGTCCCGCGAATTCGACCACCCGGTTGTTGCCGCTGTCGGCCACCCAGACGTTGCCGCGGCTGTCCACGGCGATCCCGTTGTCCGCGTAGAGCCCGCCCGGGAGCGGAGAGGAATGGGAGGTGAAGTTGGGCTGCCCGAGGACGACGGAGGCCACCTCCCCCGTCGTAAGGGGCGCGGGGAACTCGAGTGCGCGGTTATTCTCCTCATCGGCGACCCAGGCGTTGCCGTGCCCATCGAATGCGACCCAGGCCGGGTTCGAGAGGTTGACCGCGGTGGTTCCGCTGGTCCCTCCCGTGAGGCTCGATTGACCCAGGGCCAGGGAAGCTGACTCACCGGTAGAGAATGGGGCGGGGTATTGCAAGACGCGAGCGTTTCCGTAGTCTGCGAGCCAGAGGCTGCCGTTGTAAAAGGTGAGGGCGGCGGGGTCGCTCACGTTGGCCGGGCCGTCCCCGTGGGTCGTAGCGGTGAACGAGGCCTGGCCGATGACTACGCTCGCGCTTTCTCCGTCGGTGAAGGGAGAGGCGAACTCGACGATCCGGTTGTTCGAGGCGTCCGCGACCCAGAGGTTTCCGGCCGAATCGAACGCCAGGCCGTCCGGGAACGAGAGGTTGGTCGAGGCGGTGCCCCCCATGACCCCGTGGAACGTGGTCTGACCCAACACGAGCGCGGCCGCCATTCCGTTGACGAAGGGCGGGACGAACTCCAAGACGCGATTGAGGTCTGCGTCCGCGACCCAGAGATTCCCATGGGAGTCGAACGCGGCCGCGTAGTTGGTACCGCTGAGGCCCGACGCGTTCCCCAGCCCATGCGGGGGGTATTCGTCCGTGTAGAAATTCGGTTGCCCGAGGACGACGCTGGCCGGCATCCCGCTCGAAAAGGGAAGGGGCGGGATCGCAGAGAATTGAATGAGGAGGGTGGCCGAAGTGCCGTTCACCGCGAGGCTCGTGTAGGACGGATTCGCGTCGTACCCGGCGACGGGGTGAATGGACACCCAGTAGGTTCCGTTGGTGACGGGGGGGAACGACAGCGAACCGGATCCGCTGACCGTCTGATCGCCGACGGTCCCGCTCCAAGAAGTACCGGCCGGCAGGCCGGTTTCGCGGAGGGTCACGCCGAAGGGCGTCGGGATGTACTCGAGCAGCCGGTTGTTTCCCGGGTCGGTCACCCACAGGTCGCCGCTCGGAGCCACCACCGCACCGAACGGGACCGAGAGATTCGTGGGACTCAGGCCCGCGGCGGTCCCGAGGAGGTTGCTTTGGCCGATGGCGATGGACGGCGTTTCGAAGTCGGAGAATGGGGGCCGGAATTCAACCACCCGGTTCTGCTGGCTGTCGGATACCCACAGATTTCCCGTCGGGTCCGACGAGACACTGAGGGGTGAGATCAAGGACGCGGCGCCCGTAGCCGAATTCGTCGTGAAGGAGGTTTGGCCGAGGACGATGGACGCCGATTCGCCGGTCGCGAACGGCGAGGAATACCCGAGCACCCGCCCGTCCGACTCGTCCGCCACCCAGACGACGCCGCTCCCCACCGCCACGTCGAGCGGGTCGGTCAAATTCGTTTGGGTCAGGCCGGCCTGATTCCCCGTGAAGTTGGATTGCCCAAGGACGACCGAAGCCGCCATTCCCGTGGCGAAGGGCGGAGTGAACTCGAGGACGCGATTGTTGCTGCGATCGGCCGTCCAGAGATTTCCTTGGGCGTCGAACGCGAGTCCCACGGGAGCCGTAAGGTTGATCGCCGAGCTCCCCGGAAGATTACCGACGAAGGAGGATTGGCCCAGGACGACGGAGGCCGCCATGCCCGAAGTGAACGGCGGGAGGTACTCCAGGATCCGGTTGTTGCCGAAGTCGGACACCCAGAGGTCGCCGTGGGAGTCGAAGGTGCAGGCGGCCGGCTGAGTCAGGTTGGTCGCGGACACCCCGGCCGCCGAGCCGGTAAAGGTCGACTGCCCGAGGACGATCGAAGCGGCCTCACCGGTCGTGAACGGAGGAGTGAATTCGACCACCCGGGAGGCCCCAAAATCGGTGACCCAAATATCCCCGGCGGAGTCCAGATTGGCGTACTCCGGGTAGCCACCGAAGGTGGACGCGTTGGCAGGACCCGGCCAGATGGTACTCAGGTTGGGTGCCCCGAGCGCGATCGACGCCGCCATCCCTGTGGAAAACGGGTTGGGAGCGAGCGGGGCTATGGTCGCGGGGGAGAGGGCAGTGTCGGCCCCGGGGGAAACAGACGCCATCGGTCCGTGACTCGACGGGACGGGAAGGGAGAGGACCAGGAGTACGGCGATACCGACGACAACACCGAGGACGAGTGGGCGCACCATAGCTGGATTGAATCTGCGCCTTCCTCAGTAATAATCCATAGGGTCGGTATCGCCGCCTTGCCGGAGGCCCCCCGATATTCGCGACCGGGGGGCCCGCCCTCGTCGTCCTAGGGTTTGACCTCGTAGTCGAAGTAGATTCGGACCAACGCTCGAAACTCGCTGACCTTGGCTCCTTCGATCGAACCTTCGAGTTCCGCCACGCGGAACCACTTGAGACCCCGCAAGGTCTTGGACGCCGTCGTCACCGCGTTCTGAACCGCGTTCGCAAAGCTCTCCGGGTCGCTCCCCACTACCTCTGTGACTCGCTGGACCATCGTCGGCACCTTCGAAGGGCGAACCGTTCCCGGGATATGAACGATTTCAACTCAGAGGGTTCGGATCCGCCTCGCTCGGAAACGCTCACGGTCTTCCCAGGATCGGGAAGCCGACGGGCCCGAGGGCGATGTCGTTCCCGATCTAGTCGGTGCGGACGTGCTCGTGGACTTCTACGTCGTCCGCGGCGACCCCGATTCCCATTCGGGAAAGGGAGCCGAGGGTCTCCGAAAGGCTCTCCGTGGCGGGGCGAACGAGGACGAGGTCGAGATGGGGGATCGAGACGTGGTTTTCCCAGACGTGGACGCGCTTCATGGTCGTAATAGGCCGGGGGGCCGTCTTGAGCTTATGGTGACACAGGAAGCCGCACCGTGCGCTCGCATGGCTTGGGGCGGCCCGAGGCGCCGGAACTACGGCGGGGGCGAACCTATTCGCACCGCAGGGGAATGGGGGAGATCGAAACCATGAGTGACGTCGGAAAGGCGGTCGCGTTGGAGCAGGTCGAGAAGTACCGATTCGAAGTCCGGTTCCCGGAGCAGCCGTTCGTCCCGCTGATCGTGGACGAGCCGCCCCCCGTGGGGGGAGGGGCCGGCCCCAGTCCGGTCCAGTCGCTTGCGATGGCGGTGGGGCATTGCATGAGTTCCACTCTCGTGAGTACCCTCGAACGGGCCCATGTCGCCGTTTCACCGCTTCGGACCGTGGTGTCGGTCGAAGTAGGTCGTAACGAGAAGGGTCGACTTCGAGTCCGTCACCTCTCCCTCGAGATCCAGACCGCCCCCGTCCGCGCCGAGGATCGGGAACGATTCGATCACTGTGTGGCCATTTTCGAGGACTTCTGCACGGTCAGTGGGGCCGTACGCGAGGGAATCCCCATCCAAACGAAGGTGGGACCCGCTCCGGTCTGAGGTGAAAGAGGTGGGCCAACTCCTCTCCGTAATCGGGAAAACCCGCTTCCACTGCTGCGAAAAGAACTATACCCCAGTCCCCAACGGGATGATGTGAACTACCCACTCACGGCTCCTTCGAGGAACGCTCACCGGGTTGGCGGGTGGAACTCCGTTGGCGCTCGATGAGGTCAAGATTCGAGACCTGAGCCGGCCGAACACTTCGGAGTGGACTCCGCCGATCGGGGCGATGGGCGGGCCCCCGGCTCACGAACTCTATCGGGACCTCGTCGCGCACGGCGGACTGCGCCTCATGCGCGATCGCGATGGGAACCCGTGGGTCGAAATGCAGGACGGAGAACGCCGTCGTAGTTTTCGAGTTCCCGGAGTCGCCTTGCGCGGCGCTCTGGACCGGTTCCGGATGCGTCGAAACCTCCGGCCCGCCCCCGAAACCGACCTCGAGGATTTCGCCCGAGTCGTCTCCGCCCGAGTATCCGACCCGGATGTGCGTCTGCCGGCCTACGACCTCGCGGCGAGCGAACGGGCTCCACCGGCGCCGGAGCCGCCCTCCAGCTACGCTCCGCCGAGCCCCCCGAGCGGGGAGGCCGACCCGGAGCAAAGCCCTCTGGAAGAAGAACTCGCCCGGGTCATTGAGGAGGTCGACTCGGTCCGGGCCAGCTCGACTACCCCAAGCCTCCTCGAACCCGCCCCGGCAGGTCCCCGACCGGCGGAGTCACCCCCGGCCCCTTGGCTCGAGACTCCCGCGGACCTCCCCGTCATCGCCCCTTCTCTCGGGTCGCTCGACGCAACGATCTCCGGCGGGAAGCGGATCGCCGCGGGGCGATT
>JAKIVW010000033.1:7829-13842 GCA_022750355.1 Thermoplasmata archaeon
CCGGCGGATCCGAGGACCCGCTGCCTCGGTATCTCCGTGTCCTGCGAGGACTGGCATCGGGCGGCGGTTGGCTCGGTACATTGGGGGAGCTGGGCCGCCTGACCAAGGAGGATCCGGACGCCGTTTTCGGTTCCTTGCTGAAATTTCACTCGCAACTCACGCAGAACCACCTGGTCGTCGCTCCGGTCGAGGTGGAGGACGGCTGGCGCTGGTTGGTGGTCGACCGGACCCGACTCCGCTCGTTCGATCCTCCCGTGATCGACTTGGCCGACCCGGGAACTCCGGGGGCACCGGAACCTCAGGCGTTGAGCTAGACCGTTTCCTTCGAGACTCACTCCTAGTCCGGCCCTTCGAGGCTTGTGGTCCCGACCTTACGTCGCGTGCGGTTTCGGTTCGTGGCTTCGAACTGGGCACACGATTCGGCGTGCCGTGAAGGGGCCCTCCCATCCGTGCTAGGACTACACGGGCTCGCAGCGTGATCATCTTGCTCGGTTGTCCTGGGGTCTCGACCCCCCAGGGTGTAGGGCGGTCCTTGGGATGCTGGGCGATCCATTCCGCGACACCTCCTTCCACGTCCGGGTGAAGGGCGTCGAGGTTCCACCGGCCGTCCGGGCGCCGTCTCTCTCGTAGGGTGGTTAGAGCGAATTCGAGTCTCCGATCGGAAGCGTAGCCCAGAGCAGTGAGCAGATCGAGACCGACCAAGAGGTCGTAGTAGTAGTGGACGGGGTAGTGAAATCGGTTCCACGGCAGGTACTCCCCACCCTGGACGTGGAGTTCGCGCTGAAGGAAGAACTCCGCCCCGCGTTCGACCACAGTATGCATGGCGGTCGTCCACTTCTCCCGGGGATACACCGCAAAGGCGCTGAGCGCCTCCCAAGAATCCAAATTCCGCCCGGACCCGTAGCAGGACCAACCCCCTTTGGGGTCGGCCGCGCTCACGAGCCACTCGAGCGCGCTTCGGACCCGCGGGTCGTCCTCGTACCCGAATTGGATGAGCGCGCGGGCCGTGTTGCCCGCGATGCAGAGATGGCCCTTCGATTTCGGGCTGCCCCCGAACGATCCGTCCTTCGAGCCGAGCCGGGACATCCACAGCTCGCAGGATTCCTCGATCCCCGGGGTCGACCGGGTAACGCCCAGGTCGGCGAGGACCAGGAGCTTCCAGTTGGTCGAGAGGTACTTCGGCCAGTAGAGGCTCTTGCCCTCGTGCCACCATCCTCCCGGCCTCCGGTCGCGAAGAATATCGGCCGCCCATCCCGACCGGCCGATCCGTTCTCGAGCTTCGATGACCTCGGGGTCGGTCGCGGGCCGTCGTAGGACCTGGGTCAACGTTCGGTATCGCACCGACGGTTCGACCTTTTCGAGCAACCAGTCGAGTACCGGATCGGGGGCGCGCGAACGGACGCCCTTCGCCTTCATCGAACGGCCGGGCTCTCCCATCGGACCTCACGTCATGACGAGGGTGAGGCTCCCCGTGTAGTCGGAGCCGGGGCACTGTATGGAGAACGTCAGGTCCACGGTCTCGTTCGCCGGGACGGTCAGCGGGACACTGACGTTCGTCACGCTAAATCCGGCCGTCGGGGTGGAGACAGCCACGATCGTGCACGGCAGAGTCCCTCCCGACGACGCGTTCGCCCCGGAGATGAGATAGTCAAATCCAACCAGATCGCCGGTGCTTGCGTTGAATCCGTCACCGTACTCTCCGTCGAGGCCACAGACGTTGTCGGGCGAGTCCACGTTGATGATCGTGACCTGGATCTCGGGGCCCGGAGGGACAAGGAGGAACGATACGACTCCGAGGACCAGGATGACCGCGACGATGACCGCGAGAACCACGAGCAGCCGGGATCGGCGACGGGGAGCCGCATACTGCGGTGGGGCACCCGCCCATGAATTGGTCGACCCTGGAAACGGAGGGGCTGGGGGGGGAGCGTTCGACGGGAGCGGAGTGGCCGCTCCGGTCGCGAAGGCGCTGCCACAATACTGGCAGAAGGCCGCGCCAGCAGGGTTGCTGCCTCCGCAGTTCGGGCACATTTGCGCGGCCATGGCGGGCGCTTGAGAATTCGCACTTACTTAGCCGAACCGCTCGCGCGGGCGGCGGGGGGAAATGAATTCCCCCCGGTGGAGCGGGACGGGGGCCGGCCCCTGGGACCGGGGGAGTCCGGGTCCGTTTGTTCGTACGCTCGGGGGATTAAGCTCCGGGCGAACGGGGCGTTGGGCTCTTGCGCATGAAAGTCGACCGATCCAATCGCGGACGAAGTCTCTCGGGGGTCGACTGGTGAGCGCGCTCGACTACGCGATTGCGAGTTCGCTGGTGGCCCTGTCCCTCATGCTGCTGGCGTTGTCGGTCCGCGCCTTGGTCCGGTATCGGAAATCCCCGACCCGCGCCCAACTGATGTGGGGTTCTGGGTTGATCTTCGCGACCGGGGCGATGATGATCGAATCCGTGGTGTTCCTCGGCTCGGTATCCAGCGTGCTGCTCCAGATCTACGTGTTCTTCTCCGCCGCGATCGTCGGAGTGCTCTCGTTGGGCGCCACCCGAATCCTGCGAAGTCCGCGAGTGGAACGTGCCTACACGTACTACATCGTCGCCACCTGCGGCCTCGTGGCCGTGTTCAGCTTCCTTACCCCGCTCCCTCCGGCATCGATGGTTTCGTCCGGGATCATCACGGGTGACCCTCCCGTGCTCTTGCTGGTGCTCTCGTCGCTGGTGACCGTTCCCGCGACGGTCGTCCTCCTGACCGCTTCCTATCTCTCCCTTCGGAGGAATTGGCGGTGGCAGACCCTGCTCATGATCGGCGGCGCATTGATCTTGGGCGCGGGGGGCACCCTGTACATCGCCTCCTTCCCGGTCGCCCTCTACTACGCCGAGTTCCTCGGGATCATCCTGTTGTTCTTTGGACTGATCACTCTCCCGCAGTCCGCCAGTTCCGTCACACCGGTGTCGGCGGGTCAGGCCTCGTCCTAGGGAGTTCCGGATTCGAAAGTTCGAGGACCGCACGCCCACCCCGAAAACGCGGTCGGCTCCGTTGGCCGTTCGTGGCGGCCCGAACGAGCCGTTATCGGGACGAGCGCGCTCTCGAGCCGGACGTCATCTCATGACCTCGGAAGGAACCGTCCGAACTGCGCTCGACTCCTCGGGCTCGAGGTCCCGCGTCCTCGTCATCGGCGCGAGCGGCTTCCTCGGCCGAGCGGTCGTTCGGGCCCTTGCCGAGGAGGGGCACGAAGTCCGGGGCCTGGTACGGGACACGGCCAAAGGGGAACGGGTACGAGAGGCCGGAGGGATCCCCTTTCTCGGGGACATTCTCGATCCAGGGTCCCTGCGTGGGGCCGCGAAGGGGTGCGCCGCCGCGATCCATCTCGCCGCGCATCCCTCCCGGGACGAGGACGGTACGCGAGTCCGAGTCGAGGGGACTCGGTCCCTGATCGACGTGGCCCACTCCGAAGGTCTCCACCGGGTGCTGGTGGGCTCGGGATATTGGGTGTATCGTGGACAGTCCGAGTGGATCACCGAGGATTCCACGGTCGATCCACGAGGCGAGTCCCGAGCGAACTACGAGGCGGAACGGGCCGGGTTGCGGGCCAACTCCTCCGGGGACCTGGAGGTCTTGGTCCTGCGACCGGGGATGGTCTACGGAGACGGGTCGTGGTTCCGGAGTCTCGCGCTCTCGATTCGGGCCGGAGAGTATTCGGTCGTCGGCGACGGTACGAACCGATGGTCGTTCGTCTCGCTCCCGGACACCGCTAGCGCATTTGCCCGCGTCCTCACCGCGGGCGTCGGGGGCGAAGTCTACAACGTGGTCGATGGTACTCCCGCACCCCTTCGAGAGTTTGCGGATTTTGTAGCGGCCCAGGTGGGCGCGCCACCGCCCCCATCGATATCCCCGGAGGCGGCCGCGAAGGAGATGGACGACGTGGTCGCCCACCACTTGGCGGCGGATCGCGCCACCTCCAATCAGAAGCTCGTTCGGCTCGGGTGGCGCCCACGGTTTTCCACCTACCGCGAGGGCGTGCCGGGCGTGTTGAAGGAGATCTTCCCCCGGGGCCCCGGTCGTGGACGTTGAGCCGTTTCCGCAGGGGTTTCGTGAAGTTCGGGAAGGGTTGAAGTCAGGTTGACGACATACCCACGGTCGATGCACCGCATCGCGGTCGTCGCGGTACTGGCCCTGTTCGTGCTCGGCTCGCTCGTTCCGACCCCTCACGGCTCCGTGGGACCCCAGGTGCTGACGTCCGTCGTGCATTCCGCCCCGTCGACCGCCGCTCTGCGACCGCCGAACAGTGCCGGCGCTCGAGGAAGCTCGGGCTCCTCCGCGAATTCGGCCCTCAGCTGGCCCACCTACATGTACGACCCGGAGCGAACGGGGGCGAACCATTTCGAGAACACGATCGCCCCGTCCAACGTCGCTCACCTGCAGGAACTCTGGTCCGTGCCCTCCAACGCGTCGGACTACAGCGCCCCGATCGTGATCAACAACACGGTCTACTACGGCTCGTGGAACGGCTACGAGTACGCGGTCAATGCGGCCAACGGCAGTGTGGAGTGGACGCAGTATCTCGGCGTCGCGCCGTGCATTTCGGGCGGTATCTCGTCGACCCCGGCCTACGTGAACGGCACCCTCTACCTCGGGGGTGGGGACGGGTACTGGTACGCGCTGAACGCGGCGAATGGGAGCGTGGAGTGGCGCGTCCTCGCCGGAAGTCAAGCCAACAACTACAACGACTGGGCGAGTGCGCTGGTCTACCACAACTCCGTCTACATCGGGCTCGCGAGTTGCTACGACGATCCTCTGATCTGGGGCCAGCTCTTGGAGGTGAACCTGACGGGAAACCACGCGGTGAATCACACGTTCGACGTGGTCCCCCAGGGAACGATCGGCGGCTCGATCTGGACGACTCCGGCGGTGGATCCGGCGACGAACACGGTCTGGGTCACCACCGGGAACGAAGAATCCGGATATCCTCCCTACGTCAACGCGATCATCGGCCTTAATGCGACCACGCTCAGCCTGTTGGGGTCCTGGCAGGTCCCCAACGTACAGGGCCAGGACTCCGACTTCGGCTCCACTCCGAATCTGTTCACTACGACGTCGGGGCTTTCGCTCGTCGTCGCGACCAACAAGAACGGGGTCTCCTACGCCCTCAATCGGAGCAACGTCACGACCAACGGGAGTTGGGGGCCGATCTGGAACCTCGCCACGGGTGGGGGTTTCTCCGGGGGCACCTTCGATGGTACCACTTTGTACTTGGCCGGCTCGAATCTCTATGCCGTGGACCCCAGCTCTGGGAATGTCTCCTGGACCACCCCGCTGGTCGGCTTCGTCGACGGTTCCCTGACCTGGGCGAACGGTCTCGTGTACGTGGGTGCCGGCACGGACTTGGAAGCCGTCAACGCGACGAACGGTTCGGTCCTCTGGGATTACACGCTCCCCGGGGGGCAGTCCATCGTGACCGAACCGGTCGTGGACGATGGGCGGGTCTACGTAGCCAGTGGTAACGGCGGTGCGGCGGGGAATCTCACCGCGTTCGGATTACCGTTCACGGCCGAATCCAACGCCTCCCCGCTGACGGGGGTCGTCCCGTTCGCCGTTAACTTCACGGCGACAGCCGAGGGCGGAATGACTCCGTATTCGGCGACGTGGTCGTTCGGGGACGGAACCCAAGCGGCCGGACTATCGGTCTCGCACACCTACCTCGCGTCCGGGAACTACACCGTTCACGTCTGGATCAACGACTCGGCGCGAGGATCGTTCAACACGACCCTCCTCGTGGTCGCGCTTCCCTCCCCCGTGGACCCGGGGCTCCGAGCGGAGATCTCCGCACCGATCACTCAGGGTCTCGCCCCCCTCAACGTCTCCCTGGCGGGCAACGCAGTGAACGGTAGCCAGCCCCCCTACACGTTCTCCTGGAACTTCGGTGACGGAACGGTCGGCGCCGGAAGTGATGTCTCCCATCTTTACACGGTCCCCGGATCGTACATCGTGACCCTGCAAGTACGAGACCGTTCGGGCAACGTCGC
>JAKIVW010000164.1 GCA_022750355.1 Thermoplasmata archaeon
CGTGACGACCGGGCAGGGCTACTCAGCCCAGTTGTACTACGTTCCGCTTCCAACCTATGTCGTTACGGCCGACGAGGCAACCATCGGCTCGATGACCTTCGACGGATCTGCCGTGCCAAACAGTTGCGGGTCCTCCGTCTAGATTCGACGACCGCCTAGGCTCCCCCGAAGTGGATTTGGCGAAGCAGTCTGGGCTCCCCCAGACGAGCCGTGCTCGGCACTCGACTCTCTGGCGACCGCAAAGACTCAAACTATCGTGCCCGAAGTCAAGACGGATTACGCAGCAGTCGAGGTAACGGGCAGCCCGCAACAGGCGGCCCGAGTCTCCGACCCCGCCGACTTCCTCTGCCCGGAGAAGCTGATTGAAGAAGAGGAGACCGTGGAGGTCTTCGGGCGCCCCCGGGAGAACTTAACGTAGCACTATTTCCCGGCCGATGCGGCTGAGGAGACCGGTGGGGAGTGTCATGGAATCCGGCAGGGGCCGACTACCCCTGCGCGCTTTCTCACCTAGGAGTGACGAATCTCCGCCCGGCGCACCCGTGACGCCTACGCCGAAGCTCGCCCAATAGCGCTACGAACTTTCAGTAGGTAGCCTTCAAGACCGCGAGCAAGATTCCCGCGACAGTACCTCCTCAAACGGTGGATTTGTGCGAGCACCTACGATCCACCTCCAATTCGGAAGGACAAGGCCCTCGGCACGAGGCATTTTGGGCCTCGTCGTGCCCATTTCGCTGCTCGTCTTGGTCGGGCTGTCACCTAACCTTGTGGTGGGTGGGTACTCCCTATCGAACCAACCCGGCCACACGGTCCTAGCTGCAGTTCATCCAGACACGGGCGCGCTCGCTATCACCTCGTTCACCGCAAACCCCTCGACGTTATGGATCGGGAACCTGACTCAGCTGAACCTTACTGCCCAAGGCGGGTCCCCACCGTACAGCTATTGGTACCGCGGCCTACCTCCCGGATGCACCACGTCGAATGTGTCGGGCCTTCAGTGCTACCCTGGTAGTGCGCAGCATTACATGATTGAAGGGACGGTCAACGACTCCATCGGAAACCAAGCCAATGCCACGCTAAACCTCACCGTGACGAATGGGTTCGGCCCTCCCCCAACGATCCTCTCGTACGCAGCTTGGCCGGCGGTAGGTGCCGTCGGTAAAATCACGTACTTCAGCGTGACCGCCAAGTCGAACAATGGCGATCCGACTTTGTTCCTCACGTACTCGTTCCTCGGACTTCCGCCGGGATGCGACACGTTCAACCAAACCAACCTGACGTGCATCCCCCTGGAACCTGGACAGTACCAGGTCTGGGTTCGGGTAATCGACAGCTATGCCGGGTTCACCCAGAAGTACATGTTCTACAACGTCACCGGGAACGCAACGTCGACTAACTCCGGCGGGTCCCATATCAGCACGACTGAGGTCGAATACATCATCGGTGGCGTGGTCGCGGTGGGCCTCGTCCTTGGGGTAGTGACCTATTTCCGACACGTTCGCAAACCTCCCGCGAAATCCCCCTCCCCGCCGTCCGAGGCCGTTCCGAAGGATGGGGACTTCCATCCATTCAAGCTCGAATGACGACTCGTCAATGCCGCCCTGCAAGGTACCCGCGCGCGAGCCGGACTGGCGAATCGAGCCTGAACGCCGCCCCCGCCGAGTTCGGAGGGGAAGCTTAACACCTGCCCGCCCGAACTACCCATCACCGACGATTTCCTGCTAGCTAGAATTAGCGCGCGTATGCTCCTTAGTCGCCCGGCTTATCCGTGCCCATCTTGGCTCTAATCAATCCAACTCAGCATGGGCTACTGAGGTTACACCTCCTACTCGGGAATTGGACCAGTACTTGGGGGTCGCGGAGCCGACCGGAACGGTCGGGCGGGCGCCGGGAATGGGTTCGCCCGCCCCTTACGGTTTCTTGGCTGGGGCGGGGCGACTGGTACACCCGCCGGTCGATCACCAACGCGTGGAGTCCTCGGTTTCAGGGCCTCCGCCCCATCTGGGGCTCTGAGTGGGTCGAGCCGTCGTGTCCGGCCGAGTGGCCCGTGAGGCGGAGCGCGCCGCCCACGGGACGCCGAAGGTCGACGGCTCAGACAGATTCTTCGATATCCCCCGATTGGGGGGCTCCGGCGAGCCCCTCGGCCACGCTCCCCAGGATCTCGAGATGGCGGTCGACGTCCTTGTCTGTATGCTGGACCGAAATGGTCCATTGCTCGTCCGGTCCGGTGCCCGAGGGGATGAGACCTCGATTGAGGCATAGGTAATAGTACAGCATCGATCGGTCGCCGTCCACCGTCAAGAATTCTCGCCAATTTCGGATCGGGTGGTCGGCGAAGACCACTGTCCCCGAAACTCCGTCCGCCGAGATGTACGCGGTCACTCCCGCGTCGTCGAACACCTCGGCGCATCCCTTCGCGAGTCGGGAGTTGATCCGGCCGGACTCCTCCAACGCCTCGTCCGTGAGGATGTAGTCGAGCGACGCGAGGCAGGCGGCCATCGCGAGCGGGTTCGAATTGTACGTTCCGGCGTGGGCGACCTTGCGCGGGCCGACATCGTCGAGGATACCCGGGCCGGTCGCTATGGCGGACATCGGCACCCCGCAGGCGATTGATTTCCCGAGGGTGATGATATCGGGGCGAACGCCCACGCGCCCTGCTCCGCCGTGAGGGTATTTGGCCCCAGTCTTGATCTCGTCGAAGATGAGGAGGCTTCCGAGCTCGTCGCACAACTCCCGGAGTCCGGGAAAGAAGCCTTCCTCGGGCAGGATGAATCCCATGTTCATCGGGATCGGTTCCGCGATGATCGCGGCGAGGTCCTTCGCATGCTCGCGGGCGATCCGTTGGGTCGCCTCCAGGTCGTTGAAAGGTGCGACGATCGTGCGTTCCGTTACTTCCGAGAGGATCCCGGGGGACGCGGGCACGGACGCCGGGTGATCGGCCGGGCCGGCCACCTCCTTCCGCGGCTTCACGCCGACCAGCAGCGAATCGTGGGATCCGTGGTACGACCCTTCGAACTTCAGCACGTAGCGCTTCTTGGTGAAAGCACGGGCGAACCGGATCGAGTGGTGCGTCGCCTCGAGGCCGGTCGTGCTGAACCGGACCTGGGCCATGTCGTAGCGACGACAGATCCGTTCGGAGACCTCCGGGGTCCGGTCCCACTCGTATCCGTAGACGCTCCCGTTCTCGAGTTGTCGACTCAGGGCCTCGACGAGCCGGGGGTGGGCGTGCCCGCTTTGGAGCGATCCAAAGCCCATGTTGAAATCGAGGAATTCGTTCCCGTCGGCGTCCCACAAATTCACGCCCTTCGCCCGGTGGACGTAGAACGGGTACGGGTCCAGGAACCGGTAGTTGGAGTGCACTCCGAGCGGGCTCCAGCGCCGGGCGTGCTCCCAGAGCTCCTTCGACCGGGGGGTACGACGCTCGTACTCCTCGTAGGCCGC
>JAKIVW010000034.1 GCA_022750355.1 Thermoplasmata archaeon
TCGGTCTCGTCCGACGACCTTTCCAAGAAGGTCCGCGAGCTGCTCCACGACGCCACGGTCACCCGCATCATCGTCAAGGACGACAAGGGCACCACACTCCTCGAAATGCCGGCGACGGTGGGCATCGCTGGGGTCCTCCTCGCCCCCTGGCTCGCGGCCCTCGGGGTCATCGCCGCACTGTCGACTCACTGCACGCTCATCGTCGTGAAGAACGTGGCCGCAGTGGTCCCCGCCTAGGACTGACCTGGGTCCCACGACCCACCGCCCTGGGCCATCCCGGCCCCGGGCGAGACCCTCCGCTCCGATGAGGCGCCGGCCGCCCCCGTTCGGGTTCAGTCGAGGGCATGCACGTCGGGCGTGATCCTAGGGTGCGGTGACCACGGATTCAAAACGGGACGGTGTTCGGGCGGAGAGGCCCATCTCGCAGCTCCGGGCGTCGAATCACCGCGAGCCCCTTCCGACGACAAAATCCCAAAGCCGACCTTATGGGCACCATTATATAGAAGCGCAAGTCTGGCCGGGATGGTGACCACATGCTTCAGGGTACCCCTATCATCGTCCTGAAAGAAGGCACAGAGCGCGAACGCGGCAAGGGCGCTACGGCGAACAACATCGCGGCGGCACGGGCCGTCGCGGATGCGGTACGGACGACCCTCGGTCCTCGGGGCATGGACAAGATGCTCGTGGACGGGATGGGCGACATCACCATCACGAACGACGGCGTCACGATCCTCAAGGAAGTCGACGTCGAGCACCCCGCCGCCAAGATGATTGTCGAGGTCGCCAAGACCCAGGACCAGCAGTGCGGCGACGGCACGACGACCGCGGTCGTCATCGCCGGCGAGCTCCTCAAGCGGTCCGAGTCCCTCCTCGAGCAGCAGGTCCACCCCACCGTCATCACGCGTGGGTTCCAGCTTGCCCTCCAACAGGCCAAGCTCCTCCTCGAGACGGAGATCGGCACGACCGTCAAACCCGACGATGAGGCGATCCTCATCGACTGTGCGACCACGGCTATGGGGTCGAAGGGCGTCTACGGTTCTCGGGACCAACTCGCCAAGATCGCGGTCCAAGCGGTTCAGAAGATCGCGGAGACCCGTGGCGGCAAGACCGTCGCGGACGTCGACCAGATCAAGGTCGAGAAGCGCGCGGGCGGCACGATCGCCGACACCACGCTCCTCGACGGGATCATCCTCGACAAGGAACGCGGACACCCCCGGATGCCCGGCCAGGTGACGAACGCGAAGATCGCGCTCCTGAACAGTGCGCTCGAGGTCAAGAAGACCGAGATCGAAAGCAAGATCAACATCAAGAATCCCGCCCAGATCCAGAGCTTCCTCGACGAGGAAGACAAGACATTCCGCAAGATGGTCGACGCGGTGAAAGCGGCGGGCGCGAACGTGGTCGTCTGCCAGAAGGGGATCGACGACGTCGTGCTGCACTACCTCGCGAAAGAGAAGATCTACGCGGTCAAGCAGGTCAAGGAGTCCGACCTCCAGAAGCTGGCCCGCGCCACCGGCGGAAAGGTCGTGACGGGGATCAAGGAACTGACCTCGGCGGACCTCGGCAGCGCGGCCCTCGTGGAGGAGCGCAAGATCGGCGACGACAACATGACCTTCGTCACCGGTTGCGCGAACCCCCGCTCGGTCTCGATCCTCATCCGCGGCGGCACGGAGCACGTCACTCAGGAAGTGGAACGCTCCCTGAACGACGCCCTCAAGGTGGTCGCGAGCGTGCTCGAAGACGGGGTCGTTTGCCCCGGCGGCGGCGCGACCGAGATCGACCTTTCGGTCAAGCTGCGCAAGTGGGCCAGCACCGTCGGCGGCCGCGAACAGCTCGCGGTCGAGGCGTTCGCTCAGGCCCTCGAGTGCATCCCCTGGGCTCTCGCCGAGAACGGTGGGTACGACGCGATCGACACGCTCATCGAGCTCCGCAGTGCCCATGAGGGCCCCAACGCCAACAAGAACGTGGGCGTCAACCTCGCGGACGGAAAGGCGGCGGACATGTGGAAGCTCCGGGTCGTCGAACCGGCCCGCGTCAAGCGTCAGGCGCTCAGCTCCGCGACCGAGGTCGCCTCGATGGTGCTCCGGATCGATGACATCATCGCTTCGAAGAAGGGTGGCGGCGGCGCGCCCGGCGGTATGGGCGGTCACGACCACTAGGTCCGCTCCGAACCCTTTCTTCGCCTCGCCGGCCGCGCGGTCGATGAGTTCGACCGCGCGCCTCTTCCGAAGGCTTCATTAAAGGGAGCGGGTAGCCCGCTCGCCATGCGCACCAAGCAGGTCGAGGGCGTACTCCGCCTGGACGTGGTGGCCCTCGACCCGCGCCCGGCGATCTACCTCGTCTACGACGGGTTGGCCGGCGTCAGTCAACGCCCCATCCTCCGGGACATGGTCGACGAGCTGGCCCGGAAGGGGCCGCAAGAACTCGCCAAATTCCTGGACACGCTCCGCCGCCGCCACTCCGGTCAGGTGCACGTCTACTTCGCCGACTATGTCAGCTACGGTATCGGAGGGGGCGACGCCACGTCCGAGTTCTTCCTGGGCACGTTCCTCATCCTGCACGAGGCCGCCCGCCCCGCCGGTGAGGGGCCCGCCGTTCCCGAACACCTCGCCCTCTTCCGCCCCGGGGGCGTCGAACGGCTCTCCCTCGAAGGCGCGGCCAACTAGCGCTCCCGCGCACGAACCATCTTGTAGGCCCTGCCTCCCTTCGCCGGAACGTCGGACTCGATGACCGAGGAAACTCCGCTCGAACACGAGCGTCGCTCGAAGGTGGCCCGCTGGCGGGAAGAGGGACGAGAACCCTACCCATGGAATTTCACCGGTCGCGTACCCACCGAGAGCGTTCGGACCCGAGCCTCCACGCTCTCGTCGGGGACGGAAGTCGAGGGGGAGACCGCGCGCGTGGCCGGACGGCTGCGCGCGCTCCGCGTGCACGGCCGCACGGCGTTCGCCGACATCGACGACCTTTCCGGCACCCTCCAAATCATCCTTCGCGCCGATGTCCTCGGCGAAGCGGCCTATCAATCGTGGGTCGCGGACCTCGATTCGGGGGATGTGGTCGGCGCCGTCGGGGCCCCGGCCCTCTCCCGTCGTGGGGAGCCGTCCCTGGTCGCTCGGGAAGTCCACCTCTTGGCGAAGGCGATCGCACCCCCGCCCGAGAAGTTCCACGGGCTGCAGGACGTGGAGGAGCGCCTGCGTCGACGGTACCTCGATCTCCTCTCCTCGGCCGAGACACGTCAACGATTCCGGGTCCGTTCGCTGTTGACCCGGGAGACCCGCGCGTTCTTCGAGGAATCCGGATTCCTCGAGGTCGAGACCTCCGTGCTCGTACCCCTGGCGGGGGGGGCGGCGGCCGAGCCGTTCGTCACCCACTCGAACTATCTGGCCCAGGACGTGCAGCTGCGGATCGCGCTCGAGCTCCCCCTCAAGCGGCTCATCGTCGGAGGCATGGAGCGGGTGTTCGAGCTCGCGAAATGCTTCCGGAACGAGGACCTCGACACGACCCATTCCCCGGAGTTCACGATGCTCGAGGCGTACTGGGCCTACGCCGACTACCAGGACATGCTAGCGTTGACCGAGCAGCTGTACCAGCGGTTGGCCAGCCGCGCGGCCGCGCTCTTGCCGGAGATCCCCCGAGCCCAGGAGGCGGCGCGGGATTTCGCCGCCGGGGTGGTCCGGGTCGATTTCGTGGACGAGCTGGAACGGGTCAGCGGGATCACGGGTCTCCTCGAGATGTCGACCGATCGGTTGCGCGACCTCGCGCGGGCCGCCGGTTCGACCGTCCCGGCCGACTCTCCTCCCGGGGTCTTCCTCGACAAACTGTTCGAGCACTTCGTCGAACCCACCCTGGTCCGCCCCACGTTCGTGATGGACCATCCGATCTCGACCACGCCGCTGGCGAAACGCCACCGTCGGCTGGCGGGTCGCGTGGAGCGATTCGAGTTCTTCTACCGGGGCTTCGAACTCGGGAACGCCTATTCGGAACTCACCGATCCGGACGAGCAGGAGCGTCGTTTCCAAGAACAGCTGGACGCTCGTGCGGAGTACCGGTACGCCTACGACGCGGACTTCATCCGCGCGCTCCGCCACGGGATGCCTCCGACCACGGGGATCGGGATCGGGATCGACCGCATGGTGATGGCCTTGACCGGGACCTCGTCCATCAAGGACGTCATCCTCTTCCCGCTGGTCCGTTCCCCGTAGCCGCGGAACCCCCGGGGTTATGCCTCCCCACGCCCCGAGGTCCGACGATGGACGCGGGGCCCGCGACCGGATCCGGGATCCCCCTCCGCGTCGAGAACCTCTCCGTCGCGTACGGGGAGCGGACGGCGGTCGACGGGCTGAGTCTCGACGTACGACCCGGCGAGATCTACGGACTCCTGGGGTCGAACGGAGCGGGCAAGTCCTCCACGATCAAGGCGATCGTGGGCCTCGTTCGGCCGGCCCGCGGCACCATCCGCGTGTTCGGGTTCGACGTCCTGACGGACTCCCTCGCGACGAAGGCCCGGATCGGGTACGTCCCCGAGACCTCCATGCTCTACGAAGCCCTGACCCCGCACGAGTTCCTCGAGTTCGTCTCCGGGGTGCGTCGTCTCGATCCCGAGCGCGCGACCGCACGGACCCGCGACCTGGTGACCGCGTTCCGTTTGACCGAAGAGTTTGACGAGCCGATCGCCTCCCTCTCCAACGGGACCCGCCAGAAGGTGCTGGTGGTCGCCGCTCTCCTGCACCAACCCCCCCTCCTCGTCCTGGACGAACCCCTCAACCATCTGGACCCGCGGTCGCTTCGGCTCATGAAGGACCTGCTCGCCCAGTACGTCCGGAACGGGACGCGCGGCGTGCTGTTCTCGACGCACGCGATGGAGATCGCGGAACAGCTCTGCCACCGCGTGGGCATTCTCGACCACGGCGTGCTCCGGGGGGAGGGCACCCTGGCCTCCCTCCGAGAGCGTGGCGCGGAGGGGGACGCCAGCCTCGAGGAGATCTTCCTGCATCTGACGCAAGAGGATGAGGGCGTACGCGCCGCGCTCGCTTCGTTGGAGAAGACGTAGGATGTCCTGGCGAGCGGCCTTCCGCCTCAGCCAGGTCGCCTTCGTGGAGCTCTCGTTCCAGGCGATCTACGCGTTCCGGCAGGGGAACGTACTTCCCCCCGGGGACACCACGAAGCTGAGCGCTCGGGCGCGCAGCCGAGTATTGCAGAGCAAGGGGTTGGTCGCCGGTCTTCTCGGTTTCCTGACCGTCGGGGCCGCCTTCATCCTCCACACGGCCTCCTTCGTCGCGGCCGTCCTGTTGCCCACCCCGATCCCCGTACCGATGTTCCAGGCCGGCGTTCTGACGGCGCTCCTCAGCCTCGATGTCGCCTTTCTATGGTGGACCGGGCTCCAGGTCCTCCCCACGTTCCTCTCCGCGGGCGTCCTTCCGGTACTGGAGCCACTTCCCATCGACAGCCCCACCCTCCGGCAGACGGCGGTGATCCTCTACCTCCGCCTGTTCGACCTGCCCATCCTCACCCTCCTTGTGCTCACTCCGGTAGTGGTGGGACTGGCTCTCGGTCCCCTCGCCGGATTTGCGATCCTCCCCGGGGTCGTCGCGGCGGTGGTGTTCGCCCTCGCCCTGGCTCTCGTGACCGGCCGCTTCTTCGTCCGACGGGTCCAGGGCTCCCGCGGAGGCGGAGGCCGTTCGATCCTGCGGTGGACGTACATGGTCCTGTGGGTCGTTCCGGCTTTCGGGCTCTTCGGTTTCGTCACCCTCGCGCCCGCGTTCTTTGGGGCGCTGACCACGCTCGCCGCGGCGGGACCTTCGCTCGGGTTCGACGCGCTGGTGGCCACGTTCCCGTTCTCGCTCGCCGCCCTTCCCCCTCTCCTCACGGACGGTTCCTCGAGCCTTCCGATCGGCGATGGGGGATTGGAGCTCCTCCTCGCGGCGGGCGGAGGGTACGTCCTCCTGGCCGTCGGCGCGGCCCGTTGGATGGGTCGGGCGATCCGGGAGGTGGGGATCGCACCGCCCGGGATCCCGGTTCCCGCCGACCCGAGGCCGCCCACCCTCCGCACGACCGGGGCAATCTATGCGGTCCTCGTCAAGGACCTCCGCATGGCGAGCCGAACCCCGGGGTACGCGTTCCTGATCCTGCTGCCGATCCTCGATGCGGTCGCGCTCGGCCTGCTCACCTACGTCACCGGCCCTCGACCCGGGACCGCCACCTCTCTCGCCCTCGGGGCGGTGACCACGGCGGCCCTCCTCGCAACCTTCTTCGGACCCGCGTTCTTCGCCATCGAAGTGGTCGCCTACTCCTACGGGCGGACGCTTCCGCTCTCCGACCGGTCGCTCGTCCTCGGGAAGGTATCGCTCATCGGCGCGATCTACCTCGTCGCGGGAGGGCTCGTCCTCGCCCTCGCGGACCTACGCCTGGACCAGCCGCTCATCTTCCTTGGATTCGTGCTAGCCGAGCTGCCGGCCGTCCTCGCGGCCTCCCTCCTGGAGCTCGGGATCCTCCTCCGCCGGGCCCGAAAACACGGTCTACCGCTCGTGAACCTCTATACGGGCGCCTGGGTGGCGATACTCGTGTCGATCCCCGGACTTTTTGTGGCGTCGGCGCCCCTGGTCGCGTTCGAGGCGCTCCGTCCGTATCCCCAGACCGTGGCCGTGGCGGCGATGGCCCTGGTGGCCCTCGGGAGTCTATCGGCGATCGGACTGTTCGTCCTCCGGAGGCAGACCTCGTGAGCGCCCCCTCCCTACCGTCGCGGTTCGAGCCGGCGGAGATCGAGGCGCGCTGGCAACGGGCGTGGTCCGAGGCGGAGATCTTCCGTGCCCCGGAGCGCCCGATCGGGACTCCGTTCTCGTTCATCCTCCCCCCTCCGAATGTGACGGGAGTACTGACCCTCGGGCACATGCTCGGGGACACGGTGATGGACGTGCTCGCCCGGTACCACCGGATGGTCGGACACCCGACGCTCTGGGTGCCCGGTCTCGACCACGCCGGCCTCGCGACGCAGGTCGCCGTCCGTCGCGCGCTCGCCAAGGAAGGGGTTCGGTTGGAGGAGCTCCCCCGCGAGGAGGCGATCGCGCAGGTCGAGAAGTGGCGAGCCGCGCGAGAGTCTCGGATCCGCGAGCAGACGCTCGCCGGGGGATTCTCGGTCGATTGGACCCGGTACCGGTACACCATGGACCCGCCCTCCGTCCGCGCGACGCGGGAGGTGTTCGTTCGCCTCTACCACGAGGGCCTGGTCTACCGGGCGGAGCGGATGGTGAATTGGGACCCCCGCCTCCGGACCGCCATCTCCGACCTCGAAGTACTCCATCCCGAGGAAACGGGTTCCCTCGTCCATCTCCAATACCCGTGGGCCGACGGGTCGCCGGGCGGGCTGGAGGTCGCGACCGTGCGGCCCGAGACGATCTTTGGCGATGTCGCGATCGCCGTCCACCCGGACGACGCCCGCCACACGGCGGCCCTCGGCCGAGAGGTCCTGGTACCGATCAGCCGGCGCCCGATCCCGGTGATCACCGACACGGCGATCGACCCCGCGTTCGGGTCGGGGGCGCTCAAGGTCACCCCCCGGCACGACCTGGTCGACTACGAAGTGTTCCAACGACATCCCGGACTCCCGATGCCGCCGGATGTGATCGACGACCGGGGCCGACTCGCGAGCGAGTGGGTACCCGCCGAGCTTCGGGGACTCGACCGCGACGAGGGACGCGCCCGGACCCTCGAGCTCCTGCGCGCGGACGGGTACGTCCTCCGAGAGGTGGCGTATCGTCACGCGGTCGCTCGCTCGGAACGCTCGGACGCGGTGGTCGAGCCCCGACTGTCCACCCAATGGTTCGTCCGAGTCGGCCCGTTGGCCGAGCCCGCCGTCGCGGCGGTCCGCGAGGGCCGGGTTCGGATCCATCCGGAGCGGTGGACGTTGACGTTCTACCGGTGGATGGAGACGATCCAGGACTGGTGCATTTCGCGTCAGGTCTTCTGGGGTCACCCGATTCCGGTCTACCACTGCACCCCCTGCGGCCACGACACGGTCACCGTCGAGGTACCGGAGAAGTGCGAGGAGTGCGGCGCCCGGGAGATCGTCTCCGACCCGGATGTGCTGGACACATGGTTCACATCGTGGTTGTGGCCGTTCGCGGCCCTGGGATGGCCGGAGCCCACGTCCGATTACTCCCACTACTACCCGACCAATGTACTCGTCACCGGCCGCGACATCATGTTCTTCTGGGTCGCCCGGATGATGATGGCCGGCGAACACTTCACCGGTCGCGCGCCGTTCTCCGACGTGTACTTCACCGGCATGCTGCGCGACGAGACCGGTCGAAAGTTGTCCAAGAGCCTCGGAAACTCCCCCGACCCGATGGACGTGATGCACGAACGGGGGGTCGACTCGATGCGCTTTGCGCTCCTCTTCCCCAACCCCACGGAGGAGGACGGACCGTTCAGCAGTCACACGCTCGAAGGAGGGGCGCACTTCCTCACGAAGGTGTGGAACCTGGTTCGGTTCACGCTCCTGCACGTTCCGCCCGGCTCTCCCCCCCCGAAGGCCGCCCCGACCTTCGCCCCCGACTCTCCCCTCGAGAACCGGTGGATCCTCTCCCGGTGGCGACGCACGGCCGAGGAGGTCGACCGCGCCCTCACGGCGTTCGAGCCCAACCGAGCCTCGACCGCGATCTACACGTTCTTGTGGCACGACCTCGCCGACCGCTACGTCGAGATCGCGAAGGAGAGCCTGGTGGGACGGCAGGGGGAACCGGCCGCTCGGGAGGCCCGAGATACGTTGCTCTACGTAGTGGAGCGGACGCTCCGGCTGCTCCACCCGATCGCGCCCCATCTGACCGAGGAGCTCTGGCACGCCGTACCGCACGACGGAGAACTGCTCGCGATGGCCCGGTGGCCCATCGCGGGTGAGGCCCCGGCCGACCCGGTCGCCGAGCTCGAGATGGAGACCGTCCTCGAGGCGGTGCGCCTCCTGCGCAACTTGCGCGCCGAAGAGCACGTCCCGCTCGACACCGTTCCTCCGGCGTGGATCCGGCCCGGCGGACCCGAGGTCGCTCGTCTGCTCGAACGGGAGCGGGGCACGCTCGAACGCCTCGCGCGGGTCCGCCCGGTCACCTTCCTCGGCCCTGGTGCGCCGGCACCCGCGCTGTCGGCGAGTCGGGTAGCCGCCTTGGGCGAGTGTTACATGGAGCGACCCACGGCGGGCCCGGAAGCGTCGGAGGCGCTCCAGAAGGAACGGGCCAAGCTCACCGCTCTCCTCGACAAGGCGCGCGCCCGGCTCTCCGACGCAGGATTCCGCGCCCGGGCCCCTCCCGAAGTGGTCCGGGAAGCCGAGGAGAAGGCGCGCGAACTCGCCGAACGGATCGGACGCATCGACGAACACTTGAAGGCGGAGGCGTCCCCGTCCCCATGACCGCCCGCCTTTCCAAGCCCCCGGCCCGCCGAGCCCGGACTCCCGCCGCGAAGGCCCCACCCACTCCCTCGCCTCCCATCGGTTCGATCCCTTTATCCGCCGGCCGCCGGGAGCATCCCCTTCTCGGACTCGGGCTGTGGGCCCTGGGTCGTTGGACGCCGACCGACGAAGCGCGGACCAAGGCGACGATCGGACGGGCGTATGAACGCGGTTTCCGATGGTTCGATACGGCCGAGGTGTACGGGAGCGGACGCTCGGAGCGGATCCTCGGCGACGTCCTCCTGCGCGCGGCGGGCGGCGCCCCCGACGCCTTCGTCACCACCAAGGTCTCCTGGGAACACCTGCGACCGGCCCAGGTACGGGCGAGCCTCATCAACAGCCTCGAGCGACTGGGACGAACGTCGGTCGACCTCTACCTCATCCATGCTCCGGACGCGAAGGTCCCGCTCGCCCAGACCCTGCCGGCGCTCGAAGCGCTCTGGAAGGAAGGACGGATCGGGGCGCTCGGCGTATCGAACTTCGGTGTGGAGGAGCTCGAGGAGGTCGCCCGCCACCTCGCGGAGGCGAAGATCGCCGTCAACCAGGTTCGCTACAACCTGTTCGACCGCGACGACGCCGAACCGGTCCGGGAGTACTGCCGCTCCCACCAGATCCTGATCGAGGCGTACTCCCCGCTCGCCCGGGGCCTGCTCCACGGGCGCTACCTCGACACGGAGAAGCCGACCCCCGAGTTCAAACGGTTCATCCAACGTCAGGCGGAGACCGACCCCCTGCCCGACATCCTCGTCCGGGCGCGTGCGCTTCGGGACCTGGCGAAAGAGGCCGGGGTCCCGCTCGGGTCGATCGCCCTCCACTGGCTCCGGCGCAACGGTGCCGCGCCCATCGTGGGCGCGAGCCGCCCGGAGCAGGTCGACGGAAACCTCGCCGCCTGGTCCATCCGCCCCGACGACTCGGTTCTCGACCGAGCGGATGCGATCGCCCGGGGCGACCGTGCTTAAGCTGGTCGCCATCGACATGGACGGGACCCTCGTCGACGTGGCGAGCTCGTGGGCGGCCGTCCATCACCACTTCCAGGACCACAACGCCGACGGGTTGCGCGACTTCCTCGCTGGCCGGATCGACGATCACGAGTTCATCCGGACGGACGTTCGGGTCTGGCACCGCCACGCCCCCGACCTGCGGATCGACGATCTGGAAGCGATCCTCAACCGGGTGCCGCTGATGCCCGGCGCGGCCACGCTCATCACCGGCCTTCGAGCGCGGGGGGCCACGACCGCGATCATCAGCGGGGGGATCGACCTCCTCGCACGACGCGTCGCGCGCGAGCTGGGGATCGACCTCTCGCTCGCGAACGGTTTCCGGGTCGACGGGGACGGTCGGGTGACCGGAGAAGGGATCGTCCGGGTTCCGATCAACGGGAAAGAAGGCGTACTGGCGGGGCTCCAACACCAACTCGGGATCCGGGTGGAGGAGACCGCCTCCGTCGGGAACTCGGAGATCGACGTCGGCCTCTTCCGTCGGAGCCGAGTGGGGGTGGCGTTCCAACCGGAGGACGAAGCGGTCCGTCGAGGCGCCACCCACATCGTCACGGAGAAGGACCTGGGACGGGTCCTGGAGACGCTGCGCGACTTCCCCGACCCCTAGGTCCGGCCGGGAATCCTTATCCCCCGCATCCCGGTTCGTAGGTTGTTCTCTGATGGAAGCGTACCAAGCCCTCCTCGAACGTGCGCATACGAAGCTCCCTCCGGTCCGAACGGGCGGCGAGCGATTCCAGGTGCCCGAGCCCGACGTGATGACCGACGGGAAGAACACGGTCATCCGGAACTTTCAGGAGATCTGCACCGTCCTCCGCCGGGAGCCGGCGCACGTCATCGGCTACCTGGCTCGCGAAGTCGGATGTCCCGGGGTCCTGGACGGTCCCCGCGGCGTGCTCAAGTCGAGGGTCACGAAGGACCAGATCGCCCAGCGGCTGCGCGAGTACACCGCGAAGTACGTCATCTGTTCGGAGTGCAAGAGGCCCGACACCCACCTCTCCAAGGACGGGCGGCTCACCCTTCTCATCTGCGAAGCGTGCGGGGCCCAACGGCCGGTCACGATGCGTCGGGTCGTCGCCCCCGAGAAACCCCGGGCACCGGTCGAGGTCGGCGAGGTCTACCGCCTCGTCATCGAGGACGTGGGCCGCCGCGGGGATGGGGTCGCGAAGAAGGAAGGGTTCGTCATCTTCGTGACGGGCGCGAACCAACGGGGTACGACCGTGAACGCGAAGGTGACCAAGGTGCTCGGCAACAACGCCTACGCCATCGTCCAACCGTAACCCACGATGCGCAGCGTCCGCTGGCTCGGCCTCCTCGCGCTCTACGTCGGAGCGCAGACCGTCGGGCTCATCCTCGCCGACCCGTTCCGCTCCGCGGGGCTCGCCTCCGGCTCGAACCCGCAGAGCGTCACGACGCCCCTGTTCATCATCGCGCTCATCGTCGTGGCGCCGCTGCTGATCCTCTTCATCGCCCGCAAGAAGGGCGGAACGGCCGCCCTGCGCCACCTCATCCTGGTCGGGATCGCCTCCGCCCTCTACATCACCCTCTTCGCGACGTTCTCGGTGCTTCCGCTCGGCAGCTACCTGCCACCCCCGTACGCCGCGGAGCTGAACATCGACTGGGCGCTCGTACTCGCCGGCGCCGTCAGCGCCAGCCTCTACCTCGCCCTCCTTCTCGAACCCCAATGGTGGGTCGTCGACCTGGTCGGGTTCCTCGCGGCCGGCGCGCTGGTCGCGATCCTCGGGATCTCGTTCGCGATCCTCCCCGTGTTCATCCTGCTGCTGTTGCTGATGGTGTACGACGCGATCGCGGTCTACCAGACGAAGCACATGCTCTCCCTCGCCGACGTCGTCGTCGACATGAAACTCCCGATCCTGATGGTGATGCCCGACTCGGCGGGGTATGACTACACCGCCGCGCCCTCGCTCAAGGAGCAGCGGGGCCAGCCGGTCACGGAGCGGGCGGCGCTGTTCATGGGACTCGGCGACGTCGTGATCCCCGGCGCCCTCGTCACCTCCGCGTTCGTCTGGCTCCCGGTGCATCCGCTCATCCTCGGGGTCGGAGCGAACCTCGTCTGTGCCCTCGCGGCGATGGTGGGCTCGCTCGTCGGGTACGGGGTGCTCATGCGCCTCGTCCTGCGTGGCAACGCCCAGGCGGGGCTGCCGTTCCTGAACGGGGGCGCGCTCCTCGGGTACACGGTCGCGTTCGTGCTGATCTTCCACTCGTTCGGCCTCGGGTTCACGGGAGCGCTTTAACGTCCCGCGGCTCCGGCCCCGCATGCCCCGCCGGGTCGAGGATGTCCGCGTCGACGACGCTCCGTCCCTGGACGCGTTGGTCCGGCGGCTCGAAGCGGGCGGGGGGTTCAGTGCGAAGGGAGTGGCGGACGGGACCTCCCTCCTGACCCGGATCCTGGCCGACGAGAAGATGACGACCTTCCTCTCGTTCCCGGCGGACATCGTCGCCACCGGAACTCGGGGCGTCCTCGCCCAGCTCGTGCGGGACGGGTACGTCGACGCGATCATCACCACCTGCGGGACGTTGGACCACGACCTCGCCCGATCCTACCGACCCTACTATCACGGCGCGTGGGACCTGGATGACGCGGACCTCCACCGACGCCACCTCTACCGGCTCGGCAACCTCGTCATTCCCGAAGCGAACTACGGGACGATCATCGAACGCAAGATGCGACCCATTCTCGAGGGGTTGTGGAACGGCGGGACGCGCGCCCTCTCCACGGTCGACCTCTGCCGGGCGATCGGCGCTTCGCTGCCCGCCCGCACCGGGGACTCGAGCATCCTTCGGGCGGCGTATGACCGCAAGGTCCCGGTCATCGTCCCCGGGATCACGGACGGGGCCGTCGGCTCGCAGGCGTGGCTCTACTGGCAGGACCACCGGGGTCTCTCCTTCGACCTGTTCTCCGACGAGCAATTGCTCTCGGACCTCGTGTTTGGGGCCACGCGGAGCGGCGCGATCCTGCTCGGGGGCGGGATCTCGAAGCACCACACGATCTGGTGGAACCAGTTCCGGGACGGTCTCGACGCCGCGCTCTACCTCACGACCGCGGTGGAGTGGGACGGGAGCCTCTCCGGGGCCCGGACCCGGGAGGCGATCTCCTGGGGGAAGGTCAAGCCCCACGCGCGCCACCAGACGGTGGAAGGGGACATCACGGTCCTGTTCCCCCTCATGGTCGGAGCCGCCCTCGAACGGCTGAAGGCCTGAAACGCGCCGCGTCCGAGCCTTTATCTCTCGGAGTCCAGTCGGCCCGAACCGTCTGTGGGCCCGTAGCTCAGTCGGTAGAGCAGGCGGCTCTTAACCGCAAGGTCAGGGG
>JAKIVW010000165.1 GCA_022750355.1 Thermoplasmata archaeon
ACTCATAGCGGGACGCCGAGGGCGTCCCGGGAGAGATCCTGGGGCCGGGGGTTCAAATCCCCCCTCCGACACTTTTCGTCGAGTTCTCGCCGAGGATTGGTTGCGTTCGAACGTGGGACCGTTGGGAATTTGAACCAGCTTTGGCCCGGAAGGATCACCGATGCCGGTCGTAGATCCGGGAACGATGATCCACGCGTTCCACCAGAACGGTCCGAGTCGCCCGGGAGAGTGCGGCGAGCAGGCGGTAGTCTCCGATCCGGAGCTTATGATCGCCGGATCCCGCGAGCCGCTCGAAGTAGCGTTCCGGGCTCGAGGCCGCGGTCTCCAATCGTTTGATGACTCTGCGGGCGACTCCTGGGTCGAGCCTCTCGAGATCCCGATAGGCGGTTTCCGACCAGGCAATCGTCCAGCGCGTCAGAGGCCCAGCCGCTTCTTCACCTGCTCGTGGTCAAGCACCCGTCCCGCCTGGATGTCCAGCCGAGCGTTGAGCAGTCCTACCCGGAAGCCGTCGGAATATCCACCTTCGTCGTCCCCCGCCGGTACGAGCGCCAAGAGCTTGTTCAGCAGTTCGTCATAGGTCTCCCGCCGGGAGCTCTTCAGCGCGGCTAGGCGTTCGCGCGTTCCCGGCGCGATCTGAATGGTTGTAATCATCCGCCATGTGATAACATATAGGTCGCATATAGGTTTCTATTAGGTCAGTCGAGGGGGGCGGAGAGTGTACCCACGACGCGTGGATTGGCCGGTAACGGATTCGAGCTATCCTGCAGTGTCCCCCTCCGACACTATAGAAGTCATTAAGTCGCTGGCGGCCATGAAAGTTATCACATGGCCGCCGACCCTCTAACCACGATTCCGGTTCGGGAGTCAACCCGCGCCGAGCTTCAGCGGCTGAAGACCGGGGGGCAGAGCTACGACGAGGTCATCCGCGCCCTCCTCGAGGAACTCGAAGAGCAAGATCCTTGGTTCCAAGAGATGGAGCAGCGGTTAGCGGATATCCATGCCGGAAATGTAACGCTCGTACCGGTTGAGACGCTCTACGCCAAGTACCCCCCCTCGAAAGTCCGTCGGTCAAGACGATGAGCCTACGGGTCGCGGCCGGCCCGTCTTTCGAGCGAGACTTGGACGATCTCCCTCTCGGCGCCCGATCCGAGATGTGGCGGTTGATCTCAAAACTCCGAACCCGCCCGTTCACGTCGGGGTTGGGTTACAGCGTGAATCAACTCAGGCGAACCGACCGCCCGGGAGTTCGGGTCGCGCACTTCCAGATGGACCAGTACCGTCTCCTTTTCGAGGTCGACGGAGACCTTCTCATCCTGGTGGGAGCGGGGATCCGTCCGGGGTTCTACCGTCGGCGCGATCGGCTTCGAGCTAGCGCGGGACGACGGCCGTAAGCGAATGCCATCGGTCGGGTCAACTTTTCCAATCCCGTTGGTGGGGATTTGCGCAATTCGCAGGTGTCCCACCGACACCTTTCGCCGAGTCTTGCGAAAGAAACGAGGCCGATTGCTGGCCCTCCGGGGGGGTCCGACGTGTGCTTCCGCAGGGCGAGCGGTGGACAGATGAAGCCCCACGGGCCAGTCGACCGACGTTCATACCCTTCCGCTTCGAGCCAACGTCCCCTAGTTTCAGGAGGGGGGCCGGAAGCAAGCTCACGCATCCCTGGAGGGGAAACTCAGACTCGTCCGACCACGGAAACCGATGGAACGACGCGAAGGGTGTTGTGGCTGGCCCAGGACTCCATCTCACGGAAGAGTCGGACCAGGTCTCTCGCCTTCGGGGTCGCTTCGTACTCTACGCGGGGAGGGATCTCGGAGAAGCGGCGCCGCAGGAGGAGGCCGGACTCCACGAGAGCGCTGAGGCGACTCGAGAGGGTTCGCGGTGAGATACGGAGGTCACGCTCAAGCTCCCCGAATCGAATCGGTCGTGCTTCCTCTCCAAGGAAGGCATGCAGGACCCGCAGCATGTGAGGTTGGCCCAGCATGGCGAACAGGGAACCGATGGGACAACCCTCGGCCTCAGCGCCATGGGGCGGTCCCGGATCGTGCTTCGGTCTCTCCTCGATCGAGCGAGTCATTGCAGTCATAGATACCGTTTGTAAAGCAATAAGGATTCTCTAAGGTGATTTGTGGTCGCCCGAGGTATTCATCCGATTCATGCTTCCCTGCCGTGATACAACACTTTAATCAGTATAGCATAAATACTTCCGAAAGCATAGTATTGTCGATGTCCGAAGTCGAGCCCTCCCGAAGCTCACACCCCGTAGAATTGCCCTCGGCCACGCCCTCGGCCCGGTTCGAGCGCCTGCCGGACGCATCGGTCGTAGCGAGAACCGCGCAGCATCTCGAGGCCAACGGCTTCCGAGTGATCGTCGCATCCTCTGGAACAGAGGCTCGCGCGGCGGTGGAGAAGCTCCTTCCCAACGGGGCGGAGGTCTTCGATTCCACCTCCGTCACCCTGGACTCGACGGGGATCTCCCGAATGATCCAGGAGTCGGGCAAGTATCGCCCGCTCCGACCCACGCTCCTCCGACTCCGAGCGGAAGGGAAGAAATCCGAACAGCGACGACTGGGTTCGTCTCCCGACTTCGTGGTGGGCAGCGTCCATGCGATCACCGAGAGCGGTCAGGTGGTCGTGGCATCGGGGTCGGGCAGCCAACTGGCTCCGTACGCTTTCGGGGCGGAACACGTCGTCTGGGTGGTGGGAACTCAGAAGATAGTGCGCGACCTAGACGAGGCCTTCCGGCGCATTTACGACTACGCTCTCCCGAAAGAGAGCGAGCGCGTGCGAGCGGCGTATGGGATACCGGGAAGTTCCGTGTCGAAGCTCCTGATCATGAACCGGGAGTTCGATGCGGAGCGAATCACCCTTGTCCTCGTGAACGAACGCCTTGGGTACTGAGCGGACTCGCGGCGTACGGCCCATCGCATGGCGGGGACGCCGGGTCGACCTCCGAACCCTGAGACGTACCGGACCTCGCATCGTACCCCCTCGGTTCAACCTCTGCGGGGACGCTCGGGCCCGGTGCGAAGGAACTTCAACCTCTCCTCGAGCTGATCCGCGGGGTCTCTCGCATCGGCCGGCAGGCGAACGGAAGCATCTCTAGGACCGAGAGCTACGTCCCCACGACAGTCGCCCACGCCGCGGATCGGGCCGGACGACACGTCGCGCGGGGTGTGTGGGTCAACAGAGAAGACCGGAGGGGTCCACTCCGCGAACGACTACTCGTACGACACGTCGGAACGCAGGTAGGCGCGGACCGCTAGGAACAGGACGACCGTCGTCTCCGCGGCGAGCACGAGCATCTGGTAGCCGTCGAACGCGGTCAAGGTTCCCGAGTACGCCCCGCGCACGGCATCGGCGACGTAGGTGAGCGGGTTCAACTCGAACAGCCCGCGCAGTACGATCGGCAGGCCGTGGCTGAGCG
>JAKIVW010000035.1 GCA_022750355.1 Thermoplasmata archaeon
GGTCTCGACGTCCCCGACGTCGACCTCGTGGTGTTCTTCGAATCGGTCCCGAGCGAGATCCGGGCGATCCAACGCCGGGGGCGTACCGGACGAAGCTCCGTCGGTCGGGTCACCGTGATGCTGACCCGGGACACGCGCGACGTTCGGTACCAAGCGGCCGAGGTGCGACGAGAACGTGCGATGCGACGGATCGTGCGTCGCCTTTCCTCCGAGACCAAGGCTCGCCGAACCGCCGAGACGGAGAGCTCGGTCGGTGCGGCCCCCACCGCGCGGCCGAGGAAGCGCCGCGCGAAAGGCGCCGCCGTATAAACGTGCCGAAAGCGAGTGTTACCATGCCCCTCGGGAAACGCGCCTAAATAGTCCGGTCCGGGTCCAACGCCTCAGGTATCGATGGGGGCCTTCGGCTGGGTCGCTCAGAACCTCGGCCTCACCACGCTGACGCTCGTCTGCCTGGCGCTGACCATGTATCTCGTGTACGCGATGATCCACCCCGAAGAGTTCTGAGGGGGCGGTCGCCGTGGCACTCGAGGTCCAATCCTTCTGGGACGTCGTTCTCCTCCTGGTCCTCGCCATCGCGGTGGCCCCCTGGTTCGGAGCCTATCTCGGGCGGGTGTACATGGACCGGCCGCTCCCGGGGGACGTGGTCCTGACTCGGATCGAATCCGCGATCTACCGACTGCTCGGGACCTCCCCGCGACGGTCGATGCCGGCGCGGGAGTACATGCTCGCGATCCTGCTGGTGAACGGAGCGATGCTCGCCTTCCTCTTCTGGTTCTTCTTCGATCAAGCCTCCCTCCCGTTCAATCCGACGGGGGTCCCGAACATGACGTGGGACCTCGCGTTCCACTCTTCGTCCAGCTTCACGACGAACACCGATTTCACCCACTTCACCAACGAGTCCCAACTGAGCTTCGGCGCGCTCGACATCGCGTGGCAATTGGCCCTCTTCCTTTCCGCAGCCACGGGCCTTTGCGTCATGGCCGCGATGGTCCGGGGGTTCGTTCGAAAGGACGGTACCCTCGGAAACTACTACGTCGACATGGTGCGCACGATCAGCCGGGTCCTGCTTCCGATCTCGATCGTGGGGGCTCTCATCCTCGTCCTACTGGGCGTTCCGGAGACGTGGACCGCGACCGTCATCGCCCACCCGATCACGGGGGGCACGCAGACGATCTACCTCGGACCCGTCGCGAGCTGGCAGACGGTCTCCCTCCTCGGGACGAACGGCGGAGGTTGGTACTCCGCCAACGCCGCCTCTCCCCTCGCCAACCCCTCGGCCGTTTCGAACCTGTTCCTGATCTTCCTCATGCTCCTCATTCCGTTCGCCGCCCCCTTCGCCTTCGCCCAGATCATCCGGCGCAAAGGGGAGGCGTGGCCGTTCATGGGGACGATCCTCATCGTCCTGGTGATCGCGTTCGGCCTCTTCGTCGCCTTCCAGGCGGTGAACAACCCGGCCCTCGCGAGCGTGACGGGGCTCGGGCCCCAGACCAACGGGTATCCGGTCGGGCAGGAGACTCGGTTCAGCCTGCCCGAGGGCTCGCTGTTCCAGGTGGTGAGCGTCTACGGCAACGTCGGGGCGAACAACATGGCCATCGGGTCGGTCACTCCGGTGGCCCAGATGGTGCTGCTGTTCGGAATGTTCACGCAGAGCACCCCCGGCGGCGAGGGGACCGGCTTCGGGATGCTCCTTCTGTTCGCGGTCCTCGCCATCTTCGTCGGGGGGCTCATGGTCGGGCGGACGCCCGAATACCTCGGCAAGAAGATCGAGACCTCCCACATCAAATGGGCGGCGCTCGCGCTGCTCATCCATCCGGCCACGATCCTCATCCCGTTCGTGGTCGCTGTCGCGGGAGGCTTCGTCCAGGTCGACGGAGCCACCCTCCCCGCGACCGCCCACAATTTTACTTCGGTCCTCTACGAATTCACGTCCGAGTCCGCCAACAACGGAAGCGCGTTGTCGACCGGCGCGTTCACCGACTCCACGCCGTTCTTCAACGTCGTCGGGGCCCTGGTCATGCTGGTGGGCCGCTTCGTCCCGATCTGGGCGATGTTGAAGGTCGGGGACCTGTTCTCCAAGCAGGAGGCCCTCCCGCCCAGCTCGGGGACCTTGCGCACGGCGAGCGGGACGTTCACGATTTACCTCACGCTGTTCCTCATCATCACGTCGGCGCTCCTCTTCCTGCCGGTCCTCGCCATGGGACCGCTCGCCCAGATCGTGGGAGGGATGTAGGATGGGCGGCGCGACCCTGCTGCCGCCCGGCTCGCACGTCTCGGTCCGACGGACTCCGCACACGTCGTTCCGGCGGGTGCTGACAGATTCGTTCCGGATGTTCCACCCTCGGCACCAGTATCGCCACCCGGTGATGTTCTGCGTCTACGTGTTGTTCTTCCTCGTCCTCGTCCTGACCCTGGTCCCTTCGGCTTTCCCGGACGTCACGCCGACGTACCACCCCGCCTACTATCTCTCGGTCACCCTCATCCTGTTCCTGACCCTCTGGTTCGCCAACATCTCCCAAGCGATCGCGGAAGCGCAGGGACGCGCGCAGGCGGACAGCCTTCGGGAGATCCGGAGCGGGATCCGGGCCCGCCAGATCCGGCCGGACGCGAGCGAGCGCTGGGTCGCTTCCGACGTCCTCCGGATCGGGGACACGGTCGAGATCCGGGCGGGCGAGCCCGTCCCGATCGACGGAGATGTGATCCACGGGGTCGCGATCATCGATGAGTCGATGATGACCGGCGAGTCCGAGCCGGTGACCCGTGAGAGCGGTGGGGACAAGACCAGCGTCCTCGGGGGGACCCGGGTCCTGCAGGGAACGGTCCGCGTCCGGGTAAGCGCCATTCGCGGCGAATCGTTCCTCGACCGGTTGATCCGGCTCGTCGAGGGGCAAGGCCGCGAGCCCACGCCCAACGAACTCGCGCTCGGGGTGCTCCTCTACGCGTTCACCATCGCGCTGTTCATCGTCGTGGTCACGTTCATCTTCCTCGCGAATTTCACCGACATCATCGCGATCGACCTCGCGACGATCGTCTCCCTGTTCGTGTGCCTCATGCCGACGACCATCGGGGCGCTCCTCCCCGCGATCGGGATCTCGGGGATCAACCGGGTGGCGAAGGCGAACGTCATCGCGAAATCCGGAAAGGCCGTGGAGGCGGCCGGCGACCTGGACGTCCTCATCCTGGACAAGACCGGGACGATCACGATCGGGAACCGGCTCGCGGTCCAGTTCCTCGCCGCGCCCGACGTGCCGATGCCGGAGCTCCTCGGCGGCGCGCTCCTCTCCGCCGCGGTGGACGATACCCCGGAGGGCCGGTCGATCGTTCGACTCGCCGCCCGGCGGAACGCTCCCGTCCAACGCCTGGACTCCGGGACGTACAAGGTGCTCCCGTTCACGGCGGAACGACGGATGAGCGGGATCGTGCTCGCGAACGGAACGGAGTACTACAAGGGGTCGGTGAAGGCGATCCAGGCCTACGCCGGAACGATCCCTCCCGCCGTCCAGCTGCAGGCGGACGACGCCTCCCGCCAGGGGATGACTCCGCTCGCCATCACCGTCAACAAACGGGTCCTCGGGCTCGTCCTCCTGAAGGACGTGGTCAAACCCGGCATCAAGGATCGTCTGCGGGAGCTGAAGACGATGGGCATCCGCACGATCATGTGCACCGGCGACAACCGGCTTACGGCGGCGGCGATCGCACGGGAGAGCGGGGTCGACGAGTTCATGGCCGAGGCCCAGCCCGAGACCAAGCTCCTCCTCATCCAGCGGGAAAAGGCGCAGGGTCACCTCGTGGCGATGACCGGGGACGGGACGAACGACGCCCCGGCCCTGGCCCGGGCCGACGTCGGGTTGTCGATGAACAGCGGAACCAGCGCGGCCAAGGAGGCCGGGAACATGGTCGACCTCGACAACGACCCCACGAAACTCATCGAGATCGTTTCGATCGGCAAACAGCTTCTCATCACCCGGGGCGCGCTCACCACCTTCTCGATCACCAACGACGTCGCAAAGTACTTCGCCATCATCCCCGCGCTGTTCATCGCCGCCGGCACGGGCGCGTTGCCGGGGATCCAGTTCCTCAACATCATGGGACTCGCCAACCCCCAGCTCGCGGTCCTTTCCGCCCTCCTGTTCAACGCGATCATCATCCCGTTCCTGATCCCGCTCGCGCTCGCCGGGGTCCCCTTCCGCCCCCGGAGTGCCATCGACCTCCTGCGAAGGAACCTGCTCCAGTACGGGGTCGGGGGGCTCGTGAGCGCGTTCGTCGGGATCAAACTGATCTACCTTCTGCTGGCGTACCTCGGAGGACTGCCCTTCTTCCTCTCGCTCGGCGCCGGGATCTCCCATGTGCTTCCGCTCGGGGGACTGTGAGCGACGAACTCCCGCTGCCGGTGCCGGGATCGGAGGCCACGCCGACGCCGACCGATCCGGCGCCCCGCATCCTGATCGCCCCCACGGCGGGGGCGGCGCCAGCCTCCGCGCCGACGACCCCGCCGCTCGGACGACGCCGGGTACCCCCGTCCCACACCCTCGGGACCCACCTTCGCGCAACGATCCTGTTCCTCGCGCTCTCCGTGCTCCTCTCGGGATTCGCGTACCCGGCCGTCGTCGTGGCCGTCGCCCAAGTGATCGAACCCAACTCGGCGAACGGCTCGCTCCTCCACTACCCCAACGGCACGGTCGCGGGTTCGTCGTTGATCGCGCAGAACACGAGCGCTCCGTTCCTGTTCTGGTCGCGGCCGTCGCTCACGGACTACAATACGACGCTCGGCGCGGACACGCCGCCGGGACCGACCGACCCGGCGCTCGGTCAGCTCCTGAACGAGACCCTGAATTACACCCGGGAGTATGGGAACTTCACCGTGAACGCCTCCCTCCCCTTCTGGTTCGTGGCCCCGTCGGCCTCCTCGATCGACCCGGACCTCACCCCGGAAGCGGTCCTCATCCAGATCCCGCGGGTCAGCGAGGCGTCCAACCTGTCCATCGCCTTCCTGACCTCCCTCGTGAACGCCCACATCGACACGTCGATCGTTCCGTACGTGGGCGTGTCGTACATTGACGTCCTCCAACTCGACCTCGACCTGCTCCCCCTCGAAGGGCGGTGAACCGTGTACAAACGGATCCTCGTCCCCGTGAAGGAGGCGAGCGAGGTCGAGCCGATGATCCGGTTCGCGTCGAGCCTGCTCGAAGCCGACGGCGAGATCCGGATCCTGCACGTCATCCCGACGACCACGCTCCCCGAGGTCGCTCGGGAGTGGCGCTCGAGCGTCAACATCGTCATCCCGGCCCACGAAGCCGGCGCGGCGCTCGACGTCCGGGTCGAACCCGAGGTGCGCGCCGCGACGGACGTTCCGGCCGAGATCCTCGAGTGTGCGGAGAACGAGGGGGCGGACGCGATCATCCTCACGCTCCAGGGCAATCGACGCAGCCACAACCCGTTCGTGGGCCACACGGCGAGCGGGATCCTCCACCACGCGAGCGCGGACGTGTTCATCATCAACCGGCTCGCGCTCGCGGCCGACCACGTGCCCCGCATCCTCGTTCCGTTCTTCCAGGCGACGCCGACCCCCAAGGCGATCCAGGTGGCCGAGACGATCTCGCTGCGCCGCGGGGGGGTACCGGTGATCACGCTGGGATTGGGCACGCTCGGCGCCCGGCCCGCGAGCGAGACCCACGAGGAACAGAGCCCGCGGGGCGTCCCGCTCATCCACAAGCGCTCGTCCCTTTCGGACGCCCTCCTCAGCCGGAGGCGACGGTTGCCGGACCTGTTGTTGGAGGCGGCCCACCGCGAACGATACGGACTCCTCCTGGTCGTCGGCGAGGAGGAAGGGGCCTCGGGTCCGTTCCTCACGCGTCGATTTCTGGAAGAGTTGTTCCGCGCCGCCCCGTGCCCGGTCGTCGCGGTCCGGGTCTGAGGCACGGGCCGATGGGCGAGCTCGCGTTCGTGGGGCTCGGTCTCTCGGACGAGCGCGGACTCTCCGAACGCCATCTCGAGGTGCTCCGTCGAGCGGACCGAGTGTTCGCGGAGGAGTACACCGCGGTCGCCCCGCCCGGCACGCTCTCTCGTCTTGCCGCGTCCCTCGGGCGGACGGTCGAGCGACTCGACCGTCCGCTGCTCGAATCCGAGGCGCCGGTCCTCGAGGCGCTCGCCGCCCACCCACGGGTCGCGCTGCTGGTCGTCGGGGACCCGTTCGCGGCGACCACGCACGTCGCCCTCCGCCTCGCGGTCGAGGCGAAGGGACACACCTGGACTTACCTGCCCAACGCGAGCATCCTCACGGCCGCCGCGGGGTACCTCGGCCTCATGCACTACCGATTCGGACGGACCGTCTCGATCCCATTCCCCGCGGCCGGGTTCGCGCCCCGCTCCCCGGTCGAGCAGATCGGTTCGAACCGGGCGGCGGGGCTCCACACCCTCGTCCTCCTGGACCTGCGACCGGAGGAAGGGCGGTTCTTGCTCGCGGGCGAGGCGATGCAGATCCTGCGCGAGCGGGACCCGGAAGGAACGGTCGTCCCGCCCGGCACCCCGGTCGGCGTCGCGGCGCGGGTCGGGCGGGAGGACATGGCGGGCTGGTTCGGCCCGATCGAACGTCTCCTTCGCCTGGACTTCGGGCCACCGCCGCACGCCCTGGTCATTCCGGCCGAGCTCCATTTCGAGGAGGCGGCGGCGCTCGAGCGGTTCCGGGTCCGCGGCGGAACCGAACCCGTCTAGGTCGTCGCACCGGCGGCGGGGGGTCGCAGCGCCTCCGCGAACTGGCGGATCCGGAACGGGCGCAACAGGATCACGTCGGGCACGGGAGTGGACCCGTTGATCTGGGGCGGCCGCGACGCGGGGGCGACCAGGATGGTTCGAACCTGAGGCAACAGGCCTCGCGCCTCCGCGAGGAGGGCGGTCGGGCTCCCCTCAGTGAGGTTGACATCCACGACGAGCAGCGAGGGTCGATGGCGGGCCAACAGCTCCATCGCCTGTCGGACCCCGTCGGCTTCGCCGTCCACCCGGAAGTGGTGGAGTCGAAGGAGTCCCCGGAGCAGGACCCGGGTCTCCTCGTCACCGGCGACGACGATCGCGTTCACGGGAGTAGCTTCTGGTGCGTTCGTAGAACCCCTCCCGGTAGGTGGTCCCCTCCCCACCCATTGAGAGGCACTGGCTTACCCAAATAACCGTTGTAGGAGTTCAAAGGCCCTTGCGGAGGGCCGCACAGTGAACGGAGCGCGTTCAGGGCGGAGCGGTGGCGCCGCGAGAACCCCAGTTCGCCACCCCGGCCGCCCGAAGGAGCGTGTCGAGGGCTTCGTGATACCCGGCGGCGGGCGCGTCGAGGAGCGCCTTGACCGGCCCGACCAGCGATTGGCCGAACTCCTGTTCGGTGGGGGTGAACTGCCACCCGTGCGCGGAGGCACGACCGAACGCGATCAGGAACGCATACGCGAGTCCCCGCTCCTTCCCTTCGCGGGGAAGCGTCTGGAGAATCCCCCGCTCGGCGCCCGCTTCGCGTTGGACCCGGTACGTTCGGGCGACCCGGTCGACCCAGGCCGCCTCCGGCGTGAGGCGTTCGTAGCGGGGGAGCGCTTCGAGGACCTCGCGCTCCTCTCCGCGTTTCTGCGCCCGCTTCAGGATCTCGGCGATCCGGCCCGGGGCGTCCCGCGCCTCCTGGAGGGCGCGTCGCGCCTCCGCGCGGTCGTCGGTGATCGCACCGACGATCTCCTCCGCATGCTGGGCCCAGAGCCGCTCGAGCGCCCGGCTCGCCGCCGGCTCGTCGACTTCGAAGTACCCCGTGGCCGGGCCGAGGACCGCCTCCAACGCCCGTCGTTCGACCGGGGTCGGGTGGAGGGCGTCCAGGAACGCGGGCAGGCGGCTGCCGTAGCAGACGCCGCCGGCGACGAACGTGGTCCGTTTCGTGGCCTCGATCATCGGGCGGACCTCATCTCGGTATGCGTCCAGGAGCGCGGCGTCCGAGAGTTTTCCGTATTCGTAATTCCGGCGCAGCCCTTTCGGCAAACCGGGAACGCGGGCGTGGACGCACTCCGCGCCGCCTTCGCACCGAACGTTGAGCCGGGCGTCGACCGGGAACGCTTCCGTCGGGTCGGGGCTGGCGGCGCCCTCCGAAAGGTGGGAGAGGAGATGGCGTTCCTCTTTCGCGCACCGCCGGCAGACCCGGAACGTGCGATGGGCTCCCGGCCAGTCGACCTCGAGGAACATGCGGGACTCGCCGGCGGCGAGGTGGACACAGACGAGGCGACGCCCCGAGGGATCGGGGGTCAGCCGGTACGGGAGCTCCGAAACCTTCTCCGCGACGAACTCGGGCGGGGGTTCGGGCGACCGTCCCGTGCACCAGAGCGTCCGGCGCGTGGCGAAAAAATGGAGCCCTTTCCGCGCCCACTCGACGTACGCGAGCATCAACCGGGCGGGGTCGTCGGACTGCTGGACCGCCACCTCCGCTTCCCGACTCGCCCGGGAGAGCGCGGCGTACGAGACCTCGCCTCCGGGGAGCGGAAACGCGACGACGGTCGGGGTCGTCGGGTCGAGATAGTATCGCAACAGACCCGCATACGCCCGAGGGAGGGAATCCCCCCGTTTCGCGAGCTTTTCGAGACGGTCCGTGTCGTCGCGTTCCGCCCGGACCTCCTCCAGCTCGGCGCGCACCCGGTCGAACCGGTCGCGCGGCGCATCGCCGGACAAGCGGGGGATGAGGGAGTCGACCGACTCTCGGAGAACCCGCGCCCGGGCGACGAGGTCGTGCTCCCGAACGCCCGATGCCCGTCGTAGTCGCGCCAAGGTTGCTCGTCCGGGGAGCGGGGGGCCCTACATAATTCCAAGCGGGTCCCGGGGCTACCGGTGGACCTGCGCCAGGAAGTGGCGGAAGATGTCGCGTCCCCCGTCCGTGTGCTCGACCTCGGGGTGGAACTGGACGCCCCAGATGAGGCGCGTCGGGTGGGCCATCGCCTGGACCGGGCAGGAGTGCGAGTGGGCCAGCGTCGCCCAGCCCGGCGGCGGGGTCATGACGTGGTCGTTGTGGTTCGCCCACGCGCGCAGGTGGTCCGGAAGTCCCTCGAACAGGGGGTGGTCGGGTCGGTCGACCGTAACGTCGACCGCGCCGAATTCGGGGTCGCCGCGGACGACGCGCCCGCCGAAGTGTCGACCCAGGAACTGGTGCCCGACGCAGATCCCGAGCACCGGAACGTCGAGGCGGTCGATCCAGCTTTCGACGGCGCCGAGGGTCGAATCCGTCCCCTCCAGGCTCAACGCCCCTCCGGAGAGGACGACCGCGTCCGCGTCGAGGTCGGCGGCCGGTGTGGTGTTCGGCAGGATCGTCGTCTCGGCCCCCAAATCCCGCAAGACCCGCCACTCCCGGTGGGTCCATTGGCCGCCGTTGTCGATGACGCGGACCTTCACGGACGCTCCGGGGCCGGGGGGTCGGGCTCGGGGTCCTCGGCCGAGTTCGACTGCAGGCGCTGGACGGCTGCGGTGAGCTCGCGCATCTCGGAGCGCATCTGGAGCATCTCCTCCTCGAACGGCGTGAACCCGGACGGACTCAGGATGCGAGCGGAGGCGTAGATACCGATGAACACGGCCCCGACGAGCGCGAGGATGGTCGTGAACACGAGCGCGAAGACGAAGGCGAGCGGGTCACCGATCGCGGATTGGATCGGGAGGGTGAACAGGTGGGTGATCTCGGCGAGCTCCACGACGAGGAGGGCGGCGATCAGCACGCCCCAGCCGATGAGGATGACCCGGGAGGGCCTCATCGGTTGTTCCCCACGTCGGCGAGCAGGATCTCCCCGTCCACCGGGAGACCGGAGATGGGAGCGGTGTTGACCCCGGAGCCCAGGCTGGTCCCCGAAGTGCCCGTCACCGAAAGGAGCGAGAGGGTGGAGGAGCCGGCCGGCGTGCCAACGTAGAACGCGAAAATCCCCTCGTAGTACGCCTGACTCCCCGCAGACACGTAGAGCATCGTGATGTTGACCACGATCGGGTTCGAGCTCGAGTTGAACTGGAAGGCGATCAGGTTGGACTGGTCCGTGACCCGCGTCCAGTGGAGGGGAGGGCTCGGAAAGCCCCCCGTCCATGGGAATCCACTGGCGGACCACACGGTGATCTCCGAATACCGTACGGTCGAACCGAGCGCGTGGAGGTAGAACGTCGTTACGTTCGACGGCGGGACGTGGTCGACGATCAGTTCGGCCTGGGTGAAGATCGTACCGGCGGCCGGGGGTCCGTTCGGGGCGAGCACGGGAGTGAGAAGGATCAGAAGGACGAGGAGGACCGCAGTGGCGACGAGCGGGGCGGGCAAGTAGTGCTGGAACCGCTCCCGCCGGTTCATGGGTCCTCCGACTTCCATCCCCGATACAGCTCGTGGGGGACGCCGAGCTGGTCGAGGACCTTGCCCGCGAGGTAGGACGTGAGGTCGTCGACCGACTTGGGGTGCAGGTAGTACGGTGGGGCGGCGTCGAGCACCACGACCCCGAGTTCGCTCAACGCGGTGAGGTGCCGGAGGAGGACGGTGGGGAGGGGGGTTTCCCGCGGGACCACGATGAGCTTGCGTCGCTCCTTGAGGTGGACCTGGGCGGCGCGCGTGAGGAGGGTGTCGGCGAACCCGAGCGCGATCCGGGCGGCGGTGTTCCCGGAGCAGGGGACGACAACCATTCCTCGGGACGGGCGGGAGCCGCTGGCGATCGGAGCCCCGACGTCCGTGTCGGCGTAGGTCACGGTCGCATAGGCCGCGAGCGCGTCCGGAGTGAGACCGCACTCCTCTCGGAGGACGGCGACGGCCCCGTTCGAGACGACGAGCGCGACGGGGGCATGCGCGGCGTGGAGGCCCTGGAGGACCCGGAGGGCGATCGGTGCGCCGCTGGCGCCCGAGACCCCCACGACGATCGGTGCTTCATCTCCCAAGGGTGCCCCGGAGTTAAGAGGCTCGAGGGACTCCGTTGATAAGACGGTTCGCGGGTGGGACGAAGTGGCACATCGAGCGGCGATCGTGGGCGCCGGTCACACCCGGTTCGGCGTATTGGACGACGGTCCGCGCGCGTTGCTACGGTCCGCGGTGGACGGAGCGTTCGCGAGTGTCGACAAGGGGGCGGAGCGCTCCCAGGTAGGGGAGTCGTTCCTCGCTTCGCTCGGGTTCGGGGGGTGGCAGATCGGGAACTCCTCCGCCGTCCTTTCCGAAGAATCTGGGATCACCGGGGCGCCGAGCTCCCGGGTTGAGAACGCCTGCGCTTCGGGCGGGTACGCGCTTCGCTCCGGCGTGTTTGCGGTGGAACAGGGAGGGAGCCCGCTCGTCCTCGTCGCCGGCCTCGAGAAAATGACCGACGTCACGAACGCCCGACGCCGATACTGGCTCGGCGTCTCGGGGGATACCGAGTGGGAACGCGCGGCCGGCCTGACCTTCGCCGGCGTCTACGGCCTCATCGCGGCGGAGTATCTCCACCGATACCCCGGCGCCCGCGATGCCCTCGCCGAGGTCGCCGTGAAGAATCACGAGAACGGCACGCGAAACCCGAACGCCCACTTCCAAAAGCGGGTGAGTCGCGAAGAGGTCCTCCGCGCGCCCCGCGTGGCCGACCCTCTGGGATTGTACGATTGCTGTCCCGTCAGCGACGGAGCGGCCGCCCTCCTCTTGGCGCCCGCGGACCAAGCCCATCAGTACACGGACACGCCGGTGTTCGTGGACGGACTTGGGGCAGGTTCGGACCGCCTCGCCGTCCAGGAGCGGCCGGAGTTGACCCGGTTCAGCGCGAGCCGACGGGCCGGTGACGAGGCGCTCCGGGACGCGGGCATCGATCGTTCTCGGCTGAACTTCCTGGAGGTCCACGACTGCTTCACGATCGCCGAGCTGCTCGCCCTCGAGGACCTCGGTTTCGCCGACCCGGGCGGCGCGGTCGACCTGACGCTGTCGGGGGCCACCCGACCGACCGGACGCCTTCCGGTCAACCCCGACGGTGGCCTCAAATCGAAGGGCCATCCGATCGGGGCGACCGGGGTCAGTCAAGTCTACGAGATCTTCCTCCAGCTGCGGGCCGCGGCCGGTACGCGCCAGGTGCCGGGCGCCGAAGCGGCCCTGGCGCACAACGTCGGCGGAGCGGGTGCGACCGCGGCGGTATCCGTATTCTCTCGAGGATAGGATGTCGACCGGATTCGAGGGGGGGGCGGTCTACACGCCACGGTTCCGGGTGGGAGGGAAACCGGCGGCGGCTCCGGACGAGGACACTTTCACGATGGCGGTGGAGGCGGTCGAGACGTTCGCGGCCGGCGAGGTCCCATCCGAGACGGCCCGCGTCGAGTTGGTCGGCGAATTCGCTGCGGTCGCCGACTGGGGGCTGTCCGCCTACCTCGGGAAACCGGTCGAACTTGGGCGCCACGCCGGTAGCGCCGTCGGCTTTGCGGCCGCGCTCCGCGCGGTGGAGTCCGCGCCCAACGAGCCTTCGACCCTTCTGATCGCGGCCGAGCGGGCGGGACCGTTGGGGGGCCAAGCCGCGGTGCTTCGATTTGGCCCCCACCGCGCTCCTCGCGCTCCCGAATGGAGTCAACCCACTGACCACGATAGCGCGGCCTCGCTCGCCCGGGCCGGCCTCGCGTCGATCGGCCTCGCTCCGGCACTCCCAACGGGAGCCTCTCCAACCCCACCCTGGACCCCCGAAACCGCCGCTGCGTTCGACGCCGTCGGTAGCCTCCAGGTTTCCGAGGGCGCCTATGTGCCCCGACCCCGGTACCTGGAGAATCTCCCCAGTCGGTGGCGATTGGAAGGGGACCGATGCGGCCGATGCGACCGCGTGACCTTCCCCCGGCGCGCCCGCTGCCGGTTCTGCGGACTTTCCGACCGTCTCTCCACCATGACCCTGCCCCGCGATGGGGCTCGGGTCATCGCGGCGACGGCGATCGGGAAAGGCGGACAGCCGACGGAATTCGACCCCCAAGTGGGCGCGCTCGGAGGCTATGGGGTCGTCCTCGCCGAGTTCGACGCGGGAGTCCGTTTGACCCTTCAAGTGACCGACGCCGCCCCCGGTGAGGTCAAGATCGGGGACCGGGTCGGAACTCGGCTGCGTCGCCTGTACCCGATGGAAGGGGAGTGGCGCTACGGCCGGAAGGCGGTCCCGCTCCCGGAGTAACCGGCGACTAACCCTTCTTCGGCGCCACCTCGGGCTTGGGAGCTTCCCAGGGCACGCCAAGCCAGTGTTCGTAGACCTTCCGGGCGAGCTCGCTCGCCGGTTCGGCGGGCGCGAATCGGTACTTGAGGGGGGGCCCCTTGCCCGTCGTGACGGCCAGATGCCGAAGGTACCCGCGTCGGAAGACGGCGAGATCGACCGGCGTCCCGGGGGGGTACGACTCGAGCTCCTTCTCGAACTTCGGGAAGACGGCCTTGTTGCCGTTGACCGCGACGATCTCGTCCCCCGGACTGAGGCCGCCCCGGTGGCCGGGCGTGTCGAGCAAGACGTGGGTCACGCGGACGAATCCCCCTGCGTCCTCGAACCGGATCCCGAGATAGCCGGGCTCGGCCGACTCGTCGTCCGGAGGTTTGGGTCGCGGTCCGAAGGTGAGTCCCGCGTACCGTGCGAATCGCTCGATGTCGAGTTCGACCGTTCCGCGAACGTACCGGTC
>JAKIVW010000001.1:0-22403 GCA_022750355.1 Thermoplasmata archaeon
GCGGGTCGGTCCGAATCCGCCGAACTCGGTGTTCAGGTTGTCGAGCTCGTACAGGACGACCTTGGGTTGGTCGGTTCGGGCCATGATGAACGAGCAGGAGCGGACCCACTGGCGGAGGAAGGGCTGGTGCTCGACGACGTATCCGAGGAGCGTGGCCCTCGACGGATGTTGAAGCGCCATCACGAAGGGGTGCGGTGTCTTCCCGTAGAACTTCGCGATGAACTTCGATTTGATCCAGCCTTTGATCCCGGCCGGGCCTACCGCAAACAGCCGCTCGAGTCCGGGGACCAGGTCGTCCGCCTCGGACTTCGTGCGCGTGAGATTCTGGTTCAGCCACCGAACGTGATCCGGGTCGCTCGCCTCCGCCCGGCCGACCAGATGCGTGGCGAGGGCGGGAAGGTCACCGTCTCCCAACGAAAGAAGACACGCCGGGCACTTCGTCATCGGCTCCCCCTCGGTTCTAGAGCGGGAATGTATCCGGAAGGCGTCGGCGCAGGGATTGGTACTCCGGATCCTCCCGATAGGTTTCCCGCATCCGGTCGAGGGTCGCTTTCACTTCCTCGGGCTGGCGGTGTCGAGTGTCGGAAACCATTCCGACCGTGTCTTCAAAATCGGCACCGCACGCCGCGTAACAGTTCCCCATTCCGGTGAGCAGTTCCCGCTCCCGGGCGTCCATGGTCTCCGAATCCTGCCTTTCATCATAAGGATTCGGCGCGAAGGGGTTCGGCCGTCGGGGGCGACGGTTCTCGCGGGGGGAGACCGACCGACTCGGTTACGCGGGTTGGTGGGCCTGGGGGGCTGCGCGCTTCCGTGCGGCATCTTCGGAAGCGATGACCGCATTCGCCTCGACGATCCGACCCAGCTTCTCGGCGAAGCGGGAGAGGTGATCGCCTCGAATGCCGACCACCATCTTGTCCACGCCGAGGTCGGTGTAGATGCGGGAGCCCGTGCACCCGAGCGAAACTCCCACGGGCGTCCCTTGATTCAGGATGGGCATGATGGCACACATCGGCCGGCCGTTGATCGAGACCGGGCGCGCGTCCGTGCCCGAACCGGCCGCCTCGACCGCGAGCATCGCGGCCTTGGGGGTCGTGAACAGCAACACCCCCGTGGGGGGCATCGGGAGCGAGCCGAGGGGGCCGTAGGCCACGAACTTCGGCGCCGTCGCGTTGTGGGGCACGTGCGCCTCCTCGCCGGGATTGAGGTATCCGACCGATTGCATTCGACCGATGGTCGACATCAGCCGGCCACCGATCTCACCGGCGGGAGGAATCCCCAGGACGAAGGCCCCGACCTCACAATCCTCGTGCTTGGGAAGCGAAGCGTAGAACGGTTTCTCCGCTCCGAACGCGAAGAACGTGCACACGGACGGGACCCCTCCCGGATGCTCTGCGACCCCCACGGGGGCGGTCTCGAGGTAGGAAACCTGCACCGGCGGCATATCGAGGTCGAGTTGCCGAGTGAGTTGGTCCGAGATCGCCTTCCACTCTTCGACCATGGGAAACCGGCGCACCAAACGGAAGTCGCTATACATGGTTTCCCAGCCGAGGCGCGAGGCGCTCGGACCGGCGGGTCCGGGACCCCGGAGCCGGCCGGCGGAGCGGTCCCTCGTTCCCCGGGTCGGCGCGGCCGCACGCTGCCCACCGAGTCGTTGGGACGATCCTGCGGCTCGAGTGCGATGTTCATCGTTCGGGGGCGCCCTCGAACCTGTAAGGGAACGGGCTCACAGCCCCTTGTGCGACGACGAACATCGACCGAAGGGACTCGACCCGGGTTCGAGGGCGTCCGTCGGCGGAACGACGCACCGTGGCGGGCCTGCGTGGCCCGATTCGCGAGAGAGGATCTGACGGGTTCCCCCGTCGGTGAGCTCTGGAAACGTCGCATCCTTTACGAGGTGGGACGGACCCCCTCGCTGCTCCGGAAGGCCGGCGTGATTTCGCCACCCATCACACCCGCCCGGGTGCGGTCGAGTCACGTCCATCAGCTCAAGCGTGGGCTCGATTGGAGTCCGGCGACCTTCACCCTGCACTTCGCGGCCTTGCGCCATCTCCTTCGCTGGTCCAAGAATCCCCTCGTGGCGGATCGCGGAGCCTGGTCCGTACCCTCGGGATCGAGCGGCCGACGACGTTGGCTCGCGCCCGAGCAGTTGGCCCGCCTCTATCGCTCCGCGCAGGGCCGGGAGCCGGTCCTGCTCGTGCTCGAGGCGTTCAACGGACTCCGTCGGGTGGAGGTGCTCCGTTTGCGCTACCGGGATATCGACATGGATCGTCAACGACTGCGGGTCCTCGGTAAGGGACGGAACGGCGGCAAGTGGCGCACCCTCCCCATGTTCTCGGAGACCAGTCGGGTCCTGCGCACTCTTCCGAGGTCCGAAAGTCCGGACGCGCGGGTCGTTCCGCTGTCCCGCTCGGGGGCGGACCTGCTGCTGCGCCGGGCCGCGGATCGGGCGGGATTTCCCTCGCTCGGGATACGGGTCTCTCACCACGACCTCCGCCGTACCTTCGGGCGCCTCAGCCACCAAGCGGGCATGGACCTCGTCCAGCTGAAGAACCTCTACGGACACAGCTCGCTCGACCAGACCGTCCACTACATCGGCCTGGACGAGGACGAGATGCGGGCCGGGTTAGAGCGATTCGCTTCTCTCATGGACCCGCTCCTGCGAAAAGGGTCCGACCGGCGCCCGCACGGACCCCGCCGCGGGTCCGACGTCTGACGACCGGGGAATCCCGGGAGGCGGTGGATTCGACGCCCCGGCGACCCCCCCGACCTCACGCGGCCGGTAGGTCCACGGGATCCGCGATCTTCAACAGCTGTTTGCCGAAATTGGCCCCGGAGTACAGACGAGCCAACGTGGAGGGCGCATGCTCCAGCCCGACCACGACGTCCTCCTTCGACCGTAGTCGTCCCGAGGCGAGCCAGCCGGAGAGGGCGGCCACGGCCTCGGGGAACCGGTCGGCGTAATCCCGGGCCAGCAGCCCTTCCATCCGCCCGTTCACCATGCAGAGGGCCAGGTAGTTGACCGGGCCCGGAGGTTGGACCGTTTCCGCATACCGTGACGTCCCGCCGCAAACCACGATGCGCCCATTTCGGCGGAGCCGTTCCCGGGCCAGATCCAGCGTGGGTCCGCCGACATTGTCGAAGTAGATGTCGATGCCATCGGGGCAGAGCGCCGTAAGGCGCGCCCCGACGTCTTCGGACCGATGATCGATCGCCCCGTCAAATCCGGCCTCTCCGACCAGCCAGTCGCACTTCTGCCGTCCACCGGCGATCCCGATGACCTTGAGGCCGAGGATCTTGGCCATCTGACCGGCGATCGAACCGACCCCGCCGGCCGCCGCCGACACGACGAAGGTCTCGCCCGCCTTAGGACGGGCGACGTCGACCACCCCGAAGTACGCCGCCATCCCGGTGACCCCGAGGGTTCCGAGAGCGAGATTGGGAGGGACGCCGGGAGGAACCCGGGTGGTCGGGAAGTATCCTCGACCGTCCGAGGCCGAGTACTCCTCCCAACCGGAATACCCGTGCACGAGGTCGCCGGGGTGGAAGCCCTCGAGTCGGGACTCGACCACCTGGGAGACGGTGAGTCCGCGCATGACCCCGCCGATCGGGATGCCGTTGGATTCCGAGTCCACCTCGGAGTAGTAGGCCATAAGGAACCATTGGGTGGGGTCGAAGGAGAGCCAGAGGTTTCGCAGCAGCATCTGCCCTTCCGAGATCGAAGGGATGGCACCCTGGGTCCACCGGAAGTTGTGATCGCCGATCGGGCCGTCCGGACGGGCGGTGAGGACCCATTGACGATTGATCGGGGACGGCACAGTGCTTCCTCGTCAGGATGGTCCGACGTCGACTTCGTCGGGGCGGCCGACCGAACGCGACACTCCATATCAACGTCGACCCCGAAAACGGGTCGAAGATTCGCTCGAACCCCGTGGCCCCTCGCAGCTGCTCGCGAGGGCCCCGATCTGCGGCAGGGGTTATGATGGCCGAGCGAATCTGGGGCTGATGTCACCCAGGGCCCCGCTCCCTTCTGAGTCCCGATGGGCGAGCGCTTGGCGAATCGAGGTGGATCCGGCGGAGCGAGTCCGGAGGCTCCGACGGTTTCGACTCGGGACCGCGCTCGGCAGTGCGGTAGCCGGAGTTCTCCTGCTGGCGATCTTCGTGGGGCCCACCGGGAGCTCGTGGAACGTCCCCACGTTCGCGATCTACATTTTCGCCGGGTATCTGTTCACGCTCTCGCCCGCCTCTTGGTTCGCGCTCAGTTGGGCCTTACGGAGGGTGACCGACAAGATCGCCTTCGACGACGACGGCATCCTGGTCCACGTAACGGGCGGATTGGTGGTCGAAGTACCTTGGACCGACCCCGATTTTGCGGTGGACCTCGTCAATTGGGGGGCCGGAGACTTTTCGCGAGGGACGATCATCCTGACCTCGCGCATGAAGCAAGGAGTGCCGAACGGGATGATCACGGTGGACGGTGCCGCCGCGTTGCGCTCCGAAGCCCAAGGGCGGGGGCTGACCGTGGAATCGAAGGTCGAGGGACGGCCGCCGAAACTCTGGGGGACGGTCGAGATGCGACACCCGGGCCCCGAGCCGGCCCCGGCCACGCCCGGGTCCGCCGACTCCCCGATGGCCGCCCTCCCTCTAGGGCGTTGAACTCGGGGACGGCGTCCGACCTGAGGAATCCCCGTCCGACGACTCCACGGGAGGCACGTGCCGAAGTGGGACCCCGCTCAATATCTACGATTCGAGCGAGAGCGAGGCCTCCCCTGCCGGGATCTGATCTCCCGGATCGGTGGGATCGCCCCCCAACGGATCATCGACCTCGGCTGCGGAGCCGGGACGAGCACCGCGATGCTCCGGGAGCGATGGCCGACGGCGGAATTATCGGGGTTGGACAGCTCCCCCGAAATGATCGATTCCGCCCGGTCGAAGGGAGGCACCATCACATGGGTCCTCGGAGACGTCCGCGCGTGGACCGACCCGCGGCCGTTCGACCTCGTCTTCTCGAACGCCGCGCTCCACTGGGTCCCCGACCACGCCGAATTGTTCCCGCGTCTCTTGAAACAGCTCAGCCCGGGAGGGGTCCTGGCCGTCCAGATGCCCACCAACTCCGACTCGCCCGCCCATCGATGCATCCGCCGGGTGGCCGAGGGAGCCGAGTGGGTCCACCGTTGGCCGCTCGGGGGATCGCCGTCGTTCGTCGGGCCCCCGGAGGGGTACTACGACCTGCTCGCACCCCGAGCGGCCCGGGTCGAGATCTGGCAAACCGAATACATCCACGTGCTCCCCGACGCTCCCGCGATCGTCGAATGGGTCAAGGGCACCACGCTTCGGCCGTACCTCGACGCGCTCCCCTCCCCCGTGGACCGCGAGACGTTCTTGGCCGAGATCACCCGCGGGATGACGGTCGCCTATCCTCCGCAGGCCGACGGGCAGGTGCTCTTTCCGTTTCGACGCCTTTTCCTCCTCGCGCACCGCTAGGGAAAGCCCCTCCGGAAATTGGTACTCCGTGGGGGATCGTTCGCGGCGGCACCGAGCATATGGGGGCCGGGCGCTACGTCCATCGACCGAAGGTGCGACGACCGTGAAGTCCCGGCATTTCACCGTGCAGCCCCTGTCCGAGGGAGTGAGCGCCACCATCGCGACCCCGGGCGGTGCCGCGGTTTCGAACTCGGCGGTCGTGGACGTGGGAGACGCCACGCTCGTCTTCGACACGATGTTGACCCCCCGCGCGGCCGAAGACCTGGCCACGGCCGCGCTCGAACTCACCGGACGACGACCGACGCTCGCGGCCAACAGCCATTGGCACCTCGACCACATCCTCGGAAACTCGGTGTTCTCCTCGCTTCCGATCTATGCGACGCGCCGCACTCGGGAGATCTTGCTCGAGAAGCGCGTGGAACTGGAAGGCGAACTAAAGCCCGAGGCGCTCGCCCGGGACGTTTCGGAGATCGAACGTCAATTGAAAGCCGGGGACCCCGGGGTGAGCGCCGAGCTCCTCGCCCTCAATCGGGCGCTGCTCGAGGACGCGGCGAACCTCCGGCTGACCCCGCCGACCCGGGTGTTCGAGTCGAAGTTCCGCCTTCCTTCCCAACGAAGGGTCGAGCTCGTCAGTTGGGGGAGCGGACATACCGAGAGCGACTCCGTGTTGTTCCTGCCGGACGAGGGGATCCTCTACGCCGGCGACCTGGTGCTGGCCGGGGTGCATCCCAGCACGGGGTCCGGGGATCCGGAGCACTGGCTCACGGTGCTCGACGAGATCGACCGGCTGCACCCGGAACGGATCGTCCCCGGCCACGGCCCCGTTTCGTCCGGCGCCGTGGTGGGAGAGATGCGCGAGTACCTGACCACCGTCCTCCGCGTCGCGAGCGCACCGGATCCCCACGAGATGCCCGCCAAGTATGCCACGTGGGGTTTTCGGGAGAGCTTTGAGCAGAGCATCCGGTTCGTGCGAAGTCGGCCCACGCCGCGCTAAGCGATGCGAACCGCCCCCCGCGACGGGTCCGAATCGACCACGCCCTGAATTTGCCGTCGCGAAATTTAGAGCGTCCAATGGGCAGACACGTGGATGCCGGTCGACACGACCTCGCGCCGCCGGCGGGATACGTTGGGGAAGCCGTGGCCGTTCGAAGGTTTCCGACCCCCCTCAGGGGGGGGCGACCTTCTCCATGCGCCCGAGCTTCCCCAGGGAGATCTGCGGTCGACCCTTGTAGTCCTTGACCCAGCCCTCCACGATCCGAACCTTCTCTCCCTCACTCACCGCGTCGACCTCGTCCCCCCATAGGACCAACGCGATCTCGCCGGTCCCGTCCTTGAGGGTGCCGTTCCGAACCTTCTTGGCCCCTCCCGATCGCTGCTCAAATTCCCGGATGGGTTCGAGCTTGGAGACCGTCGCCTCGATGGTCGCGATCCGTTCGGGACGCAGGTCGGAGATGAACATCTTCGGGGGGACGCTGTCGGGCATCGGCCCGCCATGCCCCCGTGGCGAATAGAATCTTCACCCTCGTCTCAGGGGCGAACCTCGCCTCTTCCCGGGCCCCTTTCGGCGCCCCCCGGACGGTGGGCTCGCCCTAGGAGAGGGTCCCGTCGGGGATCAACGGCAGGGAGCGCAGACGCTGGCCGGTGGCGTCGAAGATCGCGTTCGCGATCGCGGGGGCCACGGCGATGAGGGGTGTCTCGCCGCCCCCCTGGGAGGGGAGGTCTCGCCGGTCGAGCAGGAGCACCTCGATCGGGGGCACGTCGTGGAATCGCGGAACCGGGTATTCGGAGAGCCTCGGGTTGAGGATCCGGCCGTTCTCGAAATGGATGGCCTCAAAGAGGGCTCCTCCGAGTGCCATGATGGTGCCTCCCTCGACCTGGTTCCGGAGGTTTGCCGGATGGACGATCGCCCCGCATTCGAACCCGGTGACGATCCGGACCACTTCGATCCGTCGGTCCTCGTGGAACTGGACCTCTGCGTAAGTGGCGACGCGCCCTCCCTTCTCCAGCCCGATCGCCAACCCTCGGCCTCGGCCCGGGCGTGGGTCGTGGGAGGCAGTGCCGGCGACCCATCCTGCCCTCTCGGCGACGGCACGGAGGACGGCCGCGAGGCGATCGTCAGCCAGGTGGCGGAGACGGTATTCGAGCGGGTCCGCACCCACTCGGACGGCCATTTCGTCGATGTGCGACTCGCGGGCGAAATTATTGGCGGTCGCGGCGAGGCCGCGATACGACGCCTGGGCGAGCGGCGAACGGGAGGGTTGGTTGCCGACCTTCTGGTTCGGGATCCGGTACGGCCCTCGGGCGGCCGCCGAGCCGGCGTTCAGGTCCTCGAACCGCCACGCGGTGAGCGCCCCGTCCTTCGTCGCCCCCGACCGGATGTCGATCACCGCCATGGGCCGGAAGTACGCCTGGGCGAACTCCTCTTCCCGGGTGAACACGATCCGGACCGGGTGGCCGGACGCCAGGGCTAGACGGGCCGCTCCGGCCGCGAGGTCCGAGGCGTGCTTGCCTCCGAACGCCGAGCCCGTGGGCGGGACGACGATGCGAACCCGGGACGGAGGGATCTTCAGCGCGTTCGCCACGGCCTCACGGGCTCGGAACGGGGTCTGGGATCCCATCCAGACGGTAAGGTGGTCTCCCTCCCAGGAGGCGACCACGGCGTGGGTCTCCATCGGGACATGGGCGATGTACGCGGTCGTGTAGGTCTCATGCCGCGAGACCGGAGCCGAGGCGAGGGCCGCGTCGACATCTCCGGATTCTTCGTGGATCACGTCCCAAGAGTCCTGGCCCGCGGCGGGGTGAGCGCGAAGGAACTCGACGATCTCCTTCTCGGAAGGTTGGGGAGTCGTCACCCACTCCGCCCGGAGGGCCTTCAGCGCCCGAGAGGCCGTGAGCAGGTCCGGAGCAGCCACACCGACAAACTCGCCCTCGCGCACGACCGTCACTCCCGCCATCGACTGAGCCCGAGAGAGGTCGACGCGCTGCAGTTGGGCCCCGTGGGAGGGAGGGAAGAGAACCTTCCCGTGGAGCATCCCCGGCAAGCGAAGGTCGGAGGTGTACGTTCGCGTCCCGGTGACGATCTCCCGGCCCCCCAGATTCGGGACGAGTTGTCCGGCCCTCCTCCACTCGGTGGGCGGGATCGGGCGCGTCGTGGGAGCGACCGTCTCCACGCGGAGTAGACCCTTCACGAGGTCCCCATACTCCACCGGACTCGTGTTCGAGGGTCCTCGGACCCTGGCCGCTCCATCGGAGAGTTCGACCTCCGTGGGAGCGACCCCGAGGTATCGGGCCGCGAGCTCGAGGAGGATGCCCCGGGTCGCGGCCGCCGTCGCCCGCAGGTGTTCTCCGGCATCGGGCATCGACCGGCTGCCGAAGGTGCCCATATCCCACGGCGAGACGTCGGTGTCGCCCATCGTGAGATCGACGGCCGAGATCGGGAGGGAGAGTTCCTCGGCCACCAACTGGGACAGCGCGGTCCGAGTCCCCTGCCCGACCTCGACCTTGCCGGTGAAGGCTCGGACCTTCCCATCCGCCCCCAGGTGGAGCCACGCTCCTCCGTGGGGCGGGCCTCCCCGGGGACTTCCGTCGTGGTCCGGCCGCCGGGGCGGCAGCACCACCACGAGTCCGCTCCCGTACCGGTCGAAGAACGGCCGCTCGGTGGGGGGTTGGAGGTCGAACGGGAGGCGCGCCGACGGAGCGGTCATGGAGGGGTTTTCCCGGGTCCTCCCGGAGGTCGGGAGGCCACCTTCACGGCGTCCAGGATTCGAAGGTACCCGCCGCAGCGGCAGATGTTCCCGTCCATCGCGGCCCGGATCTCCTCGTCGGCGGGATGCGGAAGTCGCTCGAGCAGGGAGACGGCCGGGAGGATCAGTCCCGGTATGCAGAAACCGCACTGAAAGGCTCCCGCATCCAGGAACGCTTGCTGGACGCGGTGGAGTTCCTCGCCGTTCGCCAAACCCTCGATCGTGAGGATCGACCGGCCGACCACTTCTCCGACCGGGGTGGTGCACGACCGGACCGCGACCCCCTCCACGAGGACGGTACAAGCGCCGCACTCGCCCTCCCCGCATCCGTACTTTGTGCCGCTGAATTCCAATTCCTCCCGAAGGACGTAGAGGAGCGAGCGGTCCGGCGGAAGGGCGATGAGGTGGTCGACCCCATTCACCCGAAGAAGAGATCCCACCCGGGGATGCGTGGCCGGTTCCGCGCCGTGCACGTTCGAAGGAACCTCGGGGGGTTGAGGGTTCGTTCGGTGATAACTCCCCGCGGGGCCGGCCCCCTCGTCGGGGTCAATTCGAATCGACTTCGGAGCCAAATGCGGGCTGAGCCCATCCCCCGTGCGGGGGATGCGGCGTGACGGCGGACCGGTCCATTCTGGCTACCGGCATCCCCCAGCTCCTCCTGCTCGGCCTCGTCTGGGGTGCCACCTTCCCCATCGCGCGGGTCGGCGTCGACGCGGGAGCGAATCCATTCCTCCTCGTGGCACTGGACCTATTGCTCGCGGCCGGAGTGATCGGGTCGGTCGCCATCTGGACGAGGACGCCCTGGCCGAACCTTCGGAACGCGGCCCAGTCGGCCGGACTCGGAGCTCTCCTCATCGCCGGAATCAACCTCCCCCTGTATTGGGGACTCCAGGGAGCCACGGGAGGGGCCGCTTCCATCGTCTACGCCACCTCCCCGATCGTGAGCTTGGTGTTCCTGTGGGGTCTGGGAAGCTCGACCGGATTGCGTCGGCGCCAACTGGCGGCCCTCGCCATCGGACTGGGAGGGGTCGTACTGCTGGGTGTGGCAACGAGCGGGGGCGGCGCGGCGTTGGCCCTCGGCGCCCTCGTCGCCTTCGGTTTCGGTGCGACCTGCCAGGGAGTCGGAGCCGTGCTGGTCGGGCGGGCCCGGCCCCACGGGGAAGATCACGGAGGACTCACGCTCCAATTCCTCGGCGGAGCCCTCGCCTCCTTGGTGCTGCTTCCGCTCCTCTCGACCTCCCCGGCCCTCCCGTTGACCGCAGCGACCCTCGGCTCGATCGCCTACGTTGGGGTGATATCGATGGCTCTCGGCTACACGCTCTTCTTCGGGGTGATCCAGCAGTTTGGTGCCGTCCGAGCGAACCAGGTCACCTTCCTCAATCCCGTGGTCGCGCTCATCGTGGGAGTGATTGCCTTTGGAGAAGGATTTCCGCCGGTCGAGGCCGTCGCGTTGGCCCTGATCGTACTCGCGTTGGTCCTCCTGCAACCGTCCCTCCGACACCGTCCCACGACCCACCGAACGTCGGACGCCGGTCCGACCGAACTCCCTCACGCGTCCTAGCGTCCTGCGGGGGTCGTTGATGCACGTTCGGTCTCCTCACGGGACCGCCCGAAGCCGGGCCTCTGCTCCGAGCCGGCTCGCAGGATCCTAGAGCACGCCGATCACGCGGCCGTCCGGAGTGATGTCGATCGAGTTGGCCGCCGGGTGTTCCGGTAGACCGGGCATCGTGATGATCCCCCCGAGGAGGGCCACCGTGAACCCGGCCCCCGACCAGCGCTCGAGGCGGCGGACCTGGACGCGGAATCCGGTCGGCCGTCCCCATTGGTGGGGGTCGTCCGAGAGGGAGCGCGGGGTCTTCGCGATGCAGACCGGCCCGACCGCCTCTCCGAGAGACCGGATCCAGTCGAGGTCGGCGGCGGCGGCGGGGGCGAGGTCCACGCCCGCCGCTCCATACATTTTCGTCGCGACCGTGTCGAGCACGGTTTCGACCGAGGCGGTCGGTCCGTAGAGGGGGTGGCTCTTCTGGCCACGCCCGGCGGCCGCCACGACGAGGTGGGCAAGCGCTTCGGCGCCTGAGCCTCCGTCCGCGTAGGCCGAGTCGCGCGCGCAGGGGACGTTCCTCCCGGCGCAGAACTGCTCGACGAGACGAACCTCCTCCGGCGTGTCGGTCGGGAATTGATTGAGGGCCACGATGGGGTCGAGACCGAGCAATCGGAGGTTGGCCAGGTGCTGGTCGAGGTTCGCCAGGCCTACCGTGACGGCGTCCACCGACGGCGGTCCGTTCGAGGGGAGTCCACCATGATAGCGGAGCGCGCGGATCGTCGCGACCACGACACCGACGTTCGCATCGAGACCCGTCGCGGCCGCCACGATGTCGACGTACTTCTCGGCCCCGAGCTCGGTCGAGAACCCCGCCTCGACCACGCAGTAGTCGGCGAGTGCGAGCCCGGCCTCGATCGCGAGGCGGCTGCAGGTCCCGTGGGCGACGTTCGCGTAGGGGATACCGTGCACGAACGCCGCCGTCCCCTCGGCTGTTTGCACGAGGTTCGGAGCGAGGGCCCCGGCCAGGAGCGACGCGGAAGAGCCGGCGGCGCCCAGGTCCGCGGCCCGGACGGCGCTACCGGTGGGGGTGCGTCCGACCAGGGTTCGGCCGAACCGCTGCTTGAGGTCGACATAGTCCCGGGCGAGGGCATGGATCGCAGCGGCCTCGCAGGCGGCGGTGACGACAAATTGAGCGGCCCGCGGGAAGCCGTGGCCCGGCTGGGAGAGGCCGGCGGTGATCGTTCGGAGCGAACGGTCCTCGATCGCGGACGCCCGGGGGAGGTCGGTCGAGCCGTTGACGATCTCCGGGTCGACGCTCCGGTAGATGTGGTGGTCGACCAGCGACGCGAGGAGGTTTTGGGCGTTCGTGATCGCGTCGAGGTCGCCGGTGAGGCCGAGGTCGATCGCGGGGCGAGGTTCGACGGTCGCGCGCCCGCCGCCCGACGCGCCGCCCTTGACCCCGAAGACCGGGCCGAGGGAGGGTTGGCGCAGGCAGACCACCGAGCGGTGGCCCAGCCGTTCGAGGGCCATCCCGAGCCCGATGGCGACGACGGTCTTGCCCTCCCCATGCTCCGTCGGGGTCATGGCGCTCACGAGGATCAGTCGGCCTTTCCGAGAACGGTCCGCGAGCGAGCGGACGAGCTCGACCGGCACTTTCATCACGCCGCGCCCGGCCGGCACCAGCTCCGCCGGGGTGAGTCCGAGGTCGGCGGCCACATCGCCGATCGGTCGTTCGGTCCGCGAACGCGCCCTCACGCCCGAACCCGATTCTTAGGGGCCGGCGTTTTCCGGGCCGGAGCGACGGGAGACGGAGGGGCCGCGAGGACCTTCAGGACATCCTGGCGCGTGAGGATGCCGGAGAGCCGGTCGCCTCGGACCACGGGGAGACGGTTGATCGAGAACTGGCGGAGGAGATGCCACGCCTCGCTGAGCGGGGCATCCTCGTCGACGGTGGCGGCCGGATGCGACATGGCGTCCTGCACGACCCCGTTCAGGAGAGCGGCCACCGAGCGTTGCAGCAGATCCTTCCGCTTGGGTTCGTATCCGGCTAAGAGGACATCCAGGATCCCCCGGACGTGGCCGATCCCCACCTGGTGGTCCAGGGAGGCGACAATGTCCTTCTCGCTCAGCACGCCGAGCACGTGTCCCTTGGGATCGATGACGGGGAGGCCCGACACGTGATGCGTTCGCATCGTTCGTGCGGCGGACAGGAGGCTCTCGAACGGTCCGGCGGTGAACACCGGCGACGTCATGACCTCCTCGACGAGGAACGGTCGCAGTAGGTCAGTGACCAACGGAGCGGACATGGCCGAGATTCCCCTCGGGAGCTATTAGAGAACGAGGTCAACCTGCGTTGAGTCGCCGGGAGGGGGGTCGCGTCCTTCCTCCGGAATCCCCTCCGCGATCCGCGCCGCGTCAACTTCTCTTGACGTAGGGGTTGATAGAGGCCGCGGGGTTTCGAAACCGATGACGGCCTTCCCGCCCAAGATCTCGAAAGCTTCCACGGAGGAATCGGCCGAGGCCGCCGAGGCCAAAGGCGTCCTGACCGAGGGTGGCGTGAGCGAAGGGTTCCGTCGCGATCTCGAGGCGGCGCGGAGTGCGTTGGCGGGCCTGCTTCAGAGGCTCCGACCCTTCCGCCGGGCGCCGACCGTTCACGCGCCCGTGGGAACCGTTCCTTCCTCCGACCTGGTCGCTCGTCTCCAGCTCGGACTCCGGAAGGAACACGACCTCGTGCTCACTCCCATGCTCACCCGGCTCGACGCGTTCGCTACGCGTCTCAACAGCGGGGGAGACGTCCCCGTTCCGGCGATCGAAGAGGGACTCGTCCTGGTCGACCGCTACCTGCACGAGCTCCACGACGTGCATCTCCGGCTGCTCCAGGTCGCGGGGGCGGACCCCGAGAAGGGAGAGCTGGCCCACTTGGCGTTCATGCAGTTGGGTTCCGACTTTGAGCATGCTCGGGTGCGATGGGCCACCGTACGCGTGATGGTCCGGGGCTACGAAGAGAAGCTGACCGCCTCGCGCGCCATGCTCGGGCTCACGCTCGCCCAGGAGAGCCGCGCCGAACGAGCCTGGCACGACTTCGAAGTGGAGTACGCCCGGGCCAGTATTCCCGCGCAGTTCTCCCCGAAGGTCGCCGAGATCTGGCAGGGGGAGCTCGATCACGCTCGGGACGCGGGGCGTGCGGACCGGACCCGGGTCGAGGAGTGGTTGGGGCGAACCGCCCAGTACGCGACGATCTCCGCATAACGACCGAATGTCGGAGGAGCGGGAGGTCAGCGGATGAGCGACTCCATCGCGGTCGGGGGCCGGTACGTCCTCGAACGAGCCGAGTTCCCTCGTTTTCTCCTCGCCCTCCACGAAGCGGGCTTTCGCGTCGTCGGACCGACGGTGCGGGACGGAGCGATCGTGTACGGAGAGATCCGGGAAGAATCGGACCTCCCGATCGGATGGACCGATCGTCAGGCGGCCGGTCAGTACCGGCTGGAACGCCGGGCCGACTCCGCCCTCTTCGGATACAACGTCGGCCCGCACAGCTGGAAGAAGTACCTGTTTCCGGCGGGCGAACGTCTTTGGACGGCGGTCCGAAAGGACGGGTCGTTTGAAGTGCACCCCGAGCCCGTCGACCCGACTCCCCTCGCCTTCCTGGGGGTCCGGGCGTGCGAGCTCGCCGCGATGGGAGTGTCCGACCACGTCTTCGCGAAGGCCGGGGACCCGAGCTATGCGGAACGCCGGCGCCGCGTCGTCCGGATCGCGGTCCAGTGTGGCCAATCTGGCGGGACCTGCTTCTGCGTGTCGATGGGCACCGGGCCGGCCGTTCGGACCGGCCACGACCTATCCCTGACCGAAGTGATCGAGGCGAACCGCCACTTTTTCCTCGTGGAGATCGGGTCCGATGCGGGGGCCGCCCTCCTTTCGGGAGTTCCTCTCCGAGTTGCGCCCGAGGGCGACGCGAACGCCGCCCGGGCTCAGGTCGATCGGGCCGCGGCGTCCATGGGTCGAACGATGGACACGGACGGCCTACGGGATCTCCTCGTCAACAACCCGGAACACCCCCGCTGGGAGATCGTCGCCCGCCGGTGCCTTTCGTGTACCAACTGCACCATGGCCTGCCCGACCTGCTTCTGCCAGACCACCGAGGAGGTGCCGGACCTCTCGGGGGAGGAGGTCGAACGGCGGCGTCGGTGGGATTCCTGCTACAATTCGGGGTTCAGTGCGGTCCACGGTACGAGCATCCGCGCGACGACCCAGTCCCGATACCGCCAATGGCTCACACACAAGCTCGCGACCTGGCACGACCAGTTCGGGGAGTCCGGCTGCGTCGGATGCGGGCGATGCATCACCTGGTGCCCGGTCGGGATCGACCTCACGGAAGAGACGGCCGCGATCCGGATCCAGCCGGCGCCGGCCCCGGTGCCGGCATGACGGCCCCTCCCCCCGCGAGCGTGCTTCGACTCGCAGACCACAAGTTCTTCGAGGGAATGATCGGAGGACTTCCCGAGCGCCTCCAGGCCGTGGCGACCGAACGTGCGTACTCGGTCGGGGACATGCTGGTCCGAGAGGGCGACGTCGCGGACCGGTTCATTCTCGTCTTCGAGGGGAAGGTCGCCCTCGAGATCGTGCTGCCGGACCGTCCCCGCGTCACCATCCAGACCCTGGGTGGCGGCGAAGTGCTGGGGTGGTCCTGGCTCCTTCCGCCGCCTCAGTGGTGGCTCGATGCCCGGGCGGTGAAGCGGACCCGCACGCTCGAGATCAACGCGGCCAAGCTACGGGCGACCCTCGATTCCCACCCCGAGGACGGCTACCGGTTCCTCCTCCACCTTTTTCCGGTGGTGGCCCAACGTCTCGATCACACCCGACTTCAGCTGATGGATCTTCATGGCCGCTAGCTCGATCCCGCTTCCCGCGAGTGAACCGCTCGGCGCGAGCCCATGGATTCCCGTGCCGTTCCGTGTGGAGGAGCGCGCCTCGGAGACCGCCGACACGATCACGATAACGCTGACCCCACCGAAGGGGATCCCGTCGCGCCCGTTCCGACCGGGGCAGTTCAACATGCTCTACGCCTTCGGCGTCGGAGAGGCGGCGATCTCGATCGCGGGGGACCCGGATCGACCCGAGACCCTCGTCCATACGATCCGGTCGGCCGGCCCGGTTTCAGCGGCGCTGTCCGGAGCCGCGCCGGGGTCGACGGTGGGCGTCCGGGGACCGTACGGCACCGGCTGGCCGCTCGCCTCGGCGAGCGGGAAGGACGTGGTCCTCGTGGCGGGCGGCCTCGGCCTGCCGCCGCTGCGGCCGGCCCTCTACGAGATGCTCCGGCACCGGGACCGGTACGGTCGTATCGAGGTCATCTACGGTGCCCGCACCCCGAAGGACCTGGTCTACTACCGTCAGATCCAGGAGTGGCGGGGCCGGTCCGACCTCCGCTTCCAAACGACCGTCGACGCCGCCGGTCGTGAATGGTACGGGGACGTCGGTCTCGTCACGGCGCGCGTCCCGGACCTCCGCATCGACCCCTCGCATACGGTCGCGTTCCTGTGCGGGCCGGAGATCATGATGAAGTTCACCGCGCAGGCCCTCGCGGCCAAGGGGGTCCCGGACGGTTCGATCTACGTCTCGCTGGAACGCAACATGAAGTGCGGGGTCGGGCTCTGTGGCCACTGCCAGCTTGGGCCCGACTTCGTCTGCCGGGACGGGCCGGTCTTCCGGTACCAGGACGTGCGACGCTTCCTTTCCGTCCGGGAGTTGTGAGTTGCCGCCTCCGCACCGTCCGAAGCTCGGAGTCTTCAAGTTCGCTTCGTGCGACGGCTGCCAGCTGACGCTCCTCGACTGCGAGGACGACCTGCTCGCCGTCACCGACCGGGTCGAGATCGCCGACTTTCGCGAGGCCTCGAGCCGGGTCCTGGAAGGACCCTACGACCTCTCGCTGGTGGAAGGGTCCATCACGGTCCCGTCGGACCTGGAACGTGTCGCGGAGATCCGGGCGCAGTCCCGGGTGCTCGTCACGATCGGGGCCTGCGCGACCGCGGGAGGAATCCAGGCCCTCCGGAACTTTGGAGACGTCGACGAGTTCCGCCGCATCGTCTACGCCCATCCCGAGTTCATCCAGACGCTCGCGACCTCGACCCCCATCAAGGATCACGTGCCGGTCGACTTCGAACTCCGGGGGTGCCCCATCGACAAGGGCCAGCTCCTCGAGGTGATCTCGGCGTATCTGGGCGGACGGGCCCCGAACGTCCCCACCGAGAGCGTCTGTATCGAGTGCAAGCGCCGGGGTCAGGTGTGCGTCGTGGTCGCCCGGGGCACTCCGTGCCTCGGCCCCGTCACCCAGTCCGGCTGCGGCGCGATCTGTCCGGGGTTCCACCGGGGCTGCTACGGGTGCTTTGGACCGCAGGACACGCCGAACACGGTCTCGATGGTGCATCACCTCTCGAAGCTGGGGATGGAACCCGCCGCGGTGATGCGGATCTTCCGGACGTTCAACGCGATGGCGCCCGCGTTCCGGGCCGCCGGGGACGAGGCGCAAAAGGAGAGCGTTCCGTGAGCGAGCGCACGATCGCGGTGAACTACCTCGCCCGCGTCGAGGGCGAGGGCGCGCTCCACGTGCGCATCCACGACCGAACGGTCGAGGAGGTCGAGCTCCGCATCTTCGAACCGCCCCGGTTCTTCGAGGCGTTCCTCCGGGGCCGTGACTACGCCGAGGCGCCCGACATCACGGCCCGGATCTGTGGGATCTGCCCCGTGGCCTACCAGATGAGCGCGTGCCATGCGATCGAGCGCGCGCTCGGGATCCACGTGGAGGGGACCCTCCGGGACCTTCGCCGCCTCCTCTACTGCGGAGAGTGGATCGAGAGTCACGCCCTCCACATCTACCTCCTGCACGCCCCCGACTTCCTGGGCTACCCCGACGCGATCCGGCTCGCGAAAGACCACCCGGACGCGGTGAAGCGTGGCCTCGCGCTCAAGAAAACCGGCAACGCGATCATGCGCGTCCTCGGGGGCCGCGAGATCCACCCGATCAACGTCCGGGTCGGCGGGTTCTACCGCTGCCCGACCCGGGAGGAGTTCGAGGCCCTGCGCTCGGACGTCGAACACGCCCTGCTCTTGGCGGAGGAGACCGTTCGGTTCGTCGCCGGGTTCGACTTTCCCGCGGTCGAGGAGGACTACGAGTTCGTCTCCCTGCGTGCCCCGGACGAGTACCCGCTCAACGAGGGACGTATCGCGTCGAGCGTCGGCCTGGACATCGACCCCGCGGAGTTCGAACAGACGTTCGAAGAGGTGCACGTACCCCACTCGAACGCGTTGCACTCTGTCCGGAAAGGAGCGGGGTCGTACCTCGTCGGCCCTCTCGCCCGCTACGCGCTCAACCACGACCGCCTGACGCCCCGCGCCGCGAAGGTGGCACGGGAGGTCGGCCTCGAACCGGTCGTCCGCAACCCGTTCCGAAGCATTCTGGTCCGGGCGGTGGAAACGGTGTTCGCCTGCGAGGAAGCCCTGCGCATCATGGGCCGGTACCGTATGCCGGAGCGGGCGTGGGTCGACGCCCCGCCCCCCGACCACCCGACCCACGGAGCGGCGGTGACGGAGGCTCCCCGGGGGCTCCTCTACCATGCGTACGACCTGGACGCGGACGGGCAGATCCGCTCGGCGCGCATCATCGCGCCCACGTCCCAGAACCAGAAGCGGATCGAGGACGACGTACGGCACCTGGTCGAACGTTCGCTCGACCTGGACACGCCCCGCCTCACGTTCGCGTGCGAGCGTGCGATCCGCAACCACGACCCCTGCATCTCCTGCGCCACGCACTTCCTGACGCTCGACCTGGTCCGGGGGTAAACGGTCGTGTCGCACCCCCCTCGTCCCCTCGTGATCGGAGTCGGGAACCTCCATCGCCATGACGACGCGCTCGGGCTCGAGGTCGCCGAACAGGTGAAGGAACGGTTGGGCGACCGTGTCCGGGTCGTACCGTTCGATGGGGAGAGCACCGGCCTTCTCGACCTGTGGGTCGGCGTGGGATCCGTCGTGATCGTGGACGCGATCCGCTCGCACGGCGCTCCGGGTCAGCTCCATCGGTTCGAGGGCGACCTCACCCCGCTGCTGGTCGAGTCCGCCACCACATCGACGCACGGTCTCACCGTCGGCGAGGCGTGGCGGCTCGGCCGGTCCCTCGACCAGCTCCCCGACCGGCTCGTTGTTTTCGGGGTCGAAGGGGAGGATTTCTCCCCCGGTATCGGCCTGTCTCCCGCGGTCGCCCGGTCGTTGTCCTCCCTCACCGGTGCGGTCGTGGCGGAAGTACTCCGCGACCCTTCCGTCCCACCGCCGGAGAACACCGATGCATGAGGAAGCGTTGCTCCGGGACCTCCGCCGAAAGCTCCAGGAGGTCGCCCGCGTCGAGGGGGACCTCCCGATCCGACGCGTGCGGCTCTGGGTGGGGGCGCTCGCCCATGTCACGCCGACCGCGCTGCGTCTCCGATGGCCCGAGGTGGTGGCCGGCACCCCGGCCGAGGGCGGACGGCTCGAGATCGACGTTTCCGAGGACACGGCGGACCCCGACGCCCAGGGGATCCGCTTGGTCGAACTCACGGTCGACGACGAACGGGGTCGGGTCCCGGAGTGGCCGCACCCCGCGACCGAGGGTAGGGAGCGGAGTGGGGTTCGACCCCACTTCGGAGGGTAATTCCATGTGTCTCTCCGTCCCCGGTCGAGTGGTTCGCATTCTCGAAGAAACGCCCGAGTCGCGGACCGCCGAGGTCGATTTTGCCGGGGTCCGAAAATCGGTGAACCTGGTCTTCCTCCCCGAAGCGGCGGTAGGGAGTTACGTAGTGGTACATGCGGGGTTCGCGACCACGGTCGTCCCGGAGGCCGAGGCCCTCGAGGCCCAGGAGCATTTCCGCCAGATCCAACGGTTGACGGAAACGGTGAGTGCATGAGCGACGATACGATCGGTGGGAAAGGCAAGGGACAGGACCCGAACGCGGACCGGACCCGCGTCGCTGGGGCCGGTCGGTGAGGCACATGTCGGTACCAAGTTCTCCGGCCGCTCGCGTGGCCGCCGTTGGGCTGTTGCTCGTCCTCGCCACGGCCGTCATCAGTGGCGTCTCGACGTTCGTGAACTCCTACGCGGTTGCGGGGACCAGCTCGGACGCGTTCGTGACCGTGCGAAACCTATCGGTCGCGCTCCTCCTCGCTCCCGTGGCGCTCGTGGCGACCCGGCGGTCTCCCCAGCGGATGCGCCCGATCGAGCTCGGTGGTCTCGCCCTGGTCGGCCTGATCGGGGGCGCCATCCCGTTCCTCCTGTTCTTCCACGGGCTCGCGCTCGCCACCGCGGCCGGCGGTGCCGCGACGGCCTCGTTCGTGTATCGGACCCTGTTCCTCATGGCCACGGTCTTCGCCCTCCTCTTCCTGCACGAACGGTTCCGGGCCCGCGTGTTCGCCGGCGCCGCCCTCCTGCTGGCCGGGAACCTACTGCTCCTCTCGATCCTCTCGCCCCTGTGGACTCCCGGCACGACGTACGTCTTCGCGGCCACCCTTCTCTGGGCCGTGGAGTATACGGTCTCCAAGCGTCTGCTCGGCTCGTTGCGAAGCAGCACCGTCGGATTCGGTCGGATGGGATTCGGCGCCTTGTTCCTGCTCGGCTATCTCGCCCTGACGAGCCAGTACGGTGCGGTCACCGCGATGACCGGAACCCAATGGGGTTGGGTCGCGATCAGCGCCGCCTTGCTGACGGCGTTCGTCCTCACCTGGTATGCCGGTCTCCAACGAACGGATCTGAGTGTGGCCACCTCGGTCCTCGTCCTCGGTTTCCCGGTGACGTTCGTGCTCGGCGTTCTCGTCCACGGGTCCCACGTCTCCCTCGACGCCGCGGCCGGAACCGCGGCGGTGGTCGCTGGGGTCGTCGTCGTCGCGGGCTGGCGGCAGTGGAGGGAAGTCGGTGGGCTGCTCCGCGCGACCGTCACCCGTCGGAGCTCCGAGCCGGCATGAACGGCGTCCAGCTGGGCGCCCGGTTCAGCCTCGCCACGAACCGTCTCCAGTACTGCGGCCCAGCCGATGCGGAACCCCTGCTCTACCGTGCGATCACGTCCGACTCCGGCCACGCCGAGGCCGCCCGGGCGCTCTCGGCCTTTGAAGCCCTCATGCCCTACCTCGAACTCATCTCGGCCAAGCACGGTCGGACGCCGTTCGATACCGAGGTGGTCGAGGCTTACTGGATCGGCAACCCCCTGCTCGACTCCTTCGAGCGGGCCGACTTCGTCCACCTCCTCGAAGCCCTGACGCAACGCGGTCTCCCCCGCTCGATGGCGCAGCGGCTCGCGGAACGTCTCCCGTCGCACCCGCTGCCGCACCACGTCTTCCACGTCGCCTTCGTGGGAGTCGGGAACGTCACGGGCCACGTCCCGACCACCCTCGCGAACATGGAGGCCTGCCGACCCGCATGGGCGGAGGTCGTCTATCCGGGAGAGGGGGTCCTCCAGGTCCGCGGTCCGACCCTCGCCTTGGAGGATGGGTCGATCGTCTGGGGTCCGTCCGTCGAGCGGGAGGTCCGATACGACCCGAACGTCCTACCGGGGATCCGGGCCGGGGACTTGGTCGCGATCCACTGGGGCTGGCCGGCGCTCCAGCTGACCCCGACCCAACGGTCCTCCCTCGAGCACTACAGCCGACGGTCGTTGGAGCAGGCGAACGAGACGCTCCGCGCGGGGTCCGGGTCGACGATGCGCCGGTCGTCCGAGCCTACGTCCCAAACGTGAGCCACCCCTCGTACTGCGGGGTGCGGGCGTGGATAGCGTCCTCGTAACGAGCCTGCAGGCGTTTGGTGATGGGGTACGTTCCGGTGCCGATCGGCCGACCGTCCACCTCCCGGATGGGAGTGATGCCGGCGGCGGTCCCGGTATAGAACAACTCGTCCGAGGTGAACAACTCCTCTCGGGTGAAATCGTTCCGGCGGAACTCGAGGCCCTCGTCCATGAGGAATCGAATGACGCTGTCGCGCGTGATCCCGCGCAGGATGCCGGAGCTGGCGGGCGGCGTGCTGACGATCCCGTGCTTCACCCGGAAGATGTTCTCCCCCGGCCCCTCCGCGACCACTCCGGCGGAGTTCAGCAGGATCGCCTCATCGTACCCGCCGGAGACCGCCTCCATCTTGGCGAGGGCCGAATTGGCGTAGTTCGCGGCGCACTTCGCCTGGGGCGGCAGGGAGCGGGAATCCATCCGGACCCAGCTGGAGACGGTCGCGCGAACGCCGCGCTCGACCCCGTCCGCCCCGAGGTAGGCGCCCCACTCCCACATCCCGATCGCCACACAGATCGGGCTCTGCGTCGGGTCGAGCCCCATCTGGCCGTACCCGGAGAAGGCGATCGGGCGAAGGTAGGCTTCCGGAACGCGGTTCGCCGCGATCAGGTCGAGCGTGGCCCGGCGGAGCGCGGCGAGGTCGAAGGGCATCTTCATCCGGTAGATACGGGCGCTTTCCAGGAATCGGGTCAGGTGCTCCTCCAGGCGGAAGACCGCCGAACCCCGCTCGGTCCGGTGGCACCGGATCCCCTCGAACACGGCGTACCCGTAGTGCAGTCCGTGGGTCAGCACGTGGACCTGCGCGTCGTCCCACGGCACCAGTTTACCGTCCATCCAGATCCAGCGGAGGG
>JAKIVW010000001.1:22413-46111 GCA_022750355.1 Thermoplasmata archaeon
TCCCCTTGCGATCGACCCCGATTTAAGGAGCCGTCAACGGAAACTGACGAACCGCCCGCCTCCGACCGAGGGCCGAGCAGCCCGCCCCGGGGGTTCCGCCGAGCCTGAGGTTAAACCAGTAACATCGGGGTTTATGCGCTCCGGACCGACTGCCCCGTCGGAAGGAACATGCCGAAACCGTCGGTGAAGGGAGAGGGCACCCGCGCCAAGCCATGGACGTTGAAGACCCCGAGCGGGCAATCGGAGTTCAACGCCTACCGAGATCCGGCGTCGGACCCGCCGGCGCTGATCGTAACGGTCGGGAAGACCGAGCTCCGCTACCACCTTCGCGCGATCGAGGACCTCGCCGCGATGCTGTCGGCGAACGGCGATTGGGTCCTGCTCGGGAGCACGGACGAGGGGAAGGAAGCGCCCGCCGCGACCGTGGAGGCCTGGGGTCGATCCGCCTCGAATCCGGTGGGCAGCTGGTATGGGCTCAAGAAGGGGCTCCGAGGTCGGTTCGGGATGTATGTTCCCCCGGTCCTGGAGGCGCTCGGCACCGCCGAGGTCGAGCACAACCCCAAGAACAACCGGATGCGCGCCCTCTGAGACCGGTTCGGCCCCGGAGCGCCGCTTGCGTCGGAAGGAGAACGTCCGGTCCGGACGCTAGCGTTTCGGGGGCTTCGCCTTCTTCGGCGCCAAGCTCGCCGCATATTCCTGCGAGCGAGCCACCCACTTCCGCGAAGCGGAGGGACTCGCCCGGATCGAGCTCGGAAGGACCCGGTACTCTTTCATCGCTCGGCCGGGCATCGGTTCGAACGGGACAAATCCGGGGATGGCGTCGGCCGAGGCACGATCCTTCTCGGAGAGCCGGACGAACACCTGCTCCCCGAAAACGCCGAAGAACATATGGCCGTTCGCGAAAGCGGCGGGCTGACCGAACATCGATTTGACGGTGACCTTCGGGAGTTCGGCCGCCAGTCCCTCAAACACCTTCACCGCCGCGGCCGCGGGTTTTGGGACTCCCATGAGTTCGCTCGGTGGGGGAAAGGTACGACCGCCTCTTGAAAGGTAGGGAACCGCCCGCGGGCGGACCGTCACCGAGTAGCCTCGCGTGGAGACGGTTCGTCCTTCGGGGGACGAACCCCCGACAATTTTCCCCCTCGGGCGTGGACGACGGGCGCTCGATATCCGCTGCGGACGCGAAGCAAGGGGCCAAATCCTAGAGGCCGGTCCCGAGGGTGGCATACCGTGGCTTCCAACCCTCCATCTACGTCGCGGCGACTGGCCGCGATCATGTTCACCGACATTGTCGGTTTCACCGCGCTGGCCCAAACCAGCGAATCCGACGCCCTCCGACTCCTGGAACGTCACAACCAGCTTCTCCGACCCTTCTTCCTCCGTTTCCGAGGTCGGGAGGTCAAGACCATGGGCGACTCGTTCCTGGTGGAGTTCGAGAGTGCGCTCGAAGCCACGACGTGCGCCGTCGAGATCCAACGGTCGCTCCGGTCGGCCGTCCCCGGTCTCCCCGATCGCGAGCGGATCCGCATCCGGATCGGAATTCACCTGGGGGATGTCGTCAGCTCGAACGGGGATGTGTTCGGCGACGCCGTGAACATCGCCTCGCGGATCGAGCCGCTGGCCGAGCCCGGCGGCATCTGTGTCTCGGGCCCGGTCTACGATCAGGTGCAGAACAAGGTCGACCTGCGCTTCGACCGGGTGGACGCTCCGGAACTCAAGAACGTACAGATGCCGATACCGGTCTACCGCATCATTCTCGCCCCCGAGCCTCCCCAGCCCGGATCGAGCTCGGGAGGGCCGGAAGCGCCCCGACGGCTGGCGGTCCTCCCCCTCACCAACATGAGTGCCGACCCGCAGGACGAGTTCTTCGCGGACGGACTGACCGAGGAGATCATCACCGAACTCTCCCGGATCGCCAGCCTCCGCGTGATCGCCCGGACCTCGGTGATGCGGTACAAGGGAGTTACCAAGTCGGTCCGAGAGATCGGGGCCGAGCTTCGAGTCGGCTACGTCCTCGAAGGGAGCGTTCGGAAGGCCGGCAATCGGATCCGTATCACTACTCAATTGATCGACGCGGCCACGGAGGAGCACCTCTGGGCCGATCGATTCGACCGCGAACTCGCGGACATCTTCGCGGTGCAGGCCGACATCGCGTCGAGTGTGGCAGAAGCGCTCGACCTTCGGCTTCGCCCGACCCCGGCCGCCGCCCGGGTCGCGCCTCCGAATGTGGAGGCGTACACCCTCTATCTCCGGGGTCGCTTCCTCTGGAACCAACGGACGAGCGCATCGGTCCAGGAGGCGATGCATCGATTCGAGGAAGCCATCGCGATCGATCCCAGTTTCCCCCTCGCGCACTCGGGCCTGGCCGATTGCTATTCCATTTTGGTCGACCGGGGGGTGATCTCGGACGAGGAGGGTATCCCGAAGGCCCGGGCCGAGGCCGAGCAAGGGCTGGCCCTGGATTCCAGTTCGGCCGAGGTCCATGCTTCGCTGGGCCTGGTCCTCACGCACTCGTCGGACTTCCGCCGGGCCGAACAGGAGTTGCGCGCCGCCATCGCGCTGAATCCGGGGTATGCGATCGCGCACCACTGGCTGCATCTGGTGCTCCTCTCCGGAGGCCGCGTGGAAGAAGCGGTCCGTGAAATGCGAGCGGCGGAGGAGTTGGATCCGTTGTCGCCCATCGTCCTGAACTCCGCCGGATTGCTCAGCTGGATTTCGGGCCATCCGGAAGAGGGGCTGCGAAAGTTGGAACGAGCGCTGGAACTGGCTCCCACCTCCGACGCCGCCATGTTCAACCTGGTCTCGCTCCTCGCCCTGACGCACCGGGAGAACGACGCGCGCGCCCGGCTCAAATCATTCGAGGACGGGGCCGCCGCGCCCACGTCCAAGTTCTGGGTGGCGGCGTGCAGCTACGGAGTGCTGGGCGATCGGGCGGAGGCCTCGGGGATGGTGGAACGAATGCGGTCGCTCCCCCAGACCGAGCACATCCCTCCTCGGATGTTCGGATTCATTCTCGCGGTGGTCGGCGACTTCGACGGGGCCTATTCGATCTTTCTGGATGATCGCAACTCGGGCGGTGGGGCGTTCCGAGCGGGAATTCGTGTCTCGCCCGCGCTCCAGAAGTTCCGGGAGGACCCCCGCTTCGAATTGCTGGTGAAGAAATGGGAGGCCGCCTCCCCGCTGGACCTCCCGCGGGTCGAGGGTGCCGCGCGCCACGGGACGTAGGAATGGTCGTCCCGGCCCCCACGACGACGGAGGAACGGAGCACTCCCCCGTGGGGACCCCGATTTCTCGGGCTGAATTCGTGGGTCTATCGGCTCGAGTACGGGGTGGCGTTCTTCGCAATCCTATGGATTCTTCTTGGGGGATTCGGTCGGATCGTCGGCAGCCTCCCCGTCACAGCGATCGCTCTCACGGTGTTCTGGTTCGCCTGGCCTGACCTCGGAGCGTTCCTTCCGATCGGCATCGCTACCCGAAAAGGTCGGCCGTGGCCAAGCTGGGGGCCCGGGCTGTACAACGGTCTTCACACCTTCCTCACGTGGGCCGTCGTCTTCGTGCTGTGGAGCCTGGCCACGAATTCGATTCCTTGGCCGTTACTCGGTTGGCCGCTGCATATCGTGCTGGACCGAGCGACCGGGTTCACTCTCCGGGCGCCGGTCGCTGCTTCGCCCTAAGCGACGCACGCGGGAGCAGCCCCTCGGGCCCCGGTAGCGGGCGTTCAAGGTCGGGGCGGGGAAGCGTGAGAGCTAATGACCTCCGGGAACCGGAGTTCGTACGCCTCCTGTCCTTGGGGATACTCCTTCGTCTTCACGCTCGTCCGTTCCAGGGCGATCCCCGAGTCCGTCAGCCACTCTCGTTGCAGGGCGATCTGCTCTCCGAGATAGACGTTGAGCAAGGTCTGTCCGGGACTCGCGCCCGCCACCATGCGCGACGCGCCGACGATCGGTCCCCCGACCAGGGTGAGCGCCTCGCCCACCATCACGAGCTCGCACGGACCGGCGTCGGCCCCGAGCGAGAGCCCCACGCCGACCGGAAAGTTTCGAGACGTGCGACGCAAGTTGGCCACTAGTGCGCCCGCGGCGGGCAGGAGCGACTGGCAAAACTCCGGGACCTCCCGGAGGGCGGACGGGGCCCCCGGAGGGGTCAGCCAGTACGCGATGAACCCATCCCCGGTGAACTTGTCGAACCATCCCCCGTTCGCATTCGCGAGGCTGCGAACCGCCTCCGTGAAGCCGACGATGAATCGAGCGAACAAGGTGGTCTGGACCGATTCGCGGAGCACGATCGTGGACAGCCGGAGGTCGCCGACCACGACCGACGCTTCGACCGAAGTGGAGCGATGGTGCAACAGGTCTTCGATGGCACTCCCCCCGAGCGAATCCCGGGCGCCAGGGGGTCCGTGCCGGGCGAGCACCGCATCGAGGCCCGCCAATCGTGCGTCCGGCGATGTCGGAGCGGCCGTTTCGATCATCGTGCGGTTCGGTGCGGCCGTTCGAACCCTGGCCGGAGCGCCCCGGTCCCGGTCGGCCCGCGCGGGCGTCCCATGGAAGAGGCTTCCATACGCCTTTCGATGGGCCGGGACCGCGGAAGTCGAGGGCGACCCGAGCGAATCTCGGTTCCCACGGAGCCCCGACCCGGCCCTCGGGCGAAGTCTCCCATCCCGTGTCCGAAGGTGTAAGTAACCGAGCGTCGTACGAGGACCGGCAAGCAGGCTCTCTCGAGAGCCATCTGCACGGGAGTTCGAACCGATGCCACTGTACATGTTCCAGTTCGCCTACAGTCCGGAATCGTGGGCCGCCTTGGTCAAGAAACCGGAAGACCGGAGCGCCGCGGTGGACGCCCTCGCGAAGTCGGTGGGGGGACGCTTAGTCTCCCTATTCTATCACATGGGCGACTACGACGGAACGGCCATCATCGAGGCCCCCGACGATATGGCCGCGAATGCCGCGATCATGGCCTCCGTCGCGAGCGGCGGGATCCGGTCGTCGCGGACGACTCGCCTCTACTCCCCGAAGGAGCTGGTCGACATCCTCGGACGTGCCGGTAAGGCCCCGTATCGCCCTCCGGGAAAGTCCTAGCCGCTGCGGCGTTTCATCCCCCCCACCCTACGTTCCGAGCTCGGACAGGCCGGCGTCCCGCCGCCCCAACGGCCGGAGCGGATCCACCCAAGCGACTTTACGAGAACCGCCGACCGACTACGCACGGATGTAGTCCCGACGGATTCGGTCCCTTCGTGCTGTCGCTGCCGGTCGTCGAGGCGTGCTCGGCCGCCGCGTTGGTTGCGACGGCCGTCGGATTCCTCGCGACGCGAATCCGAAGTCCGAGGTCGACCGGACCGGTCCGCGTTCGGGCCCGGAGCCCGCCGGCCCGGGGGACCCAGGCACTCTGGATCGGCGGCACCTTCCTCGCGCTGCTCTGGCCGGTCGGCGTGTTCATCGCTCCCACCTATGCCTATCACTGGCCCCCCGTTCCGGATGGGTCGGACGCGTGGGTCGTTCAGCTATTCGGGCTGGCCCTGGGGGTGTTGGGTGGGATTCTGTTCGCTCGGGCCGCTCGGGCCCTCGGGCGGCAAATGACCCCCGCGATCCAGGTCCGCGAGGACCACCAACTGTTGCAGACCGGGCCGTATCGGTACATTCGTCACCCGGTGTACACCGCGATCATCACGATCTCCCTCGCCCAAACGCTGGTGTTCCTGAGCCCGCCCCTCGCCCTGCTCACGGTACTCCTCTTCGGACTCGCGTCCTATCGGGCTCGACTGGAGGAGGCGCTCCTCGGATCCCCCGGGGTCTTTGGGCCGACCTACGCTTCGTACATGGCTCGAACCGGACGGTTCCTGCCTCGGTGGCGGCGTTCGTCATAGTCCACGATTCCTGCCCTCACTTCCGGGGTCCTTCTCCGTAGGCGTGCTTCCGGATAGAATGATATCGCTCCCGGCTCTACCTCGACCGGGTACCCAGGTGGGTGTGACGTGACAGTGCCAATTGCCCGACGAGCGCCACACGCCGGGAGACTACCTCTGGGAAGAAGTCGAACGGGCGGGGTAGAATGGGGAGCTCCTGCCGGCCGAGGCGGTCCACAACTTGCGCGCGGCGGCCCAGTGGGTAACGAAGACGGCGGCGTTCGTACGCGCGATCGGGAGGCTCGTGCATGACCGAAACGTTCCGGCTGGAGAAGTCCGCCCTGCCCACCGAGGGTCACGCCGTTCGCGTGATGGTCAATGGTACCCCGGTGGCTGTATTCCGGGTGGGCGGCGAATTGCACGCCATCGACGCTCGTTGCACCCACGTGGGCGGCCCGTTGGATCGGGGGGCGATCTCCGGGAACCAGGTGACCTGTCCGTTGCACGGGTCGGTCTTCGACGTCCGCGACGGCAAGGTGATCCGGGGGCCGGCCGCCCGTCCGGTCACGGCGTATCGCGCACGCCTCGAGGGAGAGACGCTGATCCTGGAACGCGACTGAATCGGCGTGGCCCCCCGCCGCACGAACCTCACGCGACGATCCGACCCCGCTTCAAGATCGGGCGTCCGTCCACGGAGAGGTCGGACCCCCGCAGGATGAGCCACGCCCACCAATCGGTGCGCGTGCGACCTCCGAGTTGGTCGTTCTTGCCGAGTTGGAGGGTGACGGCCCCGTAGGCCTGATCCTGCAGCAGGGGGGCGATCTCGATCCGATCGTTGAGTCCGATCGACAAGGTCCCGGGTCGTTCCCGACCGGGCCCGGCTCGGTTGTAGCTTTGACGGAACAGTCCCTCTCCCTGCTCGTAAGTGAATCGGGCGAGGCGACCCGTCTCGAACGTCCATCGACCCCCGACCACCTCGCCGATGGTGTCCATCACGCCGACCGAGTTGGCCACATTGGAGTGGAACGTCCCCTCCGCCACGTGTTCATCGAGGGCGACGGTGACCACGCCGGCCGGCAACTGGATCAAATTCCAGTTCCCCCTGGCCCCGGCGCGGGAGACGAGCCCATCGGAACGGTCGGGGGTCCGCTGCCGCAATCCGAGTCGAAGGTCGGTTCCGTTGACGTGGTGGATCTCGAGGGTGTGGCCCTCCGCCAGCCGTTTCGCGACCCGCACCGCCCGCCGTTGGAGCTCGGCGGGGTCGAGCAACGTGGCCGCGACCAGCTCCTCCCGCCACGCGGCCAGGTCGACGCCGTACATGCGGGCCGACGCCTCCGAAACCCGTCCGACCGCCATCTGGACGGCCCGGGCCCCCGCTTTTTCGGCGGCCCGGTAAAGGGCATCTCGGTACTCGCCGAGCTTGAACATCGTCGGCCGTGGGAGGGCGTGGAACCGTTCCCGATCGCTCGGACCGAAGAAGCTCACGAAAACGTCGCTCCGCTCCAGCGCGGCGCGTTGGTGGGCGCCCAGTCGTGCCAGGTCCGCGGGGCGGACCTCGCTCGCGGCGGCCCAGTACGTGGGCTCATCCTGGTAGATCAGCATCGGTTGCGCCCCGATCCGCAGGGCTTCCAGAACGAACGCGTTCGCGAACTCCAGTGTCTCCGTCCAACTCTCGATCGTCACCCGTTCGCCCTTGCGCAGGCGGAGGGACTTCCGGAGGACGATTCGGGCCATGGCGCGATTCCGCTGATCCGGAGATCCGACCCGACGCATCGACCGATCTACGGTGGCCTCCTTCATGAAGCCAGGGTGCCCCGTAACGCTGAGGTCGTAGCGTAACCGTCCCGCCGCGACGCGGGACCTCACTTCACGCGGGGAGGCGATCCACTGGAAGGGATCGCTCCGGTGGGTGTAACCGGCGACAAACAGTCGGATCGCCCGTGCGAACTCTCCGCGGGCGCCGAAAGTTCGGGAGCGTCCCCCCCGAGAGCCGATCGCCGCTAAAGACGGGGCCAGGCGGGCACGGAAGGAAACCAGATCGGAGCAAAACTCGAACCGAACCCTCGGGTGTCGAGACCGCCACCGGGTGACCTCGCGGGCTGAGGAGATTCCCGGCACGCTCGCGATCACCTGGAGGCCGGTCGCTATGGATTCGAGGGCGGCCAGTCCGGCGGCGAAACGGAGGAACTCTCCCACTCGTCGCTCGGAAGGGGGGATCGCAGCACCGGGCCAATCCTGAAGAAGAGCTTGGAAGGGCGGAGGAAGGTCGCCGAAGGTCGGGGGACCCTCCGAAGCTCTCGCTCGGCGGACGTCGGGGGGCTCGACGGCCAGCGCGAGCGCGTAGTCCGGGGGATGGAGATACAGCCCCACCACGTCGGACGGTACGAGCGCGGGCACCGGATCGGGTCGAGCGGGTAGGATCTCAAACTGCTGGGGGCGAACCGCGTAGGCCTCCCAAACCCGCCGAACGGTCGTATGGCTCACCCCCAGCGATCGAGCGACGCTGCGACTGCTCGAGGGCCAAGGACCGGACGACTCCTTCCGGCGGGCGGCCCGAACGATCGCGCGGACCTGCTCCTCCGGGAGGCGTCCGAGCGCGATCCGCGGCGAAGAACGTTGGTCGATCCCCCGGATTCGTGTCGCCAGAAAGCGTCGACGCCATCGCGCGGACATCATGCGACTGATCCCGAGTTCTTGGGAGATCTCGATGTCCTGCCGCCCGTCCGCCGCGGCCAGTACGATACGCGCCCGCAGGACGCGAGGGTCCGGGGAACCGCGATGACGAGCCCAGCGCTCCACCCGAATCCGTTCTTCGGGGCTCAGCACGACCCGGGTCGCTACCCGCATGCCCCGACCGATCGCGGTCGGAGCTTAGAGAGTTGGGTCCCTCCGTCCGAAGGATATGTTATGCGCCCAAAGTTCCAATTCAACCCCCCATTATAGGCGGGGCCACGGTCGTAGCGGCATGTCCGCCCCCAAAAAGAAAACCAAGGCGCCGGGAACGGCCCCTCGAAAGAACGGCCTGTCGGAGATCGCTCCGGAAGTCTACGTCGGAGGTTGGAAGGATGCCGAAACGTTCGGCGGCACGCGATTTTGCGTCCTGGACGAAGCTCCCGAGGGCATGCCCAAAGGAACCCACATCCCGATCTACGACGAAGCGACCGACCGGGCCATCGTGTCGAACCTAGACCGCCTCGCGGATTCCGTCATGACCGCCCGAGCCCGGGGGGAGCCGGTACTGCTGTTCTGCGGACATGGCGTCCGTCGATCTCCCCTGGCCGGCGCATGGTACCTCCACCGGAGCGAGAAAATCTCCTTGGACGCCGCGTACGACCGGATCCAAAATGTCCGCCCGAAGATCGAGCGGGCCGAGAAGTGGGTCGGAGATGCTCAGAACCTCCGGGGCCCGCGCTGAACTCGTCGAGGATGAGTACGGATGATCCTCGAGCAGGAACCGGATGCCGCGTGGGTCGCCGCGCTGGCCGGATCGAGTCCCGACTCGGTCGAGATGAGCCTGACGGAGGCCCAGAAGGAGCGTCGCCTCTTCGCTCATCTGGCCGCACAACATCGCCAGGAGGGACGGTCGTCGTACATCGAAATCGACGCTCCGGTGGAACTCTACGCCCTCGTCCGGCTCCTCCGTCCCCGTCACGTCGTCGAGGTGGGCGTGTCGTCGGGGGTCTCCTCGGCCTACCTCTTGCAGGCGCTCGCGCGGAACGCGCACGGGACGCTCCACTCGATTGACCGTCCGAAGCCGGCGCCGCATCGCCCCGGCGCTCGCCGACCGTCCACCACTCCATCGTGGTCGCTCCCGCCGGGTCGGTCCTCGGGGTGGGCGGTACCGGATGCTCTCCGCGGCCGTTGGGACCTGCGGATAGGGGACAAACGGGACGTGATCCCGCTCCTCGTCGAGGAGCTGGAGGAGATCGGCCTCTTCGTCTACGACGTTCCCCATGACGACCGAACCTCCCCGGACGAATTTCGATTGATAGACTCTCGGCTCCCGATCGGCGGGGTGGTGATCGTCGACCACGGCCCGGGGGGTGGGCTGTGCGCCGCGCTCCGCGCGTGGGCGCGACGCCGCCGCGGGACTCCCATCGGTCGGAAGGGTCTGGGCCTTTACGGGTTCCGTAGCGGATCAGGACACGGCGGTGCGCGGTCCCCTCGTTCCGGATGAACCGCCCGGGGATCGGCCCGGCGGCCTCGAACCCTGTCCGGAGGATGCAGTGGATTCTGGTTACAACAGGTTGTCCGCCGGCTCTTCAAAGACCGTGTATCGCACGATGGGGTTCTCGACGAACTCGAGGACCTTCTCGCTCCCCCGGACCTCTCCGATCCGGTAGGCTAACTTCAACGCCGCCTGGATGAGCGGCTCGCTGAGCGCGGGGATCGTGCGGATGGTGGTCGTGACGGGAGTGGCGTGGCGGTCGAAGCACGCGAGGTAGGCGTGGAACGTGGGAAACGCGCACTGGAAGAGCTGGAGTTGGAGCCGAACGTCCGGAGGTAGTGGGACGGCGAGATAGCTCTTCATTTCGTAGAACCGATCCCGGCCGTCCCAGTAGTCCGGCTGGGCGTAGATTCCGATCTTCCCGTTGATCAGGATGAGCCGGCTTCTCGGTCGGGTCATTCCCATTACCTCGCTGTTGCGGAAGGATTGAAGGACGCCGGCGATGGCGGTGAGTTGCCGTTCGCGATCCTCGGGTGTGATCTCCACGTCGGCGTTCGCGAGCTCCTCGTCCAGCGTCTCGGCCGCCAGCCGGTTCATCGCGGTTCGCGAGGGCTTGCGGGATTGGGCAAATTCGAAGCTGTACCGGGAGAGGGTGTCGTCGATGGCTTTGCCCACCGCCATTCCGACCTCGTCCTTCGCCGCGATCGGACGCGGGTAGGCTGCTTGAACGACTTCGTGCGCGGCCACGGTCCGGATGGTCGTCATTCGGTCTCCCCCTGGGGCATCGAGGAAGGGCAAGTATTGGGAGTATTCGCCTGGCCCGAAACGCGAAGTAGCGCGTGGCTAACCCGGACGCTGCCGTAGGCGTCACGAGTTGGGACGCCGATGCGCTCCTTCGGGGGGGTCGACGGTGGCGACGGGGACGGGTTGCCCGGAACTTCCGAGGGGGATGGGAGCGCCCGGTCGGGAGTAGGTACGGGAAAGCGACGCTTACTTCTTGGGCAACTGATAGAGGCCCACCACGTTCCCTTCGGTGTCCTTGAAGTAGCCCGTGGATCCCATGCTCCCGTCACCGATCGGCTGCTTTCGCTGGACGATCTTGCCGCCGTTCTTCTCGACCTTGTGTTCGGCCGCCGTGATGTCGTCGACCACGATCGTCACGACCGGATGCATCAGCACCCCGCCGCGTTTCCCGATCCCGCCTCCGATGGATCCCGGTTCTTTGGGCATTCCGTCCTCCCCCACCGGACTCGTGTTCACCATGGTGTAGTCCATCCCCGGCACGGGGGCGGGCTTCCATCCAAAGGTCGCCGAGTAAAACTTTCTCGCGCGCTCGACGTCGTCCGCCGGTATCTCAAAGTGGCCTACTTCGCCGCTCATGGTTGCTCGGGGTCATGCCTTTTCCCGGGCCATATACGAATCCGGGGGGGAGTGAAACACCCCTCGCCGTCCCGATCACCGGGGGACTCGAGATCGGACCTACGACGTGCGTCAAGATCGTCTCCATCCGTCCCGGTATCTCGACGGACCGGTGGCGGTCAGTGAGGCGACCCGCGACGGGCCCGAGTCCGCCCCCAGGGGCCTCGCGAAGGACCCCCCGGGCCTTCGCGTTCCGCCCCCCCGGAAGCGGTAGCTCGGCGAGTTAGGGGCGGGCCGCGAATACCCGATTGAACGGGGTCTCGACCGCCTTGGAAATCCTCGTGAATCCGCCCGCGCGGAATACTTCGGTAAGACTCGCGTCGGTCGCCTGAGCGCCGAGGGCCGCACCGACCTCCTGGGATAGGGAGGATGGTACGCAGAGTTGGAGCGAAGCGTTGTAGAAAATTCGTCCCACCGGATTGAGGTTTGCCTCCACGCTCTGGCCGGCGAACGGTTCGACCACCATCCAGGTCCCGTCCGGCTTGAGAGCCTGATGGACATGTTTGGCCGCCCCGACCGGGTCCCCCATGTCGTGAAGACAGTCGAAGAACGTCACGAGGTCGAAGTCCTTCCCACCGAACCCCTTCGCCGACGCCACTTCAAAGTCGGTGTTCTTCGCCACGCCCTCGGAGACGGCGTCGTTCCGAGCCCACTCGATCGACTCGCCGTGATAGTCGTACCCGATGAACTGGGACTTCGGGAACGCCTTCGCCATGATGATGGTCGAGGCCCCCAGGCCACACCCGACATCCGCCACGCGGGCGCCCGCTTGGAGCTTGGCGACGACGCCCTCCATGCTCGGGAGCCAGGAGGGGACCAGGTTTCCGACGTAACCGGGGCGGAAGAATCGTTTGGTCCCTTGAAAGAGGTCGACGTGATGTTCGTGCCAGCCGAACCCTTTCCCGGTTCGGATCGCTTCGGCGACCTTGTTCCGGTCTTTGTAAGTCGCGGACACGATGTAGAACGCGCCCGGAAGGAAGACCGGCCCATTCTCATCGGTCAACGCGAACGCCTGTTCCGGCGTCATGGAGTAGTGCTTGGTGGGGGCATCGTACTCAATGTATCCGGAGGCCGCCTGGCCCGCGAGCCATTCCCGAAGGTATCGCTCGTTCGTCCCGGTCTTGTGCGCCAACCCCTCGGAGGTGACCGGCCCGCTGGCGGCCAGGGCCTTGTACAATCCAAGCTGATCGCCGATGAGGATCGCCGAGCCGTGCATGGCGGCGCCGAGATCGTTCGCAAATTTGCCGACGAACGCGTTCAGTTTGTCCGGATTTACGGCCATGTTCGTGCCCGAACCCCCCTAATGGCTGGGGGCAAATAAAACCCCAAGATGGGCACCTCCCGAATTCGCCCGCGGGGACGATTCGTCTCGAGGAAGTTCGGTAGAAACGAGCCGGGCCACCACTTCCGGGGAGCGCATATTCGGGGGTCCTCCCGTCGACGCTCTCGGACCGATCCGGCACCAACGACTCTCGGTGCCCTGAATGAGCCCGACCGCCCGTTCTCGATTTTCGAGGGACAATGCGGCACTCACAACGATTTAGACCCGAACTCAGGGTCGTCCGGGCGTGCGGTCCGGGTGCGCACCGACCGGGGCGGGGAATCTCCCCTCTCCGGGTCGGCTTCGGAGAGCCTGGTTCGCCGGCGGGCTCGTCATCGGCGTCGTGTGTCTTTTCGTGATACCGTCGCTCCTCCTTGGCCCGGGGTCGGCGCCCCCGGTCAACGGCGCGACGAACTCCCGACTCGTACGGGACCAGGTCCTGTTGGCACCGGGGGCCGATTTCACGACCTATCTCGGGGACATCGAACACACCTCGTCCGCCTCCGCCGAACAACTGATCAACCAAAGCACGGCCTCCGCTTTGCACGTTCAATGGCACTACGACGCCGGTAACCGCCAGGTGCAGTCCCAGCCGATCGAGCAGAACGGGATCGTCTACTTCGGGGGCAAGACCGGTTACGAGTATGCCGTCTACGCGACCAACGGTAGTCTCCTGTGGCAAACCTACCTGGGCCAGGACGAGAACGACTCGGGCTGCCCGGGGGACTTTGGCGTGACCTCTACGGCGACCGTGGTCGGAACCGACCTCTACGTGGACGGCGGCTGGCCGTACCTCTACCAACTCAACGCGTTGACCGGTGCGATCGAGTGGCGTGCCCCGATCGGAGGGACGGCCGAGCAGGGATACTACGACTGGGCCAGTCCCCTCGTGTACAACGGCCACATCTACGTGGGGATCGCGAGCTTTTGCGATACTCCGCTCATCGCCGCCGGCCTCGCGGAGTACTCGATCGCGAGTCACTCGGTGGTCGGGTACTTCAACACCAGCTCCCCCGCCGCCAACGGCTCCAGTATCTGGGGAACGCCGTCGGTGGATCCGGCCACGAACACGATCTTCCTCACGACCGGCAATTCTTTCACCTACAAGCAGACCGTCTACGGCGAGTCGATCATCGCCCTCAACGCGACCACGCTGGCCCTCCGGGCCAAGTGGCAAGTGCCCGCTTCGGAGGTCGTCGCCGACGGGGATTTCGGGACCACTCCGACCCTCTTCACGCCCGCCGGCGGGTACCCGATGGTGACCGCGCCCAACAAGAACGGGGTCTTGTACGCGTTCTACCAATCCAACCTGACTCTGGCCTGGCAGCACACGCTCTGCTGCCAGAACGGGATCGAGGCGGACCGACTCTCGACCTCGTGGGGAGGAGGGTACGTGTACGCCGTCGGGGCCAACGTCACCATCGGGGGCCAGTTGGTCAACAGCACTGTCAGCGAGTTCAACCCGCTCAACGGGGCGCTCCTCTGGCAGCGCGACTTCCCCTACTCGTCGGACTACGGTTATGCCGCGCCGCTCTGGGTCAACGGGCTACTGGTCGTCCTCGACCAGGGCGAGTTCTTGGTGCTCAATGCGACGTCCGGGTCGACCCTTTACCAGCAAGCGTTCAACGGGACGTTCGTGGCCGCCCCGTCGATCGCGCGGGGCGAGATCTTCGCCGGGTGCGGCAACGACAACGTCTACGCGTTCAGCGTCGAGCTCAATTCGAGTGCCCGGGTGTCAATACCCACCTCGGGCACTCCCCAATCCGAAACGTTCGCCGTCGCCGTCTCGGGCGGCTTGCCTCCCTACAGCTACTCGTGGAATTTTGGAGACGGCGGAACCTCGAATCTCCCGAACCCGAGCCACACCTTCGGGGCGGCCGGAACCTTCGAGGTCAGCGTCAACGTGACGGATCTGGCAGGCAACGTCACTTCCGACCATCTGGTCGTGGTCCTGAACCTACCCGCCCCGGGAATTCCCATCCAGGACTTCGCGATCGCGGGGCTCGTCGTGGCCGTCGCGGTGCCCACCGCGCTCGTCCTCCTCTCGCGACGGAAGGCGAGACCTCCCTCCGCGGCGCCCCTGCCCCCGTAGGGGAACGGCCCGAATCGGCCCGCGGCAGGTCTGGTTAGGCGGTGGCCAACTCCGAGGCTCGCTGGGCGGCTCGCCGCCGCTCGGGTCGGGAGAGGTTGTGGGCCGCGAGCAGCGCGGGAGTGGCGAACCGCTCTCCGCACAGCCCGCACACGTAGCCCGGGCGTTCCGCTTCGGGATTCAGTGCATTGCTCGCGGTCGGGTCTTCGTGTTGGTGGGCAGCCCCCATATGGGCCACCAGATCCACAGGGGACGCGAACATCGCGCCGCAGGTCGAACACTCTTCGCTCATGGTGATACGATTTCACCCCGTGATTTTTGAACTGTCACCGAGGGCCAAGTAGTTTTGTACCGCCCTCGAAAAAATCACGGCGATTGCCGGACCCGGTGGGGCCAAAATCCCCCGATTGTCGAACCCGTCCACCCTTCTGCGTCGGCGGGTCTCCTCCCCCGGGCCTCCCGACGCCGCGTCGGTCGGGAAGGTAATATCACCCATCGTGACCTCCGGAGAGACGCCGCGGAGGGGGCGACCCGTGCCTCCACTGTCGATCTGTATCAACACTCAAACTCCGCTCGTTCAGTTTCTCCGGCCTCCCGTCGGGGACCGCGGGGAGGGACGGGGGCGGGAGCCGGTCGACCTCGCGCAGTTGACCGAAGGAGTCGACTATCGAGTGTCCCCCGGTGGCGTCACGCGCATGGTCTATCCGCTGGTCCGCCGGCTCCTCAAGGAGCGTGTCCTCGACCGGGCGCACTGGGTAGCCCTGAACCCCCACGGTCCGGCGACGGTCCGCTTGGGGGAACTGACCCTGCACAACGTATCGATCGACAGCGAGCGCATGGCGGGGTACGGGATGGTCAAGGAAGCGATCTGGGGCCGTATCCACGAATTGGACCGGGCGGAGGAGCATGACGAGCTGTTCTGGTCCGAGGCGTTCTCCGAGTATGCCTACTACAATCGCATCACCGCCGAACTGATCCAGCGCCTGGACACGGAGTTCGACTTCGATGCGTTCTACGTCCACGATTTCCAGCAGTTGGCCGTCGGGCACATGCTCGGGACGCTGAAGCCCAAGATCTTTCGGTGGCACATCCCGTTCGATGCGACCTCGATCCCGGAAAAATGGCGCGCCCTCCTGTCGACCTACCTGAACAGCTACGATGTCCTCGTCATGAGCGCGCGGCGGTACGCGACTTCATTGAAAGCGTTCCGACCCACGGGGAGGATCCTCAAACTGTACCCGTACGTCGACCCCGACGACTATTCGATCCCGACCGCGGACCTCGTCGCGGAGACCGCTCGACGGCTCGGGTTGGCGCCGACCGACGAGGTGGCGTTGGTCGTGGCCCGGATGGACCCGATCAAGGGCCAGGACCTGGCGATCGAGGCCCTCGGGATGCTCGCCGAGAAATACCCCGCCCTCAAGCTGGTCCTCGTCGGGAACGGCAGCTTTTCCGGCTCGGCGGCGGGGCTCGGACTCTCGAAATCCGCCGTCTGGCGTTCGCACCTCGAGGAGATCGTGAAAGCGCGGGGGCTGGAGGCGAAGGTGCTCTTCACCGGCCACCTGGGCCAAGCCGACCTGGACGCGCTATACGAACGGTGCAGTTTCACGCTCCTTCCATCCGTCCAAGAGGGATTCGGGTTGGTCACCGTCGAGAGTTGGCTCCACGGAAAACCCGCGATCATCACCGAGCGGGCCGGCATCGCCGAGCTGGTCCGGAACGGGTCGAACGGCCTCCTCTTCGACCCCGCCGACCCGAAGTCGCTCGTCCGGGCGATGCGACTCCTCCTCGACAGCCGGGCCGGCCGGCTCCGTTCCCGGCTGGCCCGCAACGGCCGCATTACGGCCCGAAAGTGCTCGTTGGACGCGGCCGAGGAGGGCGAAAGCAAAATGTTGGCCGAGGTGACGGAGGCGTAGATGACGGTGGTCTCCGAACTCTGGGCCGGGGTCGTTCCGCTCCTGCCCGTGGCCGTCATCGTCGTGCTCACCCTCCTGCTCGCCTGGTTGGGCGGCCTTCTAGCCGGTCGTCTGATGCGACCCAGCACCCCCCAAATGGCCGGCGCCGCTCGACGACTGACCATGGCCGTGGTCGGACTGATCGGAGGCACCCTCGCCCTGCAGGCCCTTGGGGTCAGCCCCGACGTGCTCCTTCTGGTCATCGCGCTGCTGGGAGTGACCGCGCTCGTGGCGTTGCGCGACCCGCTCGGCAACTACGGGGCGAAGTACTTTTCGGACATTTACACGCCGTTCAAGGTCGGCGACACGATCGAGGTGCAGGGGTTCTCAGGGAAGGTCATCGAGATCAACCCGATGACGACCGTGCTCCTCTCGGACAAGGAGCAGCTCGTCTCCGTGCCGAACGCCTCGATGATCCGGGACGTCGTAGTGAACACCTCACCGCAGGCGTGGAAGGAGGTCACCATCCCCGTCTCGATCAGTGGGAATCTCGACCTGCCCGTGTTCGAGAGCGAGCTGCTCAAGTCGCTCTCCAAATTGCGCATGCGGCTCGACGTTCGATTCCCCCCCGTCCTGACGACCAAGGCGCGCACCCCGCAATCTACCGACCTCACGCTGACGCTCATGCTGCGCCGACCGGAGGATCGGGATGCGATCACGGCCGAGGCCAACAAACGGCTCACCGAGGTACTCGAACGCGTGCGGGGCTCCCGACGGTCCGGTCCTACGACGGGGAACTCGCGTTGACCCAGTCGCGTACGGGACCTTGCACGAATTCGAGCACGCCCCGGTCGAACCGCCGCCGACAGAGGTAATCGGCCGCTCCTCGCGCGGGCCGTCGTGCATTGGCAACGGCCCCGGAAATCGCCGCTCCTTCCAGTAGCTCCACGTCGTTCTCCGCGTCCCCGATGGCCGCGTACGGTTTCCCGGGCACGCCGAGCAATCGCATCGCCCCTCGGAGACCCGACCGCTTCGTCAAGCCGGCGGGCACGACCATGAGTCGGTCGACGTTGGGGATCAGGTCGACCGCGAGGCCGGCCACCGCGCGCACGAGCGGCCGTCGTTCGACTCGGGGGACGGAAATCACGACCGAGCCGAGCTCCGGGTGGAGGGAGGGGAACTCGACCAACCGGCGGCGAACGGCCGCGGCGATCGCACGTCCGACGATCCGGGGCGGGGAGCCACAGGGCGCCTCGACGACCGCCCCGTTCTCGGAGACCAGGGCATCCCACGGTCCGAACCCGCGAGCGAGACGAGCGAGCTCCGTCTGGGTGCGGCCCGAGACCAGGATCGTGCCGAGCCCCATCGCCCGGACCTGACGGAGGGCCCGGCGGGCTTCCGGTGACACCCGGCCGCTGGGCGGCAGGATCGTTCGGTCCAAGTCGGTCGCGAAAACGGCCAACGCCGGGCGAGAGATATCGGGAGACTTCGAGCCGAGGACCGCGCGCGGGAGCCAGGTCGGGTGGGTGGGGAACGGAGATCCCGGAATGGGTCCCCGGGAGGGGCGCGCTCGCCCCCGGACGGAGGTACGGAAACGGCTATGCCCGATTTCCGACTCTTGGCTCTTACGGAAGCGCGGAGACATCGTGACGTTCAACGACGGGTGCGGGGATAGTTACCGATTTCTCCGGAGCGGCTCCCGGGCGATCGCGCGTCCGGACCGGAGTTCGATGCTCCGAAGCGAAACGGCCGTCGGCGAGACGGACGGCAGGAGCTGACCGTGGAGGGCAAGGGGTCGTCGTCGGTCGGGACGCGTGCGGTCTCGTCGATGGCTCTCACCCCCCCCGTGTCGCCGATCGGGAGCGCCGCCGTCTCGCTCAACGACTACGGTCTGATCGGGAACGAAAAAACCGGAGCCTTGATCTCCCGTCACGGATCGATCGATTGGGCGTGTCTCCCCCGTTTCGACAGTCCGAGCGTCTTCGCCCGCCTCCTCGGAGCGGAGAACGGGGGGTTCCACCAGGTGCAGCCCCACGTCCGATACATTTCGCACCAGCTGTATGTTCCCGGGACGAACGTCCTCACGACGTTCTTCGAGCTGCGCCGGGGGGTCAGCCTCGTCCTGACCGATTTCATGCCGATGGGTCCGCCGGGGTCGACGATCGGGGGAGATCCCCGCATCATCCGCCGACTGGTGGCCCGGGGGGCCCCGGTCGAAGTGCGGATCGAGGCTGACCCACGGTTCGACTACGGTCGTTCGGTGCCCCACTGGACCCTCTCGAAGGAGCTCGCGGCCGCGCAGAGTGGCGCGGCCCGGCTCTACTTCACCGCACCATGGCCCTGGCGCGGCGAGAATGCCGGCGTCGTCGCGCTCGGAAAGGTCGCTCCCGGCCGGCCGGAGTTCGCCCAGGTTCGATGGGGGGATGCGCCGGCCCTGGAACCGTCGGAATCTACGCTCCTCTCGGTCACCGATGCCTACTGGCGCGGTTGGGTCTCCCCGTCGGATGCCCCACTTCGGCGCGTGGCGGCGCGATGGCACCCTTGGGTGGAACGGTCGGAACTGGTCCTCAAGCTGCTCTCGCACGCCGACTCCGGCGTGTTCGTGGCAGCGCCCACGACCTCCTTGCCGGAGTGGCCCGGTGGGGGGCGCAACTGGGATTACCGGTACGTCTGGATCCGGGACGCGGCGTTCACCGCGCAGGTGTTCCTCCTGCTCGGGCACGTCGGGGAAGCACGGGCCTATGTGGGCTGGGCGCTCGACCGGGCGGCCGAGGTCCGGGACGGTGGGGAGCTGCGGACCGTCTACACGGTCGACGGCGGCGCACCCCCCGCGGAGGTCGAACTCCCCCACTTGGCCGGATACCGCGACTCCCGGCCAGTCCGGGTCGGCAACGCCGCGGCGGACCAACGCCAGCTCGACATCTACGGGGAGATACTCGACTCGGCACGACTGCTCGAGCACGTCGACCCGGCGTTCGTCCGGGACCGTTGGGCGACGATCGAGTGGTTGGCCCAACGTACGGTGGACCTATGGTCCCTTCCCGACAGCGGAATCTGGGAGTTCCGGACCCGGCCCGCGCAGTACGTTCATTCGAAGCTCATGTGTTGGGTCGCCCTCGACCGGGCGATCCAGCTGGCGCAAGCGTTCGGGAAGACCGACCCCATCGACCGGTGGAGACGCGCGGCCGAGGAGATACGGGCCGCGATCCTCTCGCGAGGGTACGACGACCGGCTCGGAGCGTTCGTCCAGGCATTCGACCACCCGGTCCTGGATGCGAGCGCCCTCCGGATCTCGCTCGACGGACTCCTTCCCGCGAACGACCCCCGGGTGCTCTCCACGATCGCCGCGGTCGAGCAAACGCTCGCCCGGGGCGCGTTCGTCCAGCGCTACACCGGCGACGACGGACTCGCCGGACCCGAGGGCTCGTTCCTATTGTGCTCCTTCTGGCTGGTCGAATCCCTCGCGAAAAGCGGCCAGATGGAACGGGCGCTGGAGCACTGGCGAACCCTCCTGGATATCGCCAACCCACTCCTCCTGTTCTCCGAGCAGTTCGACCCGGTCGCGAAGGAGCCGCTCGGAAACTTTCCTCAGGCGTTCACCCACATCGGAGTGCTCCGGGCGGCGTTCGCTCTCGGGCTCATGTCCACCGAGGCGTAACCGGCCCTCGGTCGGAGGGCGTCGAGTTCCCCCGAGGAGGGCGGATCCTCAACCGACCCACGAAGACGGGGGCGGGATCTCCATGATCGAGCGAACGACTACGTGGGGGAGCCGGGCGTCGAGGTCCGGCGGGGAGGGGAGGTCGAAAAGCGGCCGAGCAACAGCTCCATGCTGTTCGGGAACACCTCTTCGATGTCCCGCGGGCGGGCGTCGGCGAAGACACGGTCGGCGCTGTTCTGGAACCCGAACTGGACGAGCGTGGCGAGGATGGGCCACACCTGCAGCCCCTTGGTCGAGAGGCGGTACCGGGGCCGGCGAGGGGCCGTCACAGGCGCGGTGTTCGTGATCAATTGAGCCGCGGCGAGCTCCTTGAGTCGCAACGATAGCGTGCGTTGCAGCAACCCGGGATTGTTCTTCAGGATCAGGGAAAAAGAGGCGTCCGGGAAGTAGGCGATATCCCGAAGGATGGTGAGCGTCCACTTCCGCCCGAGGGTCCCGAGCGTGGCTTCGATTGGACACGATTGGATCGGAACGGCCGGCGGCCCGGGGGAGGGGAAGGGCACGCGGGCCGCCGACGAGCGCGCCATCGTCTCCCCGACTTTCGGGACGCTGATATAGGTTGGTACTCCGACGGGAGTTCTCGTCCTTGGAAGGTATACTTTCGTTCCGATGGTGGTTCAAGTAGTTCCGGTCCGTTGGACCCAACATGGTCCTGATCAAAGACGAGGGGAGCCATTTCGACGCACCGCTTTCGACCGTGTGGGAGTTCCTTCAGGGAGAGATGCACGGAGCCGCGCACGTCTCGACCCGGAACCAACATGTGAAACCGGTCGGCGAGAACGTGGTCGTCCTGTCGATGGAGCAGAACATGAACGGTCAGTGGGTCAAGGTCGTGAACCGGATCACGGCGCTCCCTCCGCTCGGCGTGGCGATCGAGGTGCTCGAGGGTCCGATGGCGGGGACGAAACTGGTCAACATCTACACCCCGAAGGGGAACAAGACCGGCATCGACGTCTACGGGGAGTTCATGTCCCCTCAGATCCCCCCGGCCCAACTCGAGGGCGCCGTTCGGGCGAACCTCCAGCAGGTCTTCGACGAGGACTCCGCGGCGATCCACGGACTCGTCAGCAAGAAGTAGCGTGCGCTCGCGCGCCCGGGCGAACCCTTTCTTCGCCCACCTGACCTCGCGTCTTCGGGGAGGCCGAGTCGTGCCTCGGCCGTGCCGTTCTGCCCCGCGTGGGAAAGGTGGCATGTAGGTCGGTCGACTGGTCGTCGGTTCGGGCCGCGTGTGATGGAAACGACGATTCCGATCGAGACCGGCGACTCTCGGCGAGGGAGCGTCCGACCGTCGGTCGCGGGCCGATCCATCGGGGAGGGGACGTGAGGCCCGGCGCCTTTCGACCATGACGACTCCCCCGCCGGCAAGCACCCGGAATCGACCTTCGGTCGCCCTAACGTTGGTCTACGCCTCGACGGCCGTAACCTGGGCCGCCTATGCGTTGATGGCGGTGGCGCTTCCGTTCCGATTTCAATCCCTCCACCTCTCGGTCGCCCAGTACGGGATCGCGATCGCGGCGCTCGCCCTCGGGATGCTGCTCACCGAGGCCGCCTGGGGCGTCGTGGCCTTTCGACTCGGGAACGCGCGCACCATCCTCCTGCTCGGGGTCGTCGTGGGCGTTCTGTATGCCGCCGTCGGCGTTTCCGACTCGTTCCTGACCCTGGTGGTCTCGCTCGGTCTCCTCGGCGCTCTCTTCGTCTTCCAAGTGCCCCTCATGCGGTGGATGGCCCTCACGGCGTGGGGACCCGGGACCGGTGGGCAAGGGTCGGGGGTCTACGGGCTATTCTCGGGGACCGGACTCGTCGTCGGGACCGCCTTGGGCCCCCTCCTCTTCGTGGAGTTCGGGTTCGCCCGCCTGACGATCCTCGTCATCGTCGCCTACCTGGTGGGGGTGAGCTTCACGATCCTCCTCCCGTGGGATCAAGTGTCCCTGCCGCCGCGACGCCGGGGATTCGCCCGCCACATCCGGGCGGTATTCTCCCGGCCGTTCGCGTTGGGCTCCGCGCTGGTCGTCCTCGCCTACTTCGGAAAGTCGTTGGTCTGGAGCTTTCTGCAGTACTATTCGGTGGGGCTCTTCCACGGCACCCCGTCCCAAGCCGGGTACGTCATCGGGGCGGCGCAGGCCACCAGCCTGGTCGCCGGCGCGGTCCTCGGGGTGCTGGTCGATCGATGGGGCGCCGGCCAATCCACGCCGTTCGGATTCTTCCTGGTCCTCTTGGGAGCGTTCGGGACCTTGTTCTCCACCTCCTACCCCGAGATGGTGGGGGCGACGCTCGTCTTCGCCACCGGGTTGGGGTGGCTCTCGGCCAGCCTGCTGCCGTTGGCGCTCGGAGGCATGCCCGCCTCCCAGCAGGGAACCGCGGTCGGGGTGTTCGGTTCGTTCGAGGATTTGGGTCTCCTGGTCGGCCCCGTCGTGATCGGGTTCGCGTACGCCGGATACGGGGTTCACACGGTGTTCGTCCTCGTGGCCGCGGTCGCGCTCGCCGGCGTCCTGCTCTCCCTCACGATCCGCGGGGGGAGGTTGGGAGATTCCCCTCGGTCGGCCACAGAGTCCGCGCCGCCACCGAGGTAGGGACGACCGGAACCCGATGCGCCCCCTGCCGAACGCCGGGCGCCAGGCCCATTCGGAGGGGGATCGCAAAGGTCCGGCCCTTGAATCGAGTTGAGGAATCCCGTATCGACTCCGAGTCCCCCTCGCACCTCGAAGTGGTCTAGCGATGAGTGCAGAAAGTGCCGCGCGGTCGTTCGTCAGTATCATTCTCTTGCTGATCGGGTTGGTGTTCCTCGTGGTCGCGGCGCTCGACTTCTTCGGGGGATTCGGTCTGGTCTACAGCCTCATCCTGGTCGTCATCGGGGTCATCTTCCTCGCGATTTCGGGAAGCGTCTAGACCCCGAGCAGAGCCCGCCCTCTCGGGCCGAGCGAGGGGAAGGGGGATCGGGACCATCGGCGCTGGCACCGTTAAATAGCGAGTCCCCTACCCCACCTCCCGTGAGCCGAGGACCCCCCGTTCGGGGGTTCCGCTGACGCGAGGAACAAATGGCGCGACCCATCTACGTGCGATTCGAGACGCCGACCGAGCTTGCCGACAAGGCCCTCCAACTCGTCCAGGTGGCGAGCGAGACCGGAAAGATCCGGGTGGGCACCAACGAGGTCACGAAGTCGAGCGAACGCTCGGAAGCCAAACTCGTGGTCATGGCCGAGGACGTCGACCCCGTCGAGATCCTCGTGCACATCCCGATGCTCTGCG
>JAKIVW010000166.1 GCA_022750355.1 Thermoplasmata archaeon
CGCCCCGCGCCCCTTGGACACCACGCGGAAGTTCGCGGAGGTCTTGACAACCTTCCGGCCCGGGAACTTGTCAACCCATAGGAGGCTCACCGACTTGCCTCGAGAGTACTCGAGAACCTTCCCTTCCATTCGGTATCCCGCTTTCCAGCAAAAGGTGAACGCGCCACCCTTCTTCGGTTCGAGCCTTGCCTCCGAGAGAAACCACTTCACCAGGAGCTTGGGCTCGGTCAGAGCCGCAAAAACTTTCCCGGGGCTTACGTGGAAGTGGTGGGTCTGCTCCACCGCGAACGTCTTCGGCACGAGGGCTGTACTTCGGGGGCCCAGATGAAGATTTCACGGCTCAGACCGGCACGTTCGGGGCGCGCCGAGTAGGGCTCACCGGTTCACTCCCGGCCTTTGAGAATCCTAACTCCGATTGCGTGTTCAACGTCAATTGCACACCCTTTGTTCAGATCCATAGAGGTTCCTAAGCGGGTCCCTTGTGCCTATGATCGGCCGAGACTCAACCCTCACGGCGCGCCCACGGAGGTCTCGGCGCGGAAGTCGGCGGCAGGGTAAGGAGATCAGAGGAAGAATTCCACTCCGTTAGCCACTGCAGGCGCGGGGATGGGGGATCCTACGACCGCACCATCGACTGTCCAGCTGACGGAGGAGATGTCGGCAAGGTACAGCACGAATCCAGTGGGTGCAGGCGACGGCACGGGGCACGTTCCGATCACCACCCCGCTGACGGCCCAGTAGCACGACGAGATCACCGGGCCCATCGCCAAGTCCGTCCAAGAGACCTCCAACTGGTTTGCGCCGGTCGGGCACACCTGCGCCGGTCCGTCGCTCGCGCCCCCGAGCGTGAACTGATTCGCACAGACCGCGCCCGGCAGTTCGGTGAAGTTCACCAGGATATCATTGGCGTTCGGATTGCACTCCACGGCCCCCACGGGCGCGCCGCTGGTCGTAAAGAAGAAGCACCCCGCCGCCGCTGCGGACTGCGAGAATGGGACGACGACGTGGGTCGCCCTCGATGGGTGGCTCACGACTAGGGTTCCGGAGACGGGAGCGATGGAGGATCCCGGTACGCTGGCGACCCATACATAGGTCCCCGCAGGTAGGTGGAATAGGAGCTGAATAGGTCCGGGGGATGCCTCCCCAAATGGGTAGGTTACTGCGGGCGAGGTCCCCGCCAGGATCGTCACGTTCCAGATCGTACCCCGCGCGAGTCCGCTCTCCATGAAAATTACGTTGGAGGTGAGCAGCTTGAACTTCACCGTTAGCTGCTGAGGTCCTGAGCTAGCGCTGACGCGAATCTCTCCTTTCGCGGGGGAGGCCTGGTATTCTGGACGGGGGCCGGTCACGATGTACTTGTAGACCGCTCCTCGAGGAAGCATGAACCCGATCGAGCTCCCGCTCGAGGCGTTGAACTGTTCGGTCGGCCCGCCCGCCGATTGCGCCGGGAGAAGGGAGACCGACCAGATCGCGCCGGGGTAGAGTTCAAACTTCGGAATAGTGGCCTGGGAGAATGAGTACGAGAGATCCTCCCCGAAATAAACCCCCAGGTCGCAGTTTTGGGTTAGGTCCAGCGCGCTAGAACCGAGGAGCGTCCCTGCGCAAGGGAGCAGACGGATGACCTTCACGACACCGTAGTGGGCGGGCGGAGAAATCGCAAAGTTCAGGATTCCAGCCGGTTCGGCGAAGGTCACGGATCCGACCAGCCCGCACGTGATGCAATGGGCGTAGATGATGTTCGTCAAGGTCTGAGCGCCGATGGTGACGGACCACGTCTGGTTGGCCGGCCCGCCGAATTCCTCGAATTCGAGCTTGTAGACCGGGATCGGCCCGAAGACCAACGTAACGCCGACCGGGTTCCCGGTCACAGAAATGCTGCCCGACCCCGGAGCGGAGGCCCAACCCATCTCTCCTCCCGTGGGCGACGGGACGGCAGGTATTGAGAAGGGGAATGTCCCATTGGATAGGTCGAAGCTTACGGCGTCCCCGGAAGAGTTGCCTACGAGGGAGCCGAGATCCACGGACCAGCTCGTTCCTGAGGGCAGACCGCTTTCCGTAAAGGTGACCGAGTACGCTACCGCCGGCCGAAGGGAGACGGCCGGGGCAGCGCCATCGTGTGAGATAGTTAGCGCGCTTCCAGGCGAAGAGGCCGTGGGAATCATGAGCAGAGCGAGACACACCACTACTGTGATCGAGAGGGCGGACGCGCCGGACACGGTTCCGGGGACCCGTAACGGTCCGAGCGCTAAGTATCTTGCTATGGCGTAACACGGCAGAACTCACCCCGGACAACTTGCTAAGAACGGCTCGGGCTGGCCCGCCGAGAACCGCGGACCGACGCTGGGTGCAACTCCTGGATCCGATGTTTCGGTCTGGAGGAGTGCGCGAGACCCAATGGATATCGTGGTTGACGGTCCGGGGCTAGATGCCGGATCGGGAAGAAAGCATCCTGCACCAGCAGGCGCTGACAGCTCTGAGCTCATCCTCCGTTGAGCAGGATGCGCGGGAACGCCTCCCCCAGACCCACCCGCTCATCTCTCGGATCGAAGCGAGGTTCTGACCTGGGGTCGCAGTCTCGATCCTGGCGGGGGCGCGGGGAGGGCGGACCGTTATCCGTGTTCGCTGTCTTCAGAGTCATCCGTAGTGACTTGCGTAGCTGTGGGTTTCTGTTCGGATCAAGCGTATGAAGAAAATCAAGCAGAGCTATCCCCGCCGAGGCGAGATGTTGGCAACGCCGTTCGAGGCGCTGTCAGACACAGACTTCCGTCAACTGGTCGGAAGCGGTCTGGCTATCCCTGGCCAACAGGGTTCATCGCTTTTCGTCGCCAAGTGGCGAGACGGCCCGGCGGTAGAGGTGGAGACCTTCCTAAAGGCGTTGCACGCCCAAGGTTCCCGTCTCGAGGTACGGCGATTCAAGGCAGACGTCAACGTTCGCGTGATCCGCAGTGGCCCGGCTAAGAGGGGAAGCCACGCAGTTTCGCCTCCAAAGCGTAAGCCTTCCAAGTAGCCCTTCGGTGCTCTGTCCGGGAAGCCGCCGGCCGCCGAGTCGCCTGCCCGCCGAAAGGGCAGAAATGAATCGACCCAGTCTCAACCAGACCCTCCGCTCCACCGGGGCTACAGTCGCCTGAGGCTTCGACTGCCGATCCTGGCAGATGATCGGAACTCAAGACACGTCAGAAGCGAGCCCAACTCCATTTTGCCCGTTTTGTAAGCAAGGTACTGAACTATAGCCGTTAGCAAAGCCGCAATAATGGCCAGCAGGATTTGAATACGGTTATAATGCTCAACCACGTTTTCGGGCGGGGCTATTTTATCTGTTAACAGGTGAAACTGATCATGG
>JAKIVW010000167.1 GCA_022750355.1 Thermoplasmata archaeon
GCTCGTCGAAATATCCCATACGGCCAAGGGTCTCCGAATCGCGGTCGGCCCCGAGGACGAGTTGGGTCAGGTCGTTGGATCCGATCGAGAACCCGTCGCAGTGCTTGGAGAACTCCCGGGCCAGGAAGACGATGGAGGGTACCTCTGCCATGAGATAGAGTTGGAAGTCCCGGGATCGACGCAGGCCCGCCGCCCGCATCATCTCGGTGATCTCCTCGAGCTCCCAAGTGTTCCGGACGAACGGAAGCATGACCATCGCGTTCTTCAAGCCCATCTCGGTCCGGACCTTTTGGATCGCCTCGAGCTCGCAGAGGAACGCGGGCTTGTAGACCGGCGAGATGTACCGCGAGCAGCCGCGCCACCCGATCATCGGGTTCTCCTCGACCGGCTCGAACTCCTCGCCGCCGGGCATCCCCCGATACTCGTTCGTCTTGAAATCCGAGGTGCGGACGATGACGGGCCGAGGGTGGAACGCCGAGCAGACCTTTCCGATGCCGTCGGCGAGCCGACGAACCAGTTCGTCCCGCCGTCCCTTCTTGATCAGGGCGAGCGGGTGCTCGCGGACATGGGCGGTGAAGATGAACTCGATGCGCAGGAGCCCCACGCCCGAGACGGGAAGGTGGGAGTACTCCTCGGCCTTCTCGGGGACGCCGACGTTCACGTAGTTCTTGGTCGCGGTGATCGGGGCGCCTTCCCCCCCGTGATGGGCGGCCGCGGCGGCCGCCTCGGCGGCGGTCGGTTTCGGAGGTGCGCGCGCGCCGGCGAACACCTGACCGGTCTTTCCGTCGACCGTGATGGTGGAGCCTTCGGCGATCTTCTTCGTCGCCTCCCGCGTACCCACGACGCACGGTACCCCGAGCTCGCGCGAGACGATCGCGGCGTGACAGGTCATCCCGCCTTCGTCGGTCACGATGGCGGACGCCCGGCTCATCGCCGGTACCATGTCCGGTGTCGTCATGGTCGTCACGAGGACCTCGCCCGCCTGGATCCGGTCCATCTCCTCCGCCCCGCGCAGGAGACGCGCCACTCCGCTCGCGATCCCGGGGCTCGCTCCGAATCCGCGGACGAGCGGCTTTTCGGAATCCGCGCTGCCGCCCTCGGACTGGGATCCCACGTCGCGGGGGGCCGTGGAGGTGGGGATCGTCGTCACGGGCCTCGCCTGCACGATGTAGAGCGAATCGGCGTCGGCACACCACTCGACGTCCATCGGACGGCGGTAGTGCGACTCGATGAGACGGGCGAGGGAGACGAGCCGAGCGAGGCGGTGGTCCGAGAGCTTCTGGCTGCGGCCCTCGTCCGCGGAGATCTCCTCCCGTCGGTTTCCGCCGCCCTCGGCACGAACGATGCGCATCCGCTGCTCGGATATCTGCTTGTGCACGACCTTCTGCGTGACCCCGTCGACCACGTAGTGGTCGGGGGTGACCTCCCCGCCGACGATCGCCTCCCCGAGGCCCCATCCGGCCTCGATGATCATGTGATTCTCGCCGGTGTTCGGGTCCCGGGTGAACAGGATCCCGCTCACGACCGAGTCGACCATCTTCTGGACGAGGACGGCGAGGTGCACGTCGAGGTGTTCGAATCCCTTGCGTTGGCGATAGACCAGGACCCTCGGAGTGAAGATCGAGCTCCAGCAGCGTTTGGTCGCGGCGATGAGCTGGTCCTCTCCGGTGACGTTGAGGTAGGTGTCCTGGAGTCCGGCGAAGGAGGCGCCTTCCAGATCCTCCGCGGTCGCGCTCGAGCGGACGGCGCAGAATTCCACCCGGTGGCGGCTGACGAACGCCGTGTACGCGGAGAGCACCGCCTCCTTCAGCCCGGGAGGGAACTCGGCTCGGTCGAACGCCTCTCGGATCTTTCGGGACGCGGCTTCGGTCGTCTCGGGCTTATCGAGATCGATCGTCGCGAGCAGCTCCGGGATCTGCGTTCGCAGCTCCGTCCCTTCCACGAAGGCGCGGTAGGCCTCCGTCGTGAGCACGAATCCCGGAGGGATCGGGAGTCCCTGCCGGATGAGCTCTCCGAGCTTGCCGGCTTTTCCACCGACCAGAGGGAGGTCCTGGTCGGAGACTTCCGAGAGGTCCATGATCAGTGCCATGGGACCTCCTCAGCCACGGGAGCGTTCGAAGGTGAAGGCGACCAGGTCCGCGGTCGGAGAGTACGGGTGGACCGTTCGCGACTCCCCGAGAGCCCATTCCGAGCTCCCTCCGAGCCGGTCGATGAGCTCGCCCGGCCGGCGGGAAACGGCGTCCCGTTCGACCACTTCGTAATAGAAGAGCCGACCGGCACGAGACACCAGTTTTCCCACCGAGGCGAGGTACTTAATCCCTTCGAGGGGAAGATTGAAAACGACGCGCTCGAACGGCGCCCGGTCCACGACGAAGTGGTCCAGTTGGTCCTCGACGACCTCGACCCGCGTCCGAAACCGGTGACGGGCGAGCGTCGCGCGGAGGCACTGAATGGCGACGGGGTTCGCGTCGATCCCGACCACTTCGACGGCCCGGCCGTCCCGAGCGATCGTGAGGGCGAACGGTCCGACCCCGCAACAGAGGTCGTACACTCGGTCGCCCGGTCGGATCTCCGCGGCGACGCGAGCGTGCTCGCGGGCGAGACGGGGGGAGAAGTACGCGCCCTCGAGGTCGACGTCGAGCGCGAGGTTGTTCTCGCGGTGACGCGTCGTCCAAGGCCCACTACCCGCCAATCGGACCACCTGTCGTCGACGCTCGGGCCCCAGGACCCCGCGGTCCTGCCCTACCAGCCGGGCTCCGGGAACGAACTTCAGCAGCGCCGCACCGATCTGCGGTCCCTGCGCCTCCAACTCCGTCGGGAGGCGGATCAGCACGATATCCCCCACGACGTCGAACGACCGGGGGAGATGGGCGAGCTCCGACGGCGGCCATTCCAGGAGATCTCGATAATCCTGGGGCCCGCGAGGGACCGAGACGACGAATTCCGCTTCGGTGACCTCGCCGAGGCCCTCCGGAGGCGTACGGTCCCCCACGATCGGGAAGAGAAGTCCCTGGGCATCCTCGCCCACCTCCAGGTCCGTGCGCAAGCATCCCAGCCCGCGCAGCAAGAGTCGCGTCTCCTCCCCCCTCGAACGAGGGACGCGGAGCGCGCGCCCCTTCATGCCGTCGAAACCGGACCGTGCCCGAGCAGGAGGGTCATCACGTCCGCGCCCCGCCGCTCTCCCAGTTGACCGGAGGCGAAGTTCGGAGTACCGAAGTGGGAGGAAGGCGGCCCCGGGCGGACGCCGGCTCCCACGAGAAGCAGCGGGACCGGGTCATCGGTGTGGGCCTTGACGATCGCCGGGGTCGCGTGATCCGCC
>JAKIVW010000168.1 GCA_022750355.1 Thermoplasmata archaeon
CGTCGAGTATGTCCCGGAGACGGGTGTTGATCCGTTCGCGGTTGTAGAGGACCTCATCCAGTTCCATGTCGCCGATGATGGACCGGAGCGTCGTTTGGGCGAGGGCGACCGTCGCGATGTGGTAATCCTGAACCTCGTAGATCGCCTTCGTCGGGTCGACCACCTTGATGTAGATGATCGCGTCGACGTTGGTGGGCGAGTTGTCCTTCGTGATGACCTCTTGGCGGGGGACTTCCAGGACCTGGGTACGCAGGTCGAGCAACACGACCCGAGCGATCGGGCTGACGAAGGCGAGCCCCGACCCCTTGATCCCCTTGTAGGACCCGAGTACGGTCACGACCCCCTGCTGATAGGGGGAGATCTGGTACATCGATCGCCACAGCAGGATCAACGCGACCACGACGAGGAATGCGGCGAGGACGAAGTACCCGGTGTAATCCATTTTCCTTCCTCCGATCCGCCCCTAGACCGGGGTTCCGGCTTCGACCGCCTTGACGGTCACCGATACCCCTTCCCCATGGATCACCTGGACGTGGACACCGATCGGGATCGGCACTTCCGACCGAGCGGACCAGATCTGGGACTTGATTCGGATCTTTCCCTTCAGGGTGTTGGGCTCCACCGGCGCGGTGACGATGCCGATCTCCCCGACGAGCCCGCTCGACGTCGTGCTCAGGGGACGATGTTGCGGGGCGACCCACCGATAGTATGGGATCTCGACGGCGATGGCGACGACGACCGCCAACAGGATGAGGGCCGGCCCGTAGAAACTATCCAGGAGGATGTCGGGGAACAGGAGGTAGAGGGCTCCGGAGACCAAGAGGATCGATCCGGGGATCAGGAGGAGCGCTCCGGGATGGATGAGCTCGAGCGTGAAGAGGATGATCCCCCCGAGGATGAGGACGACGCCAATCGCGATGTCGACTGCCATGGACCCGGCAGGTGGATGTCAGAAATGGAGATAACGGCCACCCTTCCGGAGGGGGCTTCTCCTATCGGATGTAGGTGTCCGTGCTCTGAAGGTCGAACCGCGGTACCACCCGAAGATGGCTGCCACGACCCCCCCGCGCGTTCGCCAGGAAGGGGAACATCCGCCACAGGTCGCCCTCGGCCATCCGGGTCGCCGGGTGGTCAGGGCCGAAGGCGGTTCGCGTGACGCGCGCCGTCACTTCCCGGACCGCCCGCTCGTCCAAGTAGCCGAGGCTGTGCAGGTACTCGTGGGCGAGGATGACGTAGAGGAAGGAGTTGAACTCGAGCGGGTTCTTCGCGTGGGTCCGCATCGCTTCCACGAGCCCCTCGTTCATCACGATGAGGTTGCCCGTGATCTGCCAGTTGGGGAGGCAGGTCGGAGAGGCCCAATCCCAGTCCCGGTCGTTCCACGCCGAGAACGCTCCGGACCGCTGCGCGGACCACCCGGAAGATCGCATCGTAATCGGCCGGTCGCTCCAAGCGGTCCGCGACGGTGCGCACGAGCGTCGGGAGAGGAGAAGGAGGCCCCGCGGGCGGGGGCCGGTCGCCGGCGGCCGTGGACGCGAACAGAACAGTCGTCATGGAAGATACTAGGCCCCGAAGCCGACTTATAGGCTCGCTTGCACGAACACCACCACGCCGCTTCCCCCGCCACGGAGCAGACCTCAACCCTAAGAGTCACGACGAGTACGCAGCGATGTGCCCCGCCCGACGGAGGTCGTACTGCCCACCCGCCGCGAACGGTTCGACGACCGTCGCAAGGACAGCTCCCAACGGAAACTCCTGGACGAATTTTTCGACCATCGGACCCTGCTCACCATCTCCCGGCTCATCACCCAAGGTCAGTTCGACTCCCTCGACTTCCCCGTGGCCACCGGAAAGGAAGGGGGTGTGTTTCGGGCCACCGCCGGCAAGGAATTCCGAGCGGTCAAGGTCTACCGGATCGGAAACACCACCTTCCGGAACCTGCCCGCCTACGCGATCGACGAATTGCGTCGCGAGACGAGCATTCGGGATTTCGCCGGCCTCGTGTACGCGTGGACCCGTCGAGAACATACCGTGCTGGGCCGCCTCGCCGATGCCCACGTACGGGCCCCAATGCCGTTCGGACACCTTCGGAATGTGCTCGTGATGGATTTCATCGGGAACTCGGAGGGCGGAGCGCCGCGACTCCGCGATGCCCAGATCGATGACCCGGAAGCGATCTATCTGGATCTGGTCGAGCAGATCACTCGGATGCTCCGGGACGCGAAGTTGGTCCACGGCGACCTGTCCCCGTTCAACACCCTTCTTTTTGAGGGAAAGACGGTCATCATCGACGTCGCACAAGCCGTCTCGATCAAGCACCCGCAGGCGGCGGCCCTCCTCACGCGGGACCTCGACCACTATGCGCGATTCCTCCGGCACCTGGGATTCCCCGTGACCGGCGAGGAGTTCCTGCATGCCGTCGGCGGGGACCGGCTCGGCCTCCCCGCGGCCGGGAGCTGACCATGCCGGTATTGTACGCGCGAATACCGGAGGACCGGGTCGGAGTCCTCATCGGAGTGGGCGGGGCGACCCGGCGGGCGATCGCCCGAGCCACACACACCGAGCTGTCGATCGACGCCGACGAGGGCGAGGTGCGCGTCAGCGCTCCCGACGCCGACCCGATGGCCGCGCTCCGCGCCCGCGACATCGTCCTGGCGATCGGCCGAGGATTCTCCCCGGCCCGCGCCCAGCGTCTGCTCAAGGACGAAACGTACTTGCAGGTGCTCGACATCAAATTCACGACCGGGCACCGGGACAAAGCGGGCCTCCGGCGGATCCGCGCCCGGGTGATCGGGCGCGCCGGTCGAGCCCGCGCGCGCATCGAGGACCTGTCCGGGTGTTCGGTGAGCGTGTACGGTGCCACCGTCGCCCTCATCGGAAAGGAGGACCAGCTGGACCGGGGGGTCCGCGCGGTCCAGCTGCTGCTGCGCGGCAGCGAGCACTCCACCGTCTTCCACCTGCTCGCCAGCCTTCGTCGCAGCTCCGCCATCGACGAGGCGACCACCCCGTTCGAGCCGGACGAACCGGAGTAGTCGCGTGGCGAAGACCGTCCCGCTCGACGCCCCGACCCTCGCGTGGGCTCGCGGGTTGTTCGCCCGGTACTATCAGTCGACGGACGTCCCCCCACCGGTGCGCCTGGCTCGACGCGAATTCGCGGCATTCCCCTTCCTCGTGGAGACTTCGATGCGCCGGCACGAGACCCTTCCGACCCCGGCGGAACTGGCCGCCTATCTCGCCCGCGAAGTCCCACGCCACGTCTACTACTCGGCCGCCTACTATCGGCGCCCCGCC
>JAKIVW010000036.1 GCA_022750355.1 Thermoplasmata archaeon
CAGACGGTCGAGAGTGCGAGCTTCCTTCGTGGTCTTCTTCCACTCGCGATAGTGGTCCCGGCACAGCGGCGCACGGTGGCCCTTGTCCGGTAAGCGGTCGAACGCCTTCCGGGCGGCGGCGAGCGCCAAGTGGCGAACCGAGGGGGCCCCGCATCCGGGGACGACGCACGGCTCTTCGACCTCGGGTTCTCGGGAGGGACCGGGGGGCGTCACGGCGATCCCCCGTGCCGGACGATCTCCGCCACGAGGTCGGGAATTTCGTACGGGAAACGGGCGACCCGGGCACCGGCGGCCCGGAGCGCGGCGAGCTTGGTCTCGGCCGTTCCCTTTCCCCTGGTGATGATCGCGCCTGCATGGCCCATTCGTTTTCCCGGGGGGGCGCTCCGGCCCGCGATGTACGCGACCACCGGTTTCGTGAACTGGGTGCGGATGTACTCGGCGGCGTCCTCTTCCGCGGTGCCCCCGATCTCCCCGACCAGCACGATGAGGTCGGTGTCCGGGTCGTCCTGGAACAGGGGAAGGGCGTCGACGAAGGAAGTCCCCACCACCGGATCCCCGCCCAGGCCCAGGCACGTGGACTGGCCGAGCCCGTGCTCCTTGATGCCGTTCACGATCTCGTACGTGAGCGTCCCGCTCCGCGAGATGACTCCGACCCGACCGGGACGGAAGACGACGTTGGGAATGATCCCGAGCTTGGCCACTCCGGGCGAGGCGATCCCCGGACAGTTGGGTCCGATGATCCGGGCCCCGTGGGAGCGGGCGTAGTGGTACATCACGAGCATGTCGTGGAACGGGATGTGCTCGGTCACGATGACGACGAGTCGAATCCCGGCGTCGACCGCTTCCAGGAGCGCGTCCTTGGCGAACGGGGCCGGGACGAAGATGCACGAGGCATTCGCGTGCGTCGCGTCGACGGCGAGCTGGACGGAGTCGAAGACGGGCACGTCCTCTACGGTCGTGCCGCCCTTCCCGGGGGTGACGCCCGCCACGACGTTGGTGCCGAACTCCCGCATCTGTCGCGAGTGCACCGTACCTTGGTGGCCAGTGATCCCCTGGACGACGACCCGCGTCTCCCGCGTCAGGAGAACGCTCACGAGGATCCTCCCGCGGCGGCGGCCACTACGGCTTGAGCCGATTGTTTCAGTTCGGGGATGGAGGTGACACCGGCGGCCCGAAGGATCTCGATCCCTTCTTTTTCGTTGTTGCCCCGAATGCGCGCGATGAGCGGGAACCGTTCGTCGGCCGGCACCTGTCGCATCGCCTCGACGAGTCCCTTCGCGACGGTATCGCAGCGGGTCACCCCTCCGAAGATGTTGAGGAACACGGCCTTCGGCTTCGCGCGGGCCATGAGAAGGAACGCCTCGGTCACTTTGCGCGGGTCGTCCGTCCCGCCGAGGTCGAGGAAGACGCCGGGGTTCCCGCCGAACTCCTTCAGAACGTCCAGCGTGGCCATGGTCAGGCCGGCACCGTTGGCGATGACGCCGATATCGCCGTCCAATTGGACGAACGCGATATCCTTCTCGCGCGCGATCTCCTCCAGCGGCGTGCGGTCGTCGCGAATGTCCGCGTACTCGGGATGCCGGAACGCGGCATCGTCTTCGATGATCACCTTGGCGTCCAGGGCGACGAGGCCGTCGCCCACGACCGCCAACGGGTTGATCTCGACCAGTTCGGCGTCCTCGCCCTGGAAGAGTTTCCACAGCGCGTCGAGCAGCCGGTCCAGAGATTTCGCGGGGCCGCCCGTGAGGCCCAGAACCTTGGCGACACGTCGTTTCTCGAAGTTGGTCAGCCCCGGAAACGGGTCCACATGCTGGCGGTCGATCTCATGGTCGTCCACCGACTCGATCTCGACCCCGCCGTGCGCGCTCGCGATGATGAGGGGGAGTCGGGCGCTCCGGTCCAGCGTGAGCGATAGGTACAGTTCTCTCGAGAGCGTGAGCTTCTCCTCGAGGAGGAGTTCCTTGACGCGTTCTCCCTGAAACTCGAGGCCGAGGATCGCCTCCGCCGCGGCCCGGGCTTCTGTTGCAGTCGAGGCGAATCGAACCGCGCCCCCCTTCCCCCGCCCACCGGCAAGGACCTGGGCCTTCACGACGCACGGAAGGGGCACCGCGCCCGATCGGACGAGCGCTTCCGCTTCGTCCGCGGTGCGGGCCACGGCCCCTTGGGGCAGGGGCACGCCGTACTTCCGGAAGACCGCCTTACCTCGCCATTCGGCCAACTTGACCACGCCGCAGCACCCCTCGGCGCGCCGAGCCGGGCGTTCTATTAAGGCCGACGGGGCCTGCTCCGTCGAACCCCTCGGCGGCTGCGTCGGCGGAGGGGAGAGCCCGAATTCGTCCGAGGTCGGGACCGAGGGGCCGGGGCGGGGTGTGCGACGTTCGCCAACTCCCGTCCGAGGTCGTCGAGCAATTTTCCGGCGACCTCCGTCTTCGGTCCATGAATCCACTGACCGCGTCCGACCGACGAGAGGACGAGGACGTTGGTGTCGCTCGACCCCATGGCGCTCACGTCGTTGGCGACCACCCAATCGGCGCCGGTCTCTTCTCGGAGCCGTCGTCCCTCCCGTTCGAGGTCGGAAACGTTCTCCCCGGATTCGAGCTTGAACCCCACCAACCGCGTCGGGGGCGGTGCGAGGGAGCGGATCGCGGGAAGTACCTTCGGGGCCCGGCGGAGGGACAGCGTAAGGATCGGGTGGTCGCGGGAGGGGATCTTCCCGGCGCGAGGCTCGAGGGTGAAGTCGGAGAGGGCGGCGGGGACGAAGACCGCCGCGGCTCGGGCGAGGTCGGTCCTGCGGCGGCGGGCCAGCGAGAGGAGGTCATCGACCCCCTCCCAGCGGGTGAGGGGGATCCACGCCGGGGGGAACACCTGCAACGCGCCGGCCCACATCTCGACGTCCGCGCCGCGGAAGTACGCCTGGGTCGCCAACGCGACGGCCATCGTCCCCGAACTTTCGTTGGTGACGGAGCGGACCGCATCGATCTTTTCTCGGGAAGCCCCTCCGATGACGACCACTCGTCGGCCGGCCCAAGGGCCCCGACCGAGCCGATGCAGGACCGCCGCTGCGACCTCCTCGGGAGTCGCGATCTTTTCCTCCCCTTCCGTGGCCGCACCGCGAATGATGCCGACCCCCCAGGACCGGAGTCGCTCGACGTTCTCCCGAACGGCCGGATTCAATCCCATGTGGGAGTGCATGGCCGGCGCGACGAGCAAGGGAACTCCTCCCCCCAACGCCACCGAAGCGCAGGAGGTCACCGCGGTATCGTCGATCCCGTGGGCGATCTTGGACAGCGTGTTGGCCGTCGCCGGAGCGATCAGAAGGAGATCAGCCCGACCTTCTCCCGGACCCAGGAGCGTCACGTGCTCGACGTTGCCGGTCAACTGGAGGATCGGTGGATGACCGGTCGCGAACTCGACCGCTTCGGGGGTGATGATCCGCGCGGCCTCGGGGCTCATCACGGCCTGAACGTCGGCGCCATGGCGGAGGAGTTCCCGGATGATCCGGGGTACCTCCACCGCGGCGATCGAACCCGAGATCCCGACGACGATCCGTTTGCCATCGAGGAGGCGCGTCGTGCGACCGCGAATGGCACGACTGGGATGCACGGGTCCTCGGCCGACCCTCACCGGCCTCGACTATTAGGCCCTCCCGGGGGCGCGCCGCCTTAATGAGTGACGTCCTCTCCCGAGGGCGATGACGATCCCTCCCCCGGACGAATCGAATCCGGCCTCCAGAGGCCCCGCCCCTCCCCCCCTGCCCGAGGAAAGCACGGAACTCACCGTCCTGTCGGCGACCAGTCAGTTTGCCGAAATGAGCCGCGGCCTGGGTCGGCCCCGGGAGGTCGTGCCGCCCCGTCAGGTCGAGCGCGGATTGGTCGTCTTCGACCTGGACGGCACCATCCTGGACGACCTCAATCTCATCAGTGAGGTCGCGGGCGACCTCCTCGAGAAAGCCTTCGCCACTCCGGCCGAGGAAGGTCGAGTGCACTACCTCGCCACCACGGGAATGCCGTTCGAGGCCCAGCTGTCCCAGCTCTATCCGGGGGCGACCCCCGAACAGCGGGCGTCCGCGGCCCGTACGTTCCACCAGCGGAAGGTCACGGAGGCGTACGCGAAGGCGAAGCCGTTCCCTGAGATCCCCAAATTGCTCAAAGAGCTCGACCGACAGGGCTGGACGATGGCGATCTCCACGGGAGCGGAGACCGAAATGGCGGAGCTCATCCTGGAACGCGAAGGGCTACGGTACTGGTTCGAGGAGGTGCTCGGTTCGGCCGACGGAACGAAGCGGGAGCACCTCGCGGAGTATCGACGAAGGTTTCCCGGAGTTCCGGTCTTCCTGATCGGAGATTCCCGATTTGATATGGAAGCGGCGCAGTCTGTTCCCGGAGTAACGGCCCTCGGACGGAGCTCCTCCATTCGAGGGTGGAGCCTCACTCCCGCGGATTTGGAGAAGTGGGGAGCGGCGTGGGCGGACCGTACGCTGTCCGAGGTCCCCGCGGTCCTCGACCGGCTTACGAAAAAGGCGGCGCGCTCACCACCCAAGCCCCGGGCCCGGCGGCGACGCACGTAGGGCCGGGACCGAGAGTCTCACAGCGCGGGGGTGGGCCCCGCACCGCTTTGAACCCGGGTCGAGGGATCCACAGTCCCCCAGGATAGGCCAAGCTACCCCATCCCGGCCACGTCGCGAGGACGGCGCGCTCTCAAGAAAAGGTTTCCGTCGTACGGACACGAGGAACGGAGGTTCACGGAGGCCGGTCTGGCCCGGTCCGTGGTTCCTCCCCTGCGCGGTCGCCCTCGGAGAGGGACGCTCGCCGAGCCCGAGCCTCCGCACTTCCGACATAGAGGAAGAATGAGCCCAGTACGACCCCGAAGGCGCTGCCGAGGTAGGCCGAGCTGAAATCAGGACCCGCCCCGGCCCACACCAGCCCGGCGGCGAGCGCGAGCCCGAGCCCGATCGTGAGCGCGCCCCCGACCCAGAACGTCGTTTCGCGGAGCACGGTTCAACGGTGTCCCACCGCGACGACGGGGTTACCTCGTCACTTGTAGGCCCAGACCACGGCCTGGCCAAAGAACCGCCACGGTACGCCGACGTGGGGGAATCCCGCCCGTTCCAGCGCTGCCGTCTCAGCCAACAGCGTGGAGGGGTGGTCGAACTGTTCGTGTTCGTGCCAGACCTCCTGGAGGCGAGTCCACTCCTGGCCGCCCCGCGGAGACCGTTGAGCGGCGGAGGCGATCTGCGCATACCGCTGATCGAACAGGGGGTCCTCCGGCAGGTGGTCGTCCGCGTCGCCGAAGTATCCCCCTCGCGGCAGCGCGCGGTAGACCCGACGGAACAGACGCCACTTCTCCGGGTCGGAGAGGTGGTGAATGGCCAGGGCGGAAACGACCGCGTCGTAGGTACCCTCCTCGAACTGACCGAGGTCGCCGTCGATCAACGTCACTCGATCGCGGAAGGGGCGGAGCTTGGTTCGAGCCCGGGCGATCATCCGTTGCGACAGGTCGATGCCGGTGACGTGGGCGTGACGGAACTGTTCCAGGATGAGGGCCGTCAGCGTCCCGGTGCCGACGCCGAGCTCGAGCACCCGGAACTCACGGGTCGGAGAGTACGGGATCCCCCCGAGGAGGGTTCGGTGCAGGTCGCTGTACCCGGGCATCGAAGCTCGAGCGGTCCGGTCGTACGCCGGGGCTTCGCGATCGAATTCACGCCGGAGCGCGGGGCCCTTACGGGACGATACCATCGGCGGGGCCACCGCCCGGAGGACTTAGGCCTGTGGGGCGGTCCCGATTTACACCGCGGTGTCGAGGAACGCGAACGACGGTCCTGCCTACGGGCAGGTGGTCGCCGTCTGGCAGTTGTTCATCGTGACCACGATATCGCTCACCGAGGGCATCAGGGTCGCCGCGACGCCCAGGTCCACATAGAGGCCGACCGCGAAGAACGCGGCGTTGGCTCCGGTGGCGCTGTTGGAATCGAAGTATCCGGTGCCGAAGGAATAGACGTTCGGCCCGACGGTCGAGAAGATGATCTCGACCTGCACGTCGAATCCGACCGCCGCGGTGATCGGTTGGTTGACCGTGAGCATGACCTGGAGCGCCGAATCGCCGATCGTGAGTGCGGACCCACCGGCGACCGCGGAGAAGTTCTCTTCACAGAAGGCGCCCGCGCACGCGTTGAGGACGACGTTGAGGGTCGAGGTCGAGTTGAGACCATGTCCCCCGCCGCCGGCCTGGGTCCCCGCGGGGCCGTTCAAGCCCGAGATGAGGACGCCGGAAACACTGAGGAGTTGGGTGGATTGCACGGTTGCGGTCGTGAAACCGCCGGGGGCGGTGACGGTGATGCTGGAATTTTGGGTCGGACCCACGGTCTGCGTCGTGCCGGCCGCGAGGGTCCAGCCTCCCGCGAGGGCGAGGAGGGTGATTACCGTCGCCGCGTAGACCGTTTTCCGGGGGACTCGATGTACCATTGGGATGCCTCGCCTTGCGTCGAAGATGGGAAATCTACGTATTAATACGTATCCAGCGACATTCGATATACGGCGTGAATCGGGAGTTTCGTATAACTCGCGTCCGCGACCGAGTCGATACTATGAAAGGGGGGAGTGCCCACTTCCTCACCGGCTCAAGGTAGGGGCGATGGTTCAGCGAGACCGGCAACCCACCGATTCACGATGGTGGAAGGCACCCGAGTTCGTTCGGAGCCTCCCGCTGTTCGGATTGGCCGCGGTGTTCTTCGTGGCGGGCGGCGTTTTGCGGTTCGCCTACCCCACGTACGCCCTCTACGGGCCCGGCGTGTTCACGTTCTGGGCGCTCCTGCTCGCCCTCGGATTCACCTGCACGATCGGCGCGGTCGTTTCGTGGACGCTGGCCGGAGACTCGACCCCCGCGGCGCTGGAGGCAACGACCCCAGCTCCCACGCCCGCGTACCTGCCGATCGATTTCCCAGAACCGGAATCGATGAACCCCGAACCGGCGCGGCCGGCCCGTGGCCGTACCGACTTCGGCCGCCCCATGCCCGACGTCCGCCCGACGTCGGCGGGAGGCGATTGGTACGAAGGCCCCACCGATACCGAGCGATTTGTCGGCCCGCAGCACGTCCGACCGGTCGAGCTTCCTCCCCTTCCGGATTCGATGGGCCAGGATCCCGCGGAAACGGAACCGGTGGAGCAGGTACTGGCGGATCTCGAGCGGATCGAACGAGACCTGGCTCCCCGCGCGCGTATCGTGGATCCGTCGCCGAGCTGACGGACCCCCGGCGACCACCGTTAAGAGCCGGTGGGGTGCTTCGCGGCTATGGCCCTGGTCCCGTTGGCGTCGGTCGACTCCAGTGCCCTTCGGTGGTTGCGAACGGGCGAGGAGCCCGCCGAGTTCACTCTCTTCGCGGGCGACGATGCGATCGCCATCGTGCGCTGGCCGAAGGGAGGTGGTTTCCGTGCGACCGCCGAGACGAGCGACGGCCGATGGACGTTCCAACGCGCGGGCTTCCTCCACTCCCACCTGACGCTCCGCGGGGACGGGGCTCCCGCGGATGCCGCCCGCATCACCCTCCATGTCGGCGTCTTCAAGGAGGAGCGGTACCACCGGATCGAATTCGCGACGGGGGCGGCGTACCGGTTCCATCGCGCGGGGGTGCAGGTCCCGGCCTGGCAGATCACGACCGACGACTCGACCGAGCTCGTCCACGTCGAACCCGTTCGAGAAGGGAGCCGTCTGGTCGGCGCCGCGGTCATCCTCACGCCCGCCGGAAGTGCGTCGCGCGACCTGGCCGCCCTCCTGGTCTTCAGTTGGTATTTTGTGGGAATGGTCTGGTTCGAGGACGAAGCCCTGCTCCCCCTGGAACGGGTCCTGTCCGACCTCGAGACGCGATAGGTCTCGCCCGGTTAGGCCGGGGGGATCGACCGTTTCTTGAGGGTCGTAAAGCACTCGCTGCAGACGTTGTGCATGTGGTCTCCGCCTCCCTCCATGACGGCCGTGGTTCGGGTGATGGTCTTACCGCAGGTGTCACAGATGATCTGACCGTCGCGGATCATGGAAGGAAGCGAGGATCCCCTCGCCCATCGAATTCGGTCGCGTACAAAACGGGTACTCTCAGAGCGAAGCGAGCGCTCGGAGCAGTCGGGGGATCATGACGTCATATCGGGGGATGCCGTCCCCGTGTACGCCGTCGAACTCCTCGTGGTCGACGTGGCCCCCCTGGGCGGTCGCTTCCGCCGCGAAGATGCGGGCCCCCACGTCCAACCCCCATTCGTCCCGGAGACCCCCGTCCACGTAGACGTACGCGAGCTTCCGGAGAGCCGCCGAATACTCGGGGGTGCGGATCATGCGGACCGGATCCCAGGCGAGCCACCGGTCCCAGACCTCCGGTCTCAACGCCCCGGTCCGGAGGTCGAACGGGAGCTCGAATTCGCCCGGGCGGTCCGGAACGGGGGAATAGGCGGAGGCGTAGGCCATCAGCTCGAACGCCTGCACGTCGTGATTGCTCGGTCCAAGGTTGCTGGTCGGTTCGCTCAGCATCCGGCGGAGCAGTGCGTCCGGGCCGCCCGCCGCCCGAAGGGCACGGAACGCCAACGGAAATTCGGGGAGGTAGCAGTACTCGAAGCACGCGTCGCCCGAGTTCGACCCCGCCGCCGAGAACACGTCGGGATGGCGGAGCGCCAGCATGAGCGCGCCGAATCCTCCGCTCGAAGTCCCGAGCACCGCCGAGCGGCGAGTACCGTACTTTCGCTGGATCCAGGGCATGACCTCCCGCACGACGTAGTCCTCGTATCGTCCGGTGGCCGAGGAGTTGAGGTACTGACTCCCCCCGAGCGTGGTGAGACAATCCGGGGCGACGAGAACGGCCTCCGGCGCCGCCCCGGTCCGCACCAGAGCGTCAAACCGCCGCACGATCGAGCTCCGAAGGAAACGGGGCCGGTCAAAGTGCATCCAACCCGCGCCGACGTACCCGCTCAGCAGCACCAGCAGCGGCAACCCTTCGGTCTTCCCCGAGGGAGGCACGTACACGGGAAGGTCTCGGGTCGTCGGGTCGTCCCACGGGTTGCCGGCGAGGACCTGGCTTTCGAAGCGGTGGGTCTCGACCGAACCGGAAAGGGGGCCCGGGAAGACGGTTTCCGACCTCACCTCCGACGGAACTCGGATCGGCACACGGGACCCAGGCGGCGTAGGGTCTTGACCGCGCGGTACCGCCGGACTCCCGTTCCCGCCCCCTCCCTAGAAGTTCGATACGACAATGGGATGAGGCTCATCCCCCTCCCGTTTCACGGTGCGATCGTGGAGGTATTCGGCCCCAACGCATTCGACGGAACCTCCCTGCAACGAACGGGTACCTGGGTGGTGGATTTTTCCGCGGAGTGGTGCCCCTTCTGTCGAGAGTTCCTCCCCAAGTTTTCGACCCTCGCCGCCGGTACGGACGCCCAACTGGCGATCGGAGACCTGACCGACGTCGAATCGCCGTTATGGGATCTCTTTCACCTCGAGATCACACCGACCATGATCGTCTTTCGGGACTGCTTGCCCGTATTCCGGCGGGACGGGCGATGGGGAGAGGGCTTGGACGAGGACGACCTGGGGGCCGTTCGACGTGCCCTCGGGCCGGGGAAGGGAGAGCCGGCCGCATCCCGCGACGCCCTTCCTTAAGGCGTCCGAACCGCTCTCCCCGGAATCATGGCCAGGTCCGGAGTCGGAGCCAACGGGGGCCGACCGGTCGCTCTCGTCACGGGGGGCGGCACCGGTCTCGGTCGTGCGATCGCCGGGGCATTCGCGGACGACGGGTTCGATCTCGTGATCGCCAGTCGGGACCCCGAGCACTTGGCCGACGGAGCCCGGAGCCTTTCGGCGCGCGGGGCGAGGGTCGTGACCATCCCCACCGACGTTCGCCAGTCGGATCAGGTGGACCGGATGGTGGACCGCATCCGGGACGAGTTCGGGCGACTGGACGTATTGGTGAACAACGCTGCCGGAAACTTTGTCGCTCCCGCGGAGCGGATCACCCCGAACGGTTGGAGGGCGGTGGTCGGGATCGTCCTGGACGGTACCTTCCTTTGTTGCCGCGCGAGCTTCCCCCTGCTCCGCGAGGCCGATGCGCCTTCGGTCGTCAATATCGTGGCCTCGTACGCGTGGATGGCCGGACCGGGCACCGCCCACTCGGCGGCCGCGAAGGCCGGAGTCGTTGCATTGACCCGCACTCTCGCCGTGGAGTGGGCGCGGTTCGGCATTCGGGTCAACGCCGTGGCTCCGGGCCCGATCCGGACCGAGGGCACCGATCGGCAGCTCTGGACCTCGGAAGCCCTCGTCGAACAGATCCGTGCCGGGATCCCCCTGGGACGATTCGGGACGCCCGAAGAGGTCGCCGAAGCGGTCCGCTTCCTTGCCGGCCCCCGTGCGGCCTACATTACCGGGCAGGTTCTTGCGGTGGACGGCGGCCAATGGCTCGGGAAGGGTGTGATGGACCTGCGGGACGACGGGACCGTTTCGTCGGGGCCGCGGTCGTAAGCCGTGCTCCGTGGGCCCCCTTCCCTACGAGGGAACGGGGAGTCGAGCTTTCGCGAGTTCGATCCTGAGATCCAGAGCCCTTCGTACCGCAACCGTCGTACGGCACGGGCCCTACTCCCGCCTACTGAGTAGGCCAACTCTCCTAGTGCGAGGGAACGTTTCGTTCGAGGAGGAAAGAGAGCAGAACCCCGGTAAACTCGGCCGGGTGGGTGAGGTGGGGGGCGTGGCCGGCCTGGGGAAGGTCCAGCTCGGTCACGTTCGTGAGCTCTCGAGCGAGGGCGGACCGGATGGTCCGGAGGAACGGAGGGCTCTGGCCGCCCGAGGTGAGGAGGACCGGCAGGAGGAGCTCGGAAAGCTCGGCCCGGACGGGGCGAAGAGAATCGGGGTCGGCGTACTCCTCCACCCACCGGTCCATACGCTGAGCGAACTCCACCCGGACCGGGAGCGGAAGCCGCTCCCACGCCCCCGGAGTGAGGGAAAATACTTCCACGACGTTCTGCGCGGCGGCGGAGTTCTCCCCTCGAAGTACCAGGTCCCGGATCCGGCCGATCCCATCGAGAAAGACGCGACCTTCGGGAGCGGTCGCCGGAATGTCCGCCAGGAGGCCGAACAGCGGGGCCTCATGAATCGAGACGCTTCGAACGAGTTCGGGCCGTTGCGCGGCCAGGCGCAGCGCCACCGGGCCCCCGTAGGAGTGGGCGATCACGTGGACCGGCAGGAGGTCGAGCATCTCGAGGAGAGCCCCCAGGTCGGCGGCATCCGTCTCGACCGGTCGCTCCTTAGGTCCGAGAGTACTGCGGCCGAACCCCCGGCGGTCATACTCGAGCACCGTGAGGTTCTGGGAAAGGATCGGGAGAACCCGATCCCACGTGGTATGGTCGACAAGGGAGCCGTGCACCAGGACCGTCGGATCTCCCGTGGCCCCGGTGACCTCGTAATAGAGGTCGGCCCCGCGTACGTGAGCGATCGGCATACCTCTGGTCCTCCTTCCACCCGTTGGCGAACGGAGCCCCGAGGGACGCGACCCCCTTAGCGAGAGGGGTCGACCGAACCGGGGCGACCGAAGAGTTTAGAGCGGTCTCGGGAGTCCTCCCCCTGAGGAATGGTGCGGCGGCCGAACGCTACGCGAGGGCGACCTCGAGGATGCCCTAACTCCCTTCCGACCCCGGAGAATTTGTGAGCGCAATCTTCCAAAGGCCCCTGTGCGATATGGGGAAAGCCTACGACTACTCGTTTCGACCCGTCGTGGGCGACCCCGAACCGGGCTCGGGTGGGGGGTGCGACGAGCGTCCCCACCGGGTCGAGCTGTTCTCAGCGGCAACCGACCCCGGCTCCCCAAGCGCGGAGTGGCGACCGTTCGGGTTGTGTCTCGAACACGAATCCCAACTCCGTGCCTCGGATGTGCGCTTCCAGGCCCTCGGCCGTCCCTCCCGCTTCCGACCCTCTCCCGGCGCAACACGGCGGGATCCGTGAGGTCGGGATCACGAGCATGAGCGAGTTCCAGCCCGACGGACCCAATGCCCGCTATCGCCTGAATGACGGGAACGAGATTCCCTGCCTCGGTCTGGGAGTGTTCCAAATGGACCCCGGCCCGCAAACCCAGCAAGCGGTCCGATGGGCGCTCGAGGCCGGGTATCGGATGATCGATACGGCCGCCTTGTACCACAATGAGGAGGACGTGGGCGCCGGCGTCCGGGCGAGCGGACTCCCTCGGGAGGATGTATTCGTCACGACAAAACTCTGGCACTCTGAGCACGGCTTCGAACCCTCCCAACGGGCCTTGCGAGCCAGCTTGGAGCGTCTCGGTTTCGCCTACGTGGATCTCTACCTGATTCACTGGCCGAAGGCGCCCACTCCGGCGGACCGTCTGGCTTCTTGGCGGGGGCTCGAGAAATTGAAGAAGGACGGGTTCTGCCGGAGTATCGGCGTGAGCAACTACACGGTCCGGCATCTGGAGGAGCTGCTGGCCGATTCGGGGACGGTCCCGACCGTCAATCAGGTGGAGATGCACCCTTTCGTGTACGACCCCGAACTGGAGGGCTTCTGTACGCGACACGGGATCCGCCTGGAAGCCTGGGCACCGATCACGCGCGGCAAGCAGTTCGATCAACCTGCGGTCGCGAAGGTCGCCCGCGAACGACGGAAAACGCCGGCCCAAGTTCTGATCCGATGGGGGCTGCAGCACGGGATCGTCGAGATCCCGAAATCGTCGCACCAGGATCGCATCCGCGAGAACATGGACGTGTTCGATTTTAGGCTCAGTTCCGCGGAGAGGGGCGCCTTGGACAACCTTGGCGGGGGCCCCCGCGTGGGAGCTTGGAACCCCGTCGACATTCCCTAAACCCGTCCTTCGGACCGCCCAAAACGGGGGTCGGATGGACGGCTCCGGGACGCCCCGGGTTGCCCGCCCCGGCGTGGTTTAATATATTCATCGTCGGTGAGATGGACAGGTTCAGACATGGTCAGCGTCGAGGTGGCTCACGAAAAGTGCACGGGATGCACCCATTGCCGAGATGTTTGCCCCGTGACCGTATTCGAGATGCAGCCTCGAGAGAACTGGCCGGACGTCGTGGACGACCCCAACGTGGCGGCAAAATTCCAGTTCCGAGCCGAGAAGTCGGCCGTGATCCACGGTCCCGACTGCATCATGTGCGAGGCCTGTCTGTTCGAGTGCGAAGGCGAGTGCATCACCATCGTCGATGACGAGGGCACCGTGC
>JAKIVW010000169.1 GCA_022750355.1 Thermoplasmata archaeon
GGTGGGAGTGCACGCGTGAGCTCAAGGGGCCGGCGGGCCCGGCGGTGGTCGTCGCCCCCATCCTTCCGTTGGTCAGGGCCGAGGACCCTATTTCGGAATCGGGAGCCGCCCGTCCTCGTCGGTCCGATATCGCGGGGGGGCGGATCGACGCGCTCGAGAGCGTCGGAGTCCTTCCGGAGGGGTAAATAACCGGGAAGCGCCAGCGAACCCAATCATGGGCCGGGAGGGTTGGAACGAACTCGCCGCGTGGCGAGACCGACGGATGGGTGAACGGGGTGACCTGTGGCACCGTGCGATCCTCGACCCGACTCTCCTCGCCGTGCTCGGACCGGTTCGGGGGCTTCGTATCCTGGACCTCGGGTGTGGCAACGGCTACCTCACCCGACGCTGGGCCCGAGAAGGAGCGGCCGATTCGGTGGGGGTGGACCTGTCCCCCGTGAGCTTGGGGTTCGCCCGCCGCCGCGAGAGACGCCGACCGTCGGGGGCCCGATTCGTCCTTCGAGCGGGGTCGGACCTATCGGGATTCGCGGACGCCTCGTTCGACCGGGTCGTCGCCCACATGTCGCTCATGGATATCGAGGATGCGAAGGGGACGGTTCGGGAGGTCGGGCGGGTGCTCGCCGAGCGGGGGCGGTTCGTGTTCTCGATCAGCCATCCGTGCTTCGATATCGACCTCCGTTCGAAGTGGGTCGTCGAAGGGGAGCGGGGTGCGGAGACGGTCTACCGCCAGGTCACCGGATACCGGACGGAGAAGGTCGTACGTGTCCCCTGGAAGGTCTCCGCGTCGGAGACCGCCCACACCCTCTCCTACCATCGCCCCCTGCCCACCTATCTCCGGTATCTTCGCGAGGCGGGTCTCGCCGTGGTTCGGATGGAGGAACCCACTCCCCGGGCCGAAGCGATCCAAAAAAGTGCGCAGGGGGCGTTCCTCCGACAGATCCCCCTGCACCTCGTGTTCGAGGCGGTGCCGGTCGGGAAATGGTCGGGAACGAGGGGCCACCCGCGGGCCGTCAGGCGACGGGCGTCGCGAACGTCGGGACGTACTCCTGCGGCGGTCGGCCCACGATCGGGATCGCGTGGCCGCACGCGCGGCAGCGGTTCTGCGGGTCGAGGTTCCACGACTGGATCGTGAACCCGTACCGTCGCACGGCGATCGCACCGCACGCCGGACAGTACGTGTGCTCGAGCGGGTGCCCCCAGACGTTGCCGAGGTAGACGTACTCGAGTCCTTCGGCCTTCACTACGGCATGGAGCTTCTCGAGCGTCGCGATGGGCGTCTCGGGGATCTCCATCATCTTGTAGTCGGGGTGGAAGCGTAGGAGGTGGAACGGCGTGGACGGCCCGAGGTCGTCCCGGACGCGGCGGGCGAGGTCACGGGTCGCCGCGACCGATTCCCCCACCTCCGGGACGATCAGGTCGGTCACCTCGACGTGCACGCCCCGGCGATGAAGGTCGGTCATGGTCGTCCAGATCGGTTCCGGGCCTTTCGCGGAGACGTATTTGCGCAAGAACCCGGGTTCGCCGCTCCCCTTGAAATCGACGCTGATCGCGTCGAGGTGCGGGCCGAGCAGTTCGGTCGCCTCGGGGGTCATGTAACCGTTGGTCACAAAATTCGCGAACAAGCCGGCGGCCCGCGCCTCCTTCATGACGTCCAAGGCGTACTCGATGAAGATCGTCGGTTCGTTGTAGGTGAACGTCACCCCGGCACATCCGTAGCGCAGCGCCGCGGCGACCGCGGCCGACGGCGAGAGGGACCGGCCGAGGATCTCCTGCTCCTGGGAGATCTCGGCGTTCTGGCAGTAGAGGCACCGCCAGTTGCAACCTACGGTGCCGATCGAGAAGACCCGCGTTCCTGGGTGAAAGTGCGAGAGCGGCTTTTTCTCGACGGGGTCGACCTGGGTGGCGGCGGCCTTTCCGTACGATAGCAACTCCAACCGGCCCCCTTCGTTCTTCCGAACGAAGCAGAACCCGTGCGAGCCCACCGGGATGGTGCAATACCGGGCGCAGGCAGTGCACCGCACCTTCCCGTCCGCGAGCGGCTGGTAGAGGAGGGCGGGATGCGCCATCGGCAGATTCACCTTCCTTCTTCGAAGGGGGAGACGCGCATTAACCCTGATGCCCGCGGCCGCGCCCTCGAGCCGAAGGTTCATCATCCGCAGTGGAGTCGGTCGGCTGTGCCCGAATCGCGTCGACCCACTGGGGCGAACCCCGAGGCCGACCGGCTCGAGGCCCGGATCTCGGAACGGATTTCGCCGACGCCGGAGATGCAAGCGCGCGTGGCGCGCGTCCGGGTCGAGCTGGTCGACCGGGTCCGCGCGGCGGCCGAGAAACGTTCGAGTCCGCTGGTGCGGGCGTTGGTGGCCGGGAGCGCCGCCCGCGGCACCTACCTCTCCGATCGGCTCGACGTCGACCTGTTCCTCCTGTTCCCGCCGGACCTGACCCGCGACCGACTTCGCGAGGAGGGTCTCGCCCTCGGTCGCGCGGTCCTCACCGACACCGAAACGCGGTACGCCGAGCATCCGTACTTACGGGGCCGGTACGAGGGGTTCAACGTCGACGCGGTCCCCGGATTCGCGATCACCGACCCCTCCCGACCCCTCTCCCCCGTCGATCGGACGCCGTTCCATCAGGAGTATCTGTCCTCCCGGGAAACCCCCGAGCTGGTCGCGCAAGTGCGACTGGCCAAGCAGTTCTTCCGCTCGCTCGGGGTGTACGGCTCCGAGTCCCGGACGGAAGGATTCTCCGGCTACCTGGTCGAGCTGCTGGTCCTTCGATTCGGGGGGTTGCAAGGGCTGCTGGGGGCGGCCCGATCCTGGCGCATTCCGGTCCGCATCGAGGAGCCCGCGCGCGACCCGCCCCGCCTTCCGGCCGAGGTCGCCCTCATTCTCGCCGACCCGGTCGACGCGCACCGGAACGTCGCGAGCGCCCTCTCCCGGCGCAACCTCGCGCTGCTCATTCTCGCCGCGGGAGCCTATCTCGACGCGCCGGCGGAACGATGGTTCGAGGTCTCGTCGCCACGACCGTTCCCCCGGGCCGATGCCCTTTCTCGGGTCCACGAACGGGGGACCCACGTGGCCGTCGTTTCGCTCCCCCGACCCGATCTCGTGGACGACACGCTGTACCCGCAGGTCCGCAAGGCCGAGCGGGCGATCGCCGAAGAGGTGGCGCGCTCGGGGTTCGAGGTGATCGGGTCCGCTTCGGCCGTGGAGCCGCCCCGCGTCGTGGTCGTGCTCGAGGGTGCCCATCCGCACCG
>JAKIVW010000037.1 GCA_022750355.1 Thermoplasmata archaeon
GAAGCGCAGCACCGACGGACCGTACGTGTCGATCGTATCGTCCAGCGAGGAGACGTTCCCGATCGACTTGGACATCTTCTCCCCGTTCATCGTGAGCATCCCGCCGTGCATCCAATAGTTGACGAGAGGAGCCTCCCCGGTGGCGGATTCGGCGAGTGCGATCTCGGCCTCGTGGTGCGGGAAGATGAGGTCGATCCCGCCCCCGTGAATGTCGTACCGCGGGCCGAAGAGTCGGGTCGTGATGGCCGTGTCTTCAATATGCCACCCCGGTCGACCCGGACCCCACGGGCTCTCCCACTCGGGTTCTCCCGGCGTCGCGGCCTTCCAGATCACGAAGTCTTCCTGCGCCTGCTTGTGGGGGTCCGCTTCCAGGCGGGCCCCGGGAACCAGCGCCTCGACCTTCTGGCCGGAAAGCCGGCCGTACCCGACCGCCTTGCTCACCGAGAAGTAGACCGACCCGTCGGGCGCCGCGTAGGCGAACCCCTTCTCGATCAACTGACCGATCTGTTCGACGATCTCGGCGATGTAATCGGTCGCGTAAGGGTAGTAGTTGACGGATTGGATCCCCAGTCGTTCCATCGACCTCAGGTACGTGAGAAAATGGCGGTCGGAGAGCGCGAGGGGGTCCTCCTCCTGCTCGGCGGCCCGGACGATCACCTTGTCGTCGATGTTCGTCACGTTCTGCACGTAGAACACTCGGTACCCCCAACGGCGCAAGGCCCGCGCGACCGTGTCGAACACCACGAACGAGCGACCGTGGCCGACGTGCGTCTCGGCGTAGGGGGTGAGGCCGCAGACGAACAGGCCCACCCTCGGCGGCACCCGAGGTGCGAACACCCGGGACGCCCGGGCCATCGTGTCGTAGATCGTGACCCGGCGCACTTCAGACCCTCCGCAGCGCCGCCCGGATGTCGTCGGCCAGGTCGGAAGGGTCCTCGATCCCGCACGAGAGACGCACCAGCCCGTCGGTGACTCCGTGCGCTTCCCGCTCCTTCCGAGGGACGCTTGCGTGGGTCATCGAGGCAGGGTGATCGACGAGCGACTCTACGGCGCCGAGGCTCTCCGCGAGCGTGAACAGTTCCAACCCCTTCAGGAATCGGAGGGCGGACCGCTCTCCGCCGCGTAGGTCGACGCTGACGATCCCGCCGTACCCGTCCATCTGACGCCGGGCCAACGCGTGCTGCGGATGGTCCGAGAGCCCGGGGTAGTGGACCCGACGGACCTTCCGGTGTCCCTCGAGTACCTCCGCGACCGCCTTCGCGCTCTCTCCGTGGGCACGCATTCGGATGCCGAGCGTCCGGATCCCGCGGAGTACCAGGAAGCAGTCGAATGGGCCCGGAACGGCTCCGATCGCATTCTGCAACCAGGTGAAACGCCGGAGGTCCTTCAAAGAACGAAGGACGAGGGCTCCGCCGACCACATCGGAATGCCCACCGAGGTACTTGGTCGTCGAGTGGAGCACGACGTCGGCTCCGAACTCGAGCGGTCGTTGGAGCGCCGGCGTGGCGAACGTATTGTCGACCACCACCGACGCCCCCAAGGAGTGCGCGGCTCGGACGCTGGCCTTCAGGTCGACCAGACGCAGGAGAGGGTTCGTGGGGGTCTCAAGATACACCAGGTCCGTTTTCTCCTTGAGGAGGGGAGCGAGGCGGGTCGGGTCCGAAAGGTCCGCATAATCGATCCGGAGCCCGAACTGACGTCGGTAGTGCTCGAACAGACGCCAAGTCCCGCCATACAGATCGTCGACGGAGACGATGCGACTTCCGGACCGAAGCGACCCCAGCAACGTCGTCAACGCCCCGAGCCCCGAGCCGAAGGCGAGCGCCCCCCGGCCCGATTCCAGGGCCGCCAGGGTCGCTTCGAGGTTGGCCCGGGTCGGGTTCCCGGAGCGGCTGTACACGTACCCTTGATTCTGGTTCGGCGCTTTCTGACGGAACGTGCTCGACAGATAGATCGGGGGACTGACCGCCCCCGTCGCCGCGTCGATCGTCGGCCCGTCGTGGATCACTCTCGTGCTAAACCGCATGACTACCTCCCTGCTCGGAAAGGAAACCGATCAGGTCGTGACGGGTGAGGACGCCGAGCGGCGCGCCGGTCGCGACGTCCCGCACGAGCAGCGCCCGCTCCTCCCGGAGGGTATGGAGGAGCGCCGAAACCGGGGCATCGGCCGCGACCTCCGTAAAGGGGGGCTGGAGGACCGACTGCACGGTCCGGAGCAGAACGGTGTCGTCGGCCAAGCTTCGTCGGAGAATATCCTCCTCCTGGATCGAGCCCACGTTCGTGTGGGCCGAGAGCACGGGCATCTGGGTGATACCGTGATGCCGGAGGAGCGAGAGCGCGTCGCCCACGACCGTGGTCGGGTCCGCGGCGACCAGGGCCGGGGTGGGGGCTTTGCGTGCGAGGAGTTCGCGGGCCGTGGCGCCGGTATCGAGAAATCCCTTTTCCCGCAGCCAATCGTCGGAGTAGAATTTGGAAAGATATCGGTCGCCGGAATCGGGCAGCAGTACGATCACGGTCGACCCCTCGGGGATCGGGCGTTTCGCGAGCCACCGGATCGCTCCCGCCACCGCCGACCCTGACGAGCCACCGACGAACATCCCCTCCTCCTGCGCGAGCCGTCGGGCCATTTGGAACGACTCCTGGTCGTTGACCTCGACGAACTCGTCCATGTACTGGAAATGGATCGACTTCGGGATCATGTCCTCCCCGATGCCTTCCACGAGGTAGGGGGAGGCCTTGGCCAACTGCTTCGTTCGGAAGTACGGTCCGAGGATCGATCCGACCGGGTCGACGGCGACGATCCGCACCGCGGGGCGATGCTCCTTGAAGTACCGCCCGACCCCGCTCAGCGTGCCTCCGGTGCCGACCGTCGCGATCACGGCAGCCAGTTCGGGCCCGCCGTTCCGGTCGATCTCCGGTCCGGTGGAGCGGTAATGCGCCTCGGGGTTCCCTTGATTCTCGTATTGGTTGGGATAGTACGCTCCGGGGATCTCGCGCGTCAACCGACGGGCGACCGAGTAGTGGCTCATGGCGTGGTCCGGAGGGAGCCCGCTCGGTGTCACCACGACCCGCGCTCCGTAGGCCCTCAGCAACCGGATCTTTTCGGTGCTCATCTTGTCGGGTAAGACGAACACCATCCGATACCCGCGGACCGCGGCGACCATGGCGAGTCCCACTCCGGTGTTCCCGCTCGTGGCCTCGACGATCGTCCCGCCGGGTTTGAGCCAGCCCTTGCTCTCGGCCTCGTCGATCATCAACTGACCGATCCGGTCCTTGACCGAGCCCCCGGGATTGAGGTACTCGAGTTTGGCCAGCACGCGATAGGGCAACGCCTGCGTGACCCGGTGGAGCGGAACGACCGGAGTGTTCCCGACGAGATCGAGCACGCTCTCCGGCGGGCGAGAGTCCCCGGGCACGACCTCGCGAGGAGGGAGTTCCGCAATAACCCTTGCCGCGGGGGGCGGCCCCAAAGGGTCGAAGAGTCCGTCTCGTTCATACTCGTTCGTTCGCGTCGGGCAGACCCCTTAAGGAGGGTGGCCGCCTCGTTTCCCGAGGAGCTGGGCGGTGCTGGGTTCGCTCGAGTCGGAGGTCCTGGGGGCTCTTCGAGAGCTCGATGAAGCGCCCGCCCGAGCCGTTCGAACGGTGCTCGAGGAGCGCGGCACACGGGTCGCGTACACCACCGTGGCCACGATCCTGTCGAGGTTGTACGAAAAGGGCCTCGTCCGCCGACGGCGGGAGACCTGTCGCGGCGGCGAACGGTACGTCTATCGGACCGCCGACGTTGAGCAGAAATACCTCCTGAACCTCCTCCGCGGTGTCGTGGCGATGTTTGGCCCTGCGGGCGTGGTCCATCTGAACGAGGAGATTGCCAAGCTGAACCCGTCGGAGGAGCGCGAGCTCCGCCGACGTCTCGAGCTCGAGTAGTCGCCCGAGTTCCGTATGGGGACCCCTTTCTTCGCACTTCTGTACCTCCCCGTTCTTGTTTGGGTCGTGCTGGGCCTCGGCCTGCTACTGGCCTACGGCCGTTCGGCCTCGACCGTCGTATTCCGGCTGGCCGCTTTCTTCCTCGCGATCTGGGCCCTCCTCGCGACCACGGCCCTCCTCTGGGTGCTCACCAATGGCGGGTGGAGCGGCATCGTCGACCTCAGCCGGTCCCCGCTTCTCGTGTTCCAGGCACGATACGCGCCGCTGTGGCTCGCGGGGGCTGTGGGCGCATTCGGAGTGTTCGTGCTGGCGTTTCTATTGAGCCAGGTCGTGGGGCGTGGCATTCTCGCCCTGCTTCGTCCGCACCCGATGGCGTGGCCGGCCACCTTGCCTCCCTCGTCCAACCGGACGAGCCTGCTGACCTTCGCGTCCGATCGGCCGGACGCCTTCACGTTCACTCTGCTCGAAAGGAACGAGGCGGGCCGTCTCGGTCGCCACGACTTCATCCTCCTTTCCTCCGGACTGTTGGAAACTCTCGAGCCCGACGAGCAACAAGCGGTGATCGCTCACGAGATCAGCCATATCCGCTCCCTGGACGGCCGATACCTCACCTTCTTCCGGACCCTGGCACGGACGATGAGGTGGGATCCCGTCCTCGCCATCCTCGCCGACCGCCTGACCGAACGGGAGGAATTCCGGGCGGACCTCGATGCCGTCGGCTTGACCGGGCGGCCCAAGGCATTGGCTCGGGCGCTGTACAAGGTCTCACGGAACACCGTCCCCTCGCGGACCGTATCCGGGCTTTTGGGGGTCGGAGGCCGGCGGGGACAGCAACAAGCCGCCGAACGGATCCGTCGCCTCGTCCGCCTCGCCGAGAGCGGACGGTACGCGGAGGAGCCCGGTGCGTAGCCGGGGTCCCGCTCGAGTTGGCCCTGTAGTGGTCTTCTTGGTCGTCGTGGTTTCCGTGGGGCTCAGCCTCGCCGGGCTCCCCGCCGCGGAGGCGACGACGTACCCGACGCTCCCCCTCGCACTCGACCGCTGGTTCGTCTCCAACCTTACGGGCGCCGAGGTCACGCCCGGAGGCGCAGGTACGATCACGTTCACGGTGGGCGATCCGTGGACCAACGCATCGATCTTGTCGGTGGTACTGACCCTTCAAGTGTACGCCTTCAACGCCTTCCCCGGAAATGCGACCTCCAACGTCGGAGTGTCGGCCCCTCCCACCTTGGTCACACCCACCGCGTCCGGCCTCTCGGTCAATCTCAGCCTGGGGACGATCGCGGCGGACCGAAGCATCGGCGGCTCCGTGGCGGTGCAAACCTCGGCGACGACCCCGAGCGGAGCGTTCGCGGTTCGAATGGCCCTCCGGTTCACCGCGGGCGGAGCGGGATACTTGCTCGAGTCCCGCGGATGGTTCACCGCGTCGCAGTGGGCGGCCGGAACGACCGGTCCGAACGGGACGGTCGACCTGAACGTCAGTGCGCTCGGGGTCTCCGGAGTCGTACCGGAAACGTCGATCCTGGTCTCCTCTTCCAATCTCTCGACCGCGATCTACGCGGTGCTGATCGCCGGGATCGCCCTCGTCGGGGTCGCGGCCTGGCTTTATTTCCGGCCGCCGAAGTCGAGCTGGGGGGTCCGGAACGAACCGGACGAGACCCAGGCCCCGAGGGCCTTGGGCAAGAGTCGGACCAGGGACGGGGACTGACGCAGAAGCTGCCGAGCGACGTGGGTCGGGAAGTCGATGTCCCCGAATGCCACGATCGTGGCCGCGAGTTCGGAACCCTGCAGGGCCGCGATCAGACGGTCCAAGTCCGTGTCGTCCAGTCGCTGAAACACACGGCGCAGGTAGAGGGCTCGGTGGAACTCCTCGCCGAACTCGGCCCGCCAGGCACGGTCGTAGTCCGCGAGGCGGGTCGCGGAGAGGTCGCCGCGCCCCAGCGCGTCGTGCGCGACGGCCGCCGCGATCTCGGCGCACCGCATCCCGGTGAAGATCCCTCCGCCGGAGAGGGGCTTGACCTGGGCCGCCGCATCTCCGACCAGCATCACCCCGTCCCCGTGCGTCTGGGGCACGGTCCCGATGGGGATCCCGGAAACCAGGAGCGCGGTCGGCGAACCTAACGGCTTCCCGAACCGGCGAGCGAGGTACTCGAGCAGGTGGTCGAAGTAGGCGCGGGCCGAGGTTCCATCGGCGTCGACCGCCACGCCCACGCGGGCGCCTCCGGATCCGTCCGGGATCCACCATCCGAACAGCCCCGGGGAGAACTTTCTCCCCAGGTACACCTCGACGGTGTCCGGGTCGCCGGGGCTGCGGGGGATCTCCGCTTCGAAGGCCGGAAGGATCTCGACCGGTCGGCGCAGCCGGAAGGCCCGGGCGACGGCGCTCGACACTCCGTCGGCGCCGATCACGAGGCGAACCGACACCTCCGAACGGGTATTTTCCGGACCCGTGAGCCGAACGACGGTCCGTCCCCCTTCCGAAGTTCCCCGACCGTCGAACCGGACCGAGGTCCGGAACTCGGCACCGGCTCGGGCGGCGCGGTCCGCGAGCGCGACATCGAGTCCGCCGCGGTCGATCACGAACGCGCGGGGCTCCGGAGCCTTGAAATGAACCGAGCCGAGCGAGGGACCAAAGACCGTGGCGCCCCGGACCGTCGCCCGGACCACGGAAGTCGTCCCCGCGAGATCGAGGGCCCGCTGGGAGACCAGGCCCGCGCACTGGACGGGATAGCCGACCCGCGGGTGTTCTTCGACGACCACGACCTGGTGGCCTCCGACTGCGAGGCGGTGCGCCACGGTCGTGCCGGCGGGTCCGGCACCGACGACGAGGACGTCGATCTCTTCCACAGAACTCCGACCCAGCCTCCACTCTTAACGCGGGCGTCGAGCGCGACTACCCGGTACGCCAGGGGGCGAGGACCAGGTCGGTCCGCTGCCGCGGTTCGATGACCGATTCTTCGACCGGGATGGTCACGCCCGCTCGCAGCGCGAGATAACCGGTCCACGCGATCATCGCGCCGTTGTCGACGCACAGCGAACGGGGAGGAGCGAACATCGTCCCTCCGCGCGCCTCGACCATCGTTCGGACCATCGTACGGAGGCGCTCGTTGCACGCCACACCGCCGCCGAGCACCACCGTGTCCCGTCGGCGGTGGGCGAGCGCGCGCTCCGTGATCTCGGTCAACATCGAGTACGTGGTCACCTCGACCGAATAGGCGAGGTCGGCGAGCGGGACCCCCCGGGCATGGAGGGCGAGCGCCGCGGTGAGGATCCCGGAAAAGGTGACGTCCATCCCGTGCACCGAGTACGGCAGCACGAGGAGCTCGCTTCCCCTCTTGGCCTCCGCTTCGAGAGCGGGCCCACCGGGAAAGGTTCCGCCGAGCTCGATCCACAGCTTATCGAGGAAGTTGCCGATCCCGATGTCGAGCGTCTCTCCGAGCACTCGGTAGCGGCCACGGCCGTACGCGATCACCTGGGTATTCCCTCCGCTGGCGTACAGGAGGAGGGGGTCCTCCATTCCGCTCAGTACTCGGGCGATCTCGATGTGGGCGACACAATGGTTGACCGGGACCAGCGGCCGACCCCAGGCGAGGGAGAGCATTCGGGCCACGGTGGCCCCCGCCCGAAGGCAGGGGCCCAGCCCTGGCCCCTGGGAGAAGGCGATCGCCTCGACGTCGGACGGTTGCAAGTGGGCGGCGTCCATCGCCCGTCGGACGAGCGCGGGAAACTGCTCCACGTGGTGGTTGGCCGCTTCCCGGGGATGGATCCCGCCCTTCGTGGGGCGGTACATGTCGGAGGCGAGACCGAGGACCTCGGCCCGTTCGGAGACCAAGCCGACCGACGCGGTGTGGGCCGTCGACTCGATCCCGAGGATGACCATCGCGCCGGCCAGCGTCGGGAGGGTAGAAAGGCGATGCGCTGCGCGCTCCGGTCAGTCTTCGGTCGATTCGACGCGGAAGCAGACCTTCTTCCCCTTGAGGGCGACCTGCACGCGGTCGGCGAACTCGAGGGACTCCTTGACACTGATCTCGCGGGCCCAGTCGTAGACAAAGTCGTACCCCTCCGTCTCCTCCCGGAAACCAAGATCCTCGAGGCAGTCCGCGATCTCCGAGTAGGGCGCGCCCTCACTGTCGAGTTGGAGGAGAAGGAAGGTCTTCGTCATCGTACCGGGGTCAGGGCGCGAATATCGGGGGGAGCCTTAAAGGTCACCCGGGACCGGACGTCCTTCGCCCGGTTCCTCGTCCTCGCCGCGGTCGTCATCGTCGGGAATGGGCCGGGACCGGTGCGCCGTCACGCGTACCGCCACCCCACGGGCGAGACGGCCCATCTCGTGGGGAGCGAGCAGGAGGCGCCCGATCGCGATCAGTACTCCCGACGGGTCGACGAGCAGCGCGGTCGTCCCGGGGACGAGCCGAGGGTCGGCCCGGACCACGAACCGACTGAAGAGCGTGCGCCCGGCGCGAACGAACGGGACGGCGTCCGCGTGGACGACGATCCGTCGTTCCTCGGGGGAAAGAAGTTCGTGGAGGCGCTCGGCCCCGCGGAAGGTCGGGTGGGGGACCCCGTCGGTACCGACGACGAACATCGGAGTCGGGCCGAGGGAGATCGATCGCAGCCGCCCGGTGCGGCGAGAGCGCTCCCCTCGGAGGCCCGGGGCGAGGGCGATCGCGATCGCGGCTCCGTATTGCCACTCGAGTAGGGCGTGGATCTGGAACCGAGTCCACGGTTCGGTCCAATCGCGGTCGAGATCGGCCGCATCACCGAGGGCCGCCGCAACCTCCTCCTGCAAGGCTCGGGGGGGACGATGCCGCGGAGGGTCGAGGAATTCGTCCACTCCGAGATACGGCCCGACCGGATACTGGTCAATGAGCTCGATCGGCACCGGGCCGAGCGGCGTGACCATTTCCCAACGAAGCTCGCGTCCGGCCCGGTCTTCGAGAGGAATGTGGCGTAAATATTCCGGGCGCAGCCCGATCCGACCGAGCCGCCGCGCCGGGGGGTGCGGGGCCGAATAGGCCTCGAGTCGATGTTGGAAGCGAACGACCGCCGGCCGACCCCGGCTCGAAGGGTCGACCTCCCGGAACGCGCGCCGACTCTCCGGTTCCGTAGGCAGGAAGATCTCGGGGTGTCGACGCGCCTCTTCCAATCCGGCTCGAAGGGACGGGTGAGCGACGGTGCGCCGCTCCGCCAGCTCCCACAAGGTACCGTCCCGAATCGCCTGCCGGACGAGTGCCATCTCTTCGGCGGATGTGAGGAGGTTGTGGAACGCCAACCGACGCTCCCGTTCGTCGGGGGGGAGACGGGCGACCAGTCGGAGGGGCATGTCGGCGCAGAGGAAACAGTGACAGGTCGCCTCGGTGACCTCTTCCAGGGCCACCGTGCCCTCCGGCAACAGCAACCGACCTCGCCGTGCGAACTTCTGATAGGCCGACGAATCGATGAGGTCGACCCCGAAGAGCGCCGCAAAGGCGAACGTCATCGGGTGGCCCGCGCCGAACAGGTGAACCGGCGCGGCCGGGGTCAGTTCGGGACGCGCCGCCGCGAGTTGGCGCGCGAGTTCGACGAAGCGGTACTGTTCCAACAGCGGAACCACGCCCCCTACGGCGAGGACGTCCCCCAGCCGACTCGCCTCCCGAGCCGACGCAGCCCGAAGGTCGGCATGTTGCCCCCCCTGGACGGGGACGGCGAGCAGACCCTTTCGGGCCGCTCTTCCCGCTACCGCCCGCTCGAGCGTGGTGTGCAGCGCTGCTTCGGCGAGGTCGTGGGGTGTCTCCGGTTCGGTGAAGACGTCCAGGATGGTCGCGATGTCCGACCCGATCGCTTCTTGAAATTCGAGGATCTCTTCCGGGCCGACCTCGACGGAACCGTAGGCATGTTGCTGGAACGCCCCCGAGTCGGTCATGACCGGACCGGAGAAGCCGATCAGCCCATGGATCCCTTGGGATTCCGCGACGGCGCGGAGCGGCGGGGTTCGCCACGTGATGTACGATGAGGTGATCACGGCCCCCAAGCCGAGGCGACGCCGGAACTCCTCGGGGGCGACCGGTTGCCGCGTCGGATCGGGGTGGACCACAGGAAGCAGCGCCGGAGTCTCGATCGGTCCGTGCGGGGTCCCGAGACGGCCGATGCGAGCCAACCCGTCGCGCTCGAGCACCTCGAATTCCGTCACGAAGCGGCCTCCGCTCGATGCGGACCCGCGGAGCGCGGGCCCCCCGAGTACGAGGACTGAATCCTGCGGAGGAGATCCGTCAACATCGGCGCGGTGAGCTTGCCGGTGTTGGTGTTCTGCGGACTCGGGTGATACGACGCCCAAAGTAGCGGCCGACCCTCCCCCAGTGGGGCGCACGCTCCGTGGGCAAACGGGGTCCGCGGCGGCGTTCCCCCGAACGCCCGAGGGGCGAGCTCGAGGATGGCGTTCCAGGCAAACCCACCCAGGGCGAGGACGGCTCGGGTGTTCCGGAGCTGCCGGAACTCCCGTTCCAAGTAGGGGGCGCAGTTGGTTTGCTCCGCGGGGCTCGGCCGATTCCCCGGAGGGGCGCATCGAACGGCCGCGGTGAGGTAGAGGTCTCGGTAGCTGAGTCCGTCCCCGCGATTCTGGGACGTGGGCTGGTTGGCGTACCCCACCGCGTGGAACGCCCGAACGAGAAACGCCGCCGACCGGTCACCCGTGAACACGCGACCGGTCCGGTTGGATCCGTGCGCCGCGGGCGCGAGTCCGACCACGACCAGCCGGGCATTCGGGTCACCAAAGCCGGGAACTCCTCGGCCCCAGTACTCCTGGTCGCGGAACTCGCGCTTCCGTTCGTGGGCGATCGCGGCCCGGTATCGGACCAGACGCGGACACCGGGTGCACGCGACGACCTCGGTCCGGATGCGCTCGAGCGAGTCCTCCACGCCGTCCGGTATCGAGCGGGGCATAAGGCGGTCGCCCTGTCCCAGTCTCCCCCGATGCTCACCTCGCGTGACCTAAGCGTATAGTCCCCCCGACGCGTATCCCGGTCGATGACCGACGCGCACGTTCCTAAGGGGGCCCGGATCCGCCTCGGGATCGTTGACGGGAACCTGGAAGCCGAAGGACGATCGACGATCGAGGCGGACGGATCGATCCGGGTCCAGGGCGAAGCACGCTTCACGGGGGATGTCGACGTGCAAGGCAACATGGAATGTCGGGAGTTCCGCTCCCGACGCGGCCGGGTCCGGGTAACCGGCGACCTGGCCGTAACGGATTCGCTCTCGACGGAAGAGGGCGAACTCGAGGTCACCGGGGCGTTCCGGGCCCGGGACGTCGATGTCGACCGACGGTTGAGCCTCGGGGGCCCGGCCACGGTCGAGACGATGGAGGTCGGGGGGCGCCTCGAGGGCGCCTCGACGCTCACGGTCAAGGAGGTCTCGGTCGGGGGCCACTTCTCGCTGGTCGGTAAGCTCGAAGCGCACTCGGTGGAGGCCGGGGGCTCGGTCGAGCTCCACGAAGTCTCCCTCGACGACCTCGAGGTCGGCGGCACCGTCCGCATCGGGAACGGCGCGATCCGCCACCGGATCGAAGTGGGCGGGAAGTTCACGTCCGAAGGGCCGATCACGTTCGGCGATTTCTCCGCCGGCGGGTTCGCGGAATTCCGCGACACCGCCGAGGGCGGACGCATCGAGGTCGGGGGGGTCCTCTCCGCCCGGAAGGACCTCAAGTTCACCCAGCTCGAGATCGGCGGGATGGGCGACATCCGGGGATCTGCCCGAGGCGAGGAGGTCGAGATCGGGGGGAAGTTCTCGGTCGGAGGCGCGCTCGAACTTTCTGGCTCGCTCGAAGTCGGTGGGATGATCTCCGTCGGGGATGCCCTCCGCGCGGAGGAAATCGAGGTCGGCGGGAAGTTGACCGCCGAGCGGGCCATCGCGAGCGGCAAGGTGGAGATCGGGGGGATTGTCGCCACGACCTCCGGGCTCAAGGCGCAGCATATCGAACTCGGCCACCGCTCGCGGGCGAGCGGGCCGCTCGTCGGAGGTCGGGTCGAGCTGGCTCGGGGCGCCCGGGCCGAGGACGTCTACGGCGATTCGGTCGAGTTGGACCGCAAATGCGAGGTTCGAAAGATCGTGGCCCGGGACGTCCGGATCCGGGAGGGGTCGACCGTGGATGAGGTCGTGTATACCGGAACCCTAACCACCGAGGCCGGGGTCACGATCCGTTCGGCGCCGCAAAAAGTGGCCACGTTGCCGGCGTTCCCCCTCTGAACGGGGCGCCGGATGACCCCCGAACGATCCTCCGGAGACGCGGGCGCGCGTCGTCGCGAAGCGACGGACCTGTACGCCACCGTCCTCGAGGTCGTGAAGCGATACCACGGGTCCGCGCGGATCACCCGCGTCTCCTACGGGGCGGGGATGCCCGTGGACCGGCTCCGGTTGCTCATGGACCGCCTGCTCTCGCTCGGTCTCCTCCAGAGCGCGGACGTGGACGGACGTCCGATGTTCGACATCACCGCCCGCGGGCAGGAGTTCCTCGACACCTATTGGAAGATGCGGGGATTCGTCGAGGGGCTCGAGCGTTCCGAGGAACGGCACGCCGGCAACGGGCGTCGCTAACGCGCGGACCGGGCGCGGGTTCGGCGGAGCTCCGCCCTCACGGCTGTCGCCAGCGCAGGCCGCTGGAGATCAGAACGATCCAACCGACCACGTAAGCGATGAGTACGCTTCCCGAGAGCAGTGCGGTACCGCCGGCACCGTGGACCAGGGCGACCAGGAACTCGCTGCCCCACGTCAGGGGCCACAGGTACGCGACCGCCTGCAAGGGAACCGGCAGGACCGACACCGGGTAGAAGATGGGCGCGAAGAAGGTGAGGATGACACCGACGATCTGGGCGGTCGAGTTGATCTGACGCGGCGTGCCTCCGTAGACTCCCACCACGTACCCGATCCCGAGGGTGGACGCCCACACCAATACGAACCCGCCGACCAAGAGGGGGAAGATGGCCCAGCTGATGGTAACGCCGAACCCCCCGACGGCCACGCCGAGGGTGATCAACGCGGACGCCAGCGTGAACGGGAGCAGCGAGAGGGCGTTGGAGAGAGCGTAGACGACCGGGCTCACGGGCATCGAGACCCACAGGTCGAACATCCGGGTCGCCTTGTCGTTCCCCAACGATTGCGCGAGCCCGTTGATGTTGAGGAGGGCGGTCTCCATCATGATCGTCCCGACCAGGACCTGCAC